>JBBQUA010000060.1:0-25078 GCA_038212905.1 Hyphomicrobiales bacterium
CGGCCCGCGCCGTCGTCGCGCCGATCAGCCGGCCGGTCAAAAACGCCTTCGGCGTCATCGAGGCCGCGCCGTTGGTGCTGATCGATGTCGTGACCGATCAGGGCGTTACCGGGCGCTCCTACATCTTCGCCTACGCCCGGCTGACGCTAAAACCGCTGGTGCTGCTGATCGAGGAGATCGGCCGCGACATCACCGGCAAGGCCATCGCGCCGTCCGACCTGATGGCGGCGATGGACGCCAAGTTCCGGCTGCTCGGCTGGCAGGGCCTGGTCGGCATGGCGGTATCAGGTCTCGACATGGCGTTCTGGGACGCGCTGGGCCAGGCCGCGGGCCAGCCGCTGGTCACTCTGCTCGGCGGCTCGCCGCGGCCGATCCGGGCCTATGACAGTTACGGCGTGGTCGACCCCAAGGCCGACGCCAAAGACCTCAAGCGTTCGCTCGACCAGGGTTTTAAGGGCATCAAGATCAAGGGCGGCGACGGCGACGCCGCCAATGACGAGCGGGTCGTCAGCGGGGTTCGCGACCTGATCGGGCCCGATATCGCGCTCATGATCGACTTCAACCAATCGCTCGATCCCGCTGAAGCCATCAGCCGGATCGAACGGCTGGCGCCCTACGACCTGCACTGGATCGAAGAACCGGTGCCGCAGGAAAACCTGCTCGGTCACGCCAAGGTCCGGGAAATGTCCCCGACCCCGATTCAGGCCGGCGAGAACTGGTGGTTTCCGCGCGGCTTTGCCGAAGCGATCGCGGTCGGCGCGTCCGATTTCATCATGCCCGATCTGATGAAATGCGGCGGCGTCACCGGCTGGCTCCGCATCGCCGGCCAGGCCGAGGCCGCCTCGATCCCGATGTCCAGCCACCTGTTTGCCGAGGCCAGTTCCCATATGCTGGCGGTAACCCCGACGGCGCATTGGCTAGAAGTGCTTGACCTCGCCCGCAGCATTCTGGTCGACCCCATCCAGATCGTCGACGGCGCGGTGACCGCGCGCGGGCCCGGCCTTGGGCTGGATTGGGACGAAACGGCTGTCACAAGATATCTGGTGTGAACGGCTTGCGGTAACGCTTTAAGTCGCTGCCACGCCGTCTCAGTAGTCGATCCCGAACTCGTCATAGAGCCTGCGGAACACCGCCGGCAGCACCTCCGGCAGATCTTCGGCGATCAGCCCCGGCCCGGCCTCGCGCCCGGCCTCGCCGTGCATCCAGGCCCCGATCGAGGCGGCGTCGAACGCCGGCACGCCCTGCGCCAGCAGGCCAGCGATCATTCCCGCCAGCACATCGCCGGCGCCGGCGGTGGCCAGCCAGGGCGGCGCGTTCGACGCGATAGTGGCGCGGCCGTCCGGCGAGGCCACCACCGTGTCCGGCCCCTTGAGCAGAACCACGGCGCCGCTGCGTTCGGCGGCGGCGCGCACCCGCTCCAGTTTCGAGCGATAGGGATGCTTGTTGCTGATATCGCTGAACAACCGCGGAAACTCGCCTTCAAGCGGCGACAGCACCACCTGCTGGTCGTGCGAACCCGTGATCGCTTCGAACAGGCGATCGGGGGCCGCCGCAAAGCTGGTCAGCGCATCGGCATCGAGCACGAGGCTGCGCTGCGCCGACAGCGCGGTCAGGACGAAATCCCTGATACGATCGCCAACACCGGCGCCCGGGCCGATCACCAGCGTATTGAGACGCTGGTCGGTCAGGAGTTCGGCGAATTCGACCACGCTGTCGATGGCGTGGACCATCACGGCGGTCAGCGCCGCGGCGTTGACGGCCAGCGCATCGCGGGGCGACGCCAGCGTCACCAGCCCGGCGCCGGCGCGCAGGCAGCCCCGCGCCGCCAGCCGCGCCGCGCCGGTCGCGGCGATATCCCCTGACACGATCACCGCATGGCCGCGGGCATATTTATGGCCGTCGATCCGCGGCACCGGAAACGACGGGCGCCAGGCTTGCGGGACGTTCTCGAAGGTCTGCGGCTTGATCTCGGCGAGCACGCCGGGGTCGATCCCGATATCGGCGACGCGCACCTGACGGCCGCTGTGCATCCGGCCCGGCAGCAGCAAATGCGCCGGCTTGCGCCGAAAGAACGTTATCGTTTCGGTGGCGTTGATGGCGATGCCCATGACGGCTGCGCTGGTGCCATTGATGCCGCTCGGCAGGTCGACGCTGAGAACCGGCGCGCCGTTGGCGTTGATAGCCTCGATCATCGCGTAGGGTTCGCCCTCGACCGGGCGGTTGAGACCGGCGCCGAACAGCGCATCGATGATCAGTGCGGGCTTGCCGATCGCCTGCGGATTGAACGGCAGCACCGGAAACTTCCAGCCCCTCGCCGCGGACGCCGCGTCGCCTTGCAGATGATCCCGCTCACACAGCAGGATCACCGACACCTCCCGGCCGCGTGCCGCCAGTTCGGCCGCCGCTACAAAACCGTCGCCGCCATTGTTGCCGGCGCCGGCAACCACCAGGATCGGCCCCTCCTCCACCAGATCCATCGCGGCTTCGGCCACCGCCTGGCCGGCGCTGAGCATCAGCGCGAATCCGGGAGTCCCCGCGGCAATGGTCAGCCGGTCGGCACGCTCCATCTCGGCAGTCGTGAGAACTTCCATGCCAAATTCCCGATCCTCGCGCCTCATCCTGAGGCATTCCCCGTCACCCGCTCACACTGAGTCCGTGCTGAATGCACACCAATTGACCTGTTTGCCTATTTTATAGGCTCGAGTATCATGGGTATGCTTGCTCCAAGTGCTGGTCCATGCCTGTTAAAAGTCTGATAACATTTCAAAATCAGGCACCTTCACAACTTGGCATAGACCCTGCTTTTGGGGAAGGCGGCTCTGGACCGTCGTGCTGACCGCCAAGTGCATCAGTGTGCCCAGTGAACAAAGCTGCAGTCTGCAATATGGAAGTGCCCGGGAGGCGTTCAGTGAAAAAAATCGAAGCCATCATCAAGCCATTCAAGCTCGACGAGGTGAAAGAAGCGCTTCAGGAAGTCGGACTGCAGGGCATCACCGTCACCGAAGCCAAGGGCTTCGGGCGGCAAAAGGGGCACGCCGAACTCTATCGCGGCGCCGAGTACATCGTGGACTTTCTGCCCAAGGTCAAAATCGAGATCGTGATCGGGGATGACCTGGTCGAGAAGGCGATCGACGCGATCCGGCGCGCCGCCCAGACCGGGCGCATCGGCGACGGCAAGATCTTCGTTTCCAACATCGAGGAAGCCATCCGCATCCGAACCGGCGAATCCGGGCTGGATGCCATCTGAATCGAGCCTCTGATATTGTATTGGGCTTGGCCCAATTGTAATGAGCATGACCGAAGGTCGCTGCCCGCGGCCAGATCCGTGTGACCTGCAAGCCATAACCTGCAAGCCAGAACCTGTAAGCCAGAAGGGGTATTCATGAAGACCGCCAAAGACGTCCTGAAATCCATCAAGGACAACGACGTCAAATACGTCGACCTGCGTTTCACCGATCCGCGCGGCAAGTGGCAGCATGTGACCTTCGACATCGGCATGATCGACGAGGAAATCTTCGCCGAGGGCACGATGTTCGACGGCTCCTCGATCGCCGGCTGGAAGGCGATCAATGAATCCGACATGACCCTGATGCCCGATCCCGTCACCGCGACGATCGATCCGTTCTTCGCCGAAACCACCATGGTCATCACCTGCGACATTCTCGAGCCGACCACCGGCGAACCCTACAACCGCGACCCCCGCGGCATCGCCAAGAAGGCCGAGGCGATGGTCAAGTCGATGGGCGTCGGCGACACCGTGTTCTTCGGACCGGAAGCCGAGTTCTTCGTATTCGACGACGTCCGCTACCAGACCACCCCCTACAACACCGGCTTCAAGCTGGATTCGTCGGAACTGCCCACCAACTCCGACACCGAATATGAGGGCGGCAACCTCGGCCACCGCATCCGCACCAAGGGCGGCTACTTCCCCGTTCCGCCGCAGGACTCGGTGCAGGACATGCGCTCGGAAATGCTCGGCGCGATGGCCAAGATGGGCGTCAAGGTCGAGAAGCATCACCACGAAGTAGCTTCCGCCCAGCACGAGCTCGGCATGAAGTTCGACACGCTGACGCTGATGGCCGACCAGATGCAGATCTACAAATACTGCATCCACCAGGTCGCGCACATCTACGGCAAGACCGCCACCTTCATGCCGAAGCCGGTCTATGGCGACAACGGCTCGGGCATGCACGTCCACCAGTCGATCTGGAAGGACGGCAAGCCTGTCTTCGCCGGCAACAAATACGCCGACCTCTCGGAGACCTGCCTGCACTACATTGGCGGCATCATCAAGCACGCCAAGGCCATCAACGCCTTCACCAACCCGTCGACCAACTCCTACAAGCGCCTGGTCCCCGGCTACGAAGCCCCCGTGCTGCTCGCCTACTCCGCGCGCAACCGCTCGGCCTCCTGCCGCATCCCCTACACCAACAATCCGAAGGCCAAGCGCGTCGAGGTGCGTTTTCCCGATCCGATGGCCAACCCCTACCTCGCCTTCGCCGCGATGGTGATGGCCGGCCTCGACGGTATCAAGAACAAGATCGATCCGGGTCCGGCGATGGACAAGGACCTCTACGACCTGCCGAAGGAAGAACTGAAGTCGATTCCGACGGTGTGCGGTTCGCTCCGCGAGGCGCTGGAAAATCTCGACAAGAACCGCGGCTTCCTCAAGAACGGCGGCGTGTTCGACGACGACTTCATCGACAGCTTCATCGAGCTGAAGATGACCGAAGTCGAGCGTTTCGAAATGACCCCGCATCCGGTCGAATTCGACATGTACTATTCGCAGTGATGTTGTCGGCGGGGTTTTCCGCTGGCGTCACGGCCTGAAAACGCGAAAGGCGCCCGCGAGGGCGCCTTTCGTTTGCGGAACGATGGCTTGAAGCCACAGATTCAGAGTGGTGAGTGGACGTCCGCTTTGGTGCGTATTCCGGACTCAAGTCGGACCTCGCGAGAGCTCCGCAAAGTGCCAGCAACGGAAATCCCGTTTGCAGGGTACAAAAGCAAAAGCAGCCCGAAGGCGGCTGTCTCAAGCGATTCAAGATTCATCAGGCCGTCGCTATTCCCGCTCAAGGCTGACCATCGCCGTACCGGCGCGGATCATATCGAGTTCACGGGCTGCGGCATGGCTCAAGTCGATGATGCGCCCCCGATTAAAAGGCCCACGGTCAACAATCCGAACGACGACCGTTTTCCCATTGCGTTTGTTGGTCACTTTGACCCGCGTGCCAAACGGGAGCGTCTTGTGAGCGGCAGTGAGGCCGTTGGGGCCAACCACTTCGCCGCTCGCGGTGCGCCCGCCGCTATAGAACGCGGCCACTCCCGTTTCAGCGTGAAGCGGACAAATTGCAACAAACGACAAAAAGAGAGCCAGTGATACCTTCATAACCAATCAACGGCAGTTGATCGGTTAAGTTCCCGCCCCCGACGCCGATCATAATTTATGTGCGGATTGATGCTGTGAGGCAGTCTCTACTTCACCACCCGTAACCCGTATCCGCGCTCTAGCCGTCCCATCGCGCGGGCGAGTTCCCGTGTATCCAAAAGTGCTATCAACCGGGTGATTGCTTCCTCGGCGTCAAGCGTCTCGGAGTCAAGATGTTCGGCGATAATGAAACCGACTCGCCGTAGTGCGACGACAACTAATATAATTCCTGATCGGTCACGAGATTCCCTGCGCGTAAGTCACGGCGAGGGATGGACGATAGGCGGCATCAGAAAGCCGCAACGAGACTCGCTGCTTATCGTACTGCCCGTGCCGTTCTCAGCGGCGCAATCTCTATCGAAAGAAACCTCGCCTGATGATCCCAGCTGGCGAGGTTTTTTTGCTTTGCGGCAATTTCCGCCTTGGAGCGCATAGCGGACTCAACTCGGACATCGCGCAACTTCCGAAATGTGCCATGAGCGGAAGTCGCACAAAAAAGCCCGGCGCGCTGGCCGGGCTTTTTCGTCTTGTCGATGTCTGGCCGATCAGAATTTCGCGACGACCGGACCGCCGAAGCGAAAGTTGATGCGCGCGGTGACCATGTCGACATCCTGGCGGATGCGTTCGTTGTGGTTGAATTGCGCGATGAAGCCCGCCGGATCGTAGGTCAGGCGCACATCGCGCGCGCCCATGAACAAGTGATTATATTCAAGCGCGAACGACCAATTGGACGTGAAGGCATACTCGCCGCCGACCCCGACCGCGGCGCCCCAGCGGGTTTCGCTGCCAGAGGCCGCGATAAAGCCGGCTGGAAGCGGACCTCCCGCAGCCGACACGAAGACGTCGTACTTGTCGCGCACGATTGCCGCGCCGCCCTTCACGTAGAGCAGGAAACTATTCCAGCTGTAACCGACCTGACCCGTGAACAGGCCAATAGCATCAATCTTGCTGCGGTTGTTGAGATTGGCTCCGGCAAAGGCAGCAAGTTGAGTGGGATTCGAGCCGACCAGATCAGCCCAATTGCCCTGCGCTTCCAGGCCGACCACCCAGGCCGCACTCTGCCAGCGATAACCGATTTGACCGCCAGCCGTTGCGCCGTTCGCCGTATGGCAGCCTTCGGGTCCCTGGATCGTAAACGGAGGAATGAAAAAGATATCGATCGTAAAGGGATTCGCATCCCAGCATTTGCGGCTCCATGCACCGCCGCCGTTGGCGCCGACATAGAAGCCCGACCAATTGTAGACTGGGCTGACAATGGCTGCCGGCGCTTTGGTGTAAGTCCGCGCCGGAAGATCGGCAGCGAAAGCGGTCGAGGAAAGCACGAAGGTTGCAATCGCACCGAGCAGAAACTTTTTCATGTTCCGGTCCTTGAGCTAAGCGGGGCAAAGGGGTTATCGAGAATCTGCCGGAACTTTAAAGCGGAACCGGCCAAACGCCTGTTACCGGAAAGCAACAATTGGGAACTGATGTCACCGATGGAGCGTCAGGCGCTCGGCCTTAAGCTCGACGGACGGCCTGTTTCCGATCCCGCTATCGGAGGATAAACGTCCGCTTTGGGTCAAATACTGCCAAGTCAGCCCCTTCGGTTCATGTCCGCTTTGCCCCCGGTAGCGACCGGATAGCGGACATCTCTGGAGGTCTGGTTGGTGCCAAAAACGGTCCTGATAGCCCCGAAAATAAGCGATGTTTTGCTCGAGATCACAGAGCCTTCCTCGACCTCGGCAATCGACAACTTGCAAAGACCCAACCCGAGAATTCGCCTGTCATGGCTCAATCCCTCGGCATAGGGCGAAGTCGAACCTTGAATTTCGAAGTAAAATTCCAAAATACCTTCAAGATGTTCGGGAGCAGGAAGCGGCGCTGAAAACCAGCGCGGTCGACCTCCCTCTGCTTCTGCAGGATTAAATTTCCACTCTGCAATTCGTTTATCGCCGCAGTAAACGCGAACATTGACACCCTCATGGTCTTGCCGCGGCAAATGGGCGAAGGCAAAAGCATTCAAGAAAAGCTGTCTGTCTGGTCTCGCACTGATTTTCAATGACAATTCAGCGCGGCTACCGATGGTCCATGTGCCCCATCGTTCAGTTTCTCCCCAGCCCTTCCCCATGAAACCGCGTGAATCGATCGCATCGCTGAAATCAATCTCATCAGCTATCTCGTAACTCGGCTCCATATCGGGAGCGGTTTTGGAAAGAGATACCATGGTTTCGATAAATCGCCGGCAACCAGTTTCTTCTGCGAGGCGCGGGGCGAGTTTTTGTGCAGCAGAAGCGAGTTGGTGAGAGGCCTGAAGACCTTTCAAAATGACGTCAGCCATTGATTGCGTTGAATGGTCCGCAAACAACATGCCAACGCCGTAACCCTGTGCAATTTTCTCAGCCATCCAAGTGCCACTCGGCACAATCACGGGCTTGCCCAAACTAGCGGCCTCCGTGAATACGCCAGAAGTCAAAAATCGATAGGGCTGCGCTTCGTAGGCCAACAAGACAAGCGTCGATCGCGATAGGTTCTTGAAGTATTCTATAGTATTCATTTCCAGCGGAAGAAGCTCAACGGACGGACTGTCTTCCAGATTGAGGGCAGCCATTGCTTCTGAGATATCACCGGCAGGTTTGATCAAGAACCTTACGGCGGGTTCAACCGCGCAAACGCGTTTAATAGTTTCGCTGAGATTGGTGAAACATCTGCCTGATCTGCTGTTCAAGTGCACATAGACCGTCGGGCTAACTGTTTCTGTCGCCAGCGTGGTATCTGGGGGTCTGCCAAAATGATGCTGCATCATGAAAGGACGCCGGCGAAGCACGCGGGATACCGAGCGCGCCTTTGCCGACGAGTTCACCAGGAAAAACACGCGCTCCTGGCCTGACGCATTGTCAAGATCCGCAGATGCCAGTCGGTAGAAAGCTGCCCGAGCCTTGAAGCGTCCAGTGTCCAGGTCCGTCAATTCGTCCCCGATAATGCGAAAAAACACGGCCGGGCGCTTGCCGTCCGATTGCTCTGAGAGCCACCTGCCGATACCGCGTATAAGGACCGGGTGTCCTTGCGGGAAGTAGATGATATCAGATGAATCAAGACATTCCGCGTCCAACCATGCGCGCAATGGCGCGAAAAGATGGGCGGTGTCAGCGAATGTCACCGTTGAGAGAACAAAATTCTCAGCGTTGACTTCGAATCCGGGAAGCGGGTCTAGAACTCGATCCGCCTCGATTTCCGCCGCAACTTGTTCTTCAGTCGAACGAGGCACCAGGATCCGAGGCGTCAGGCCGATATCCAAACTTTCGTTCTTGAAATGCAGAAGCTCGTTGAACCAATGGCCCGAAAGACCGAAAAGCGCAAACCCTGGGATAACAATCTTAGTCGCGGCGGGGGGTTTTTGAGCGGTCGGCAAAGTCATGACTTGACCCAATAAACGAGCGTTTGTTGATGTGTACCTGAATCCCTTAAGTTTCACCAAGCCATTCGTCAAACCGCCATCGCGAACGGATCGTACTCGCAAACCGCCGTCAGGCGGTGTTGCGGATCTGTGAAAACGAGCGCGAGCGGAGAAGTCGCAGAATTGTTTTCTCCTATTCCTTCTTTCGGCGATCGCTGCCAGTGCTGTTCTTCTCCTATTCAACGCAATCGAGAAACGGCTTCCATGCGCGAGTCCGAACCGGGAGTTTTCACACAGCCTGGGTCATTCTCGACCAAATTGGGCTATTCGCGCCATGTCCGGTTTGCCTCCGATAGCGACCTTACAGCGGACATCCCGGATCGGCAGCTTAGTGCCAGCAACGGACTCATGCTCTGCAGCAAGCCCCTCTTGTTTCCGCCTTCGGTTTAGAGGTGATAGCCGCAGGCAGAGTGTAATGATCGGCACTTCAAGCCCTGCCAAGCGAAGGTTGAGCGAGAGGACTGTTGCCAATCTGCTGCTCACCAAGCTGGCGCTCGATCCGTTTGGAAATATCTCCGAATTCAAGTTCTGCGCCGTGCGCGCGAAGCCAGTGGGAATTAGGACGGCAGCGGCGGAGTAGGCGACGGCCGGGATCAATCGCTCCGGACCGGTCCGTTGGGGAAAGGCGTCTGCGGCGCGATCTTCTTCTGCGCGATGATCGCTTCGGCCCGCGCGAGATTTTCCAACAGGCGCTGGCTGGTCAAGACAAGGAAGTAATAGCCGAACTGCGGGTTTTGGAAGTAAATCTCAAGCAGCTTTTCATAGCTGATAGTCAAGACGAGGCCATCTTCGATACATTCGATCGTTGCGGTCCGGCGGTTGTCGGACGTGAGGAAACCAAGTTCGCCCATCAAACGCCCAGGCGGAAGTTCGACGTTGATTTCGACGACCCGGAATTTTCCGGTAACGGTCAGCAGCATTTCGTTGGCTGCGTCACCCTTCTTCATCAAGATATCGCCCTTGCGATACTTGCGGCCGGTCATGAACGGCTTGAGCCACTCCATCGACATGTCGCCCTGTGCGGTGCGCGCCTTCTTCACGAGAGCGAGCATTTGACGGAGACGGTAGGCATTGATGGGAATCATCAGGAAATATAGAAGAAAGGTCGTGACGGCTCCGGTGAGCGCACCGAAGATGGCGAAGAATGCGCAACCGATCATGTTAGCGACCCGCAGCGGCACCATTGTGTGCGTCAGTAATGTGGCAACAAAGAAGATCGCGCCGACTAGAGCGAACGTATTAGCAAGCGTGATGTTGTGCAGAAAGATTTCCAGCAGGCGGTTGAAGATGGCGTCCCAGGTCACGTTGTTTGGATCGAGACCTATTTGGACCAAAATCTTCGCGAACCTGAGGTTGTCCGTTGCTGCATCGAGAATGCGGTCCAGCATGATGGACATATCTCCTTTGGAGCGGATAAGGCCTGCTTACCAGAAGTGGCTTTACCGCAGCCCAGCAAACTGCGCCACCCGACTTCCGAGATGGGTCGAAAGCAGACCTTGCTCGCGTGCCCGTGATGTCGGCTGAATTCCCATTAGCAGACATCGTCGATCCGACCGCCTAGGTCTGCGAAGTGCCAAAACCTGGACATATGTCCTCCGACCACGATGTATTGCGGCCGGCGTAAAGCGCCGAAGCAGCAATCAGTAGCATTTCGACGGGCCATACCACTCGGCAAAAGCTAACCGCCATTTGTATCATCCCGATCAAATTTGAAATCGGGAGGCAGGCAACCGCGCAAAGCCCGCAGACGCTTCAACAAGTCAGCGCGCTCTGGTTTGCGTGCAACACCAAACTGCCTGCCATCGGCGACATGAATTTCAACCTCGTCGCCTTCCTTGAGGTCAGCGCTTCCACCACTGCGACAGGGAGCCGGATGGCAAGGCTGTTGCCTCATTTTACGACCTGCATGGCTTCACTCCCGACGAGAGCCCCTCGCCTCTCACACCCCGAACAGCTTGCTGTACCTCGTCTTGATCATCTCGCTCTGCGCCAGCACCTGCGCCGGGTCCGCCTTCAGCAGTTTGATCGCCGACAGCGGGATGTGGCCGGGCTTCTCCTTGACCTGGGCATGGAACGAGCGATGCGCAAAGGTGTCGACCAGCAATTGCTGGGCCTCGGCGCTGAAGAAGAAACTCTGGAACAGTCGTGCCGCGTTCGGATTGGGGGCGCCGCTGAAGATGCCGGAGGGCACGATGATCAGGGGCGAGCCTTCTGACGCGTACACCACTTCCACCGGCTTGCCCTGGTCCTTGGCCAGCACCACATTGTAGTCATTGCCGTCCGCCATCACGGCGCGCTCGCCCAATAGAATCTTCTTCGGCGGATCGGCGGCCGACTGCAGCTGCATGACTTTCTGCTGCGCCAGCTTTTCAAAATACGGCCAGCCGAGGTCGCGCGCCAGCACGAAGGTCGCGGTCATGATGGCGCCGGAGTAGCCGGGATGGCCCTTGACGATCTTGCCCAGCCACTTGGGATCGAGCAGGTCGGCGTAGCTCTTCGGCGCGTCCTCGCGCTTGACCAGATTGGTGTTGTAGCCGATCGCCTCCATCCAGGCGCAGGAGGTGGCGTGCATGCCATCCGGATCGACCTGATCGGCCGGAAAATGTTTGGCGACTTCTTCCGGAATGTAGGCCGCCAGCCAGCCGTTCTTCTTCCAGTCGAGATAATGCGCGGGGTCGGTCGAGTTGGCGACGTCGACCGCCTTGATGCCGCTGCCCTGCTCCTGCGCGATACGCTGGAAAATCCGCTCGGCGCCGGAGCGCTCGACGCGCACGGCGATGCCGGGATATCTGGCCTCGAACACCTTCGCCAGCCGCTCGGCGGTGTTGAGCTCCAGCGCGGTGTAGAACGAGACCTTGCCTTCCTTGCGCGCGGCTTCGATCAAGGCCGGCGTCACCGCCGTCGGTGGTGGCGCCCCGGCCCGCAGCGGCTCGGCGAACACCAGGCCCGCGGCGGATGCCGCCGAACCCTTGAGCAAGTCACGTCTCGACCATTTGCGGCCCGACATGGGCATCCTCCCACTGATTGCGCGACCGTTCGCCGGCCGTCGTCATCTCCTTCTATAGCCGACATTGGCGGCGTCCCCAAATGATGCGGTGCATGATTGCGGAAGCAGGCGCGAGGGCTACAGTGAACGACGCCGCGCATTCGAACGACGCTGGCAATACGCACCGGGGGAGATCGCAGATGGCAAAGTGGATCCGTTTTGAGCAGGATGGCAAGACCGGCTTCGGCACGCTGGAAGGCGACGCCATCGCGGTTCATACCGGCGATATGTTCGCCGGTGCGAAACCCAGCGGCCAGACGCTGAAACTCGCCGACGTTGAGATTTTGACGCCGTGTCAGCCGTCGAAAATGATCTGCCTGTGGAACAATTTTCACCAGCTCGCGGCCAAGAACGATTTCACCGAGCCGAAGGAGCCGCTGTGGTTTCTCAAGGCGCCGAATGCCTATTGGCCCGCCAACAAGCCGATCGAGCGCCCCGCCACCTATGCCGGAAAGATCATTTACGAAGGCGAACTCGGCATCGTGATCGGCAAGAAATGTTTCAATATCTCCGAAGCCGAGGCCGGCGACTACATCTTCGGCTATACCTGCGTGAACGACGTCACCGCTGTCGATCTGCTGCGCAAGGACAAGTCGTTCGAGCAATGGGCGCGCTCCAAGAGTTTTGACACGTTCGGCGTGATGGGCCCGGTCATCGCCACCGGCCTCGATCCGCTGAAGCTTTCGGTCAGGACCATCCTGAACGGCAAGGAGCGGCAGAACTATCCGGTCGCCGACATGTTCTTCCCGCCGCACCGGCTGCTCGCCGCGATTTCAAAGGACGTGACCCTGATGCCCGGCGACGTCATCGCCTGCGGCACCTCGCTCGGCGCCGGCACCATGGCTGACGCCCACAACGTCGTCGACATCGTGATCGACGGTGTCGGCAGTCTTTCCAATGTGTTCGACCAGGTGCTGCCGAGCCCGTATTTGACGGGCGCTGCGCCCGCGCAGAAGAAAATCTGCGTGGTCGGCGCCGGCGCGATTGGCGGCCTGCTGGCGGCCAAGTTCGCGCTGGCGGGCGAGGACGTCACCGTGATCGACCAGGGCGCCCACCTCGCCGCGATCCAGAAGAACGGCCTCAAGCTGGAATGGCATGACGGCAAGGTCCAGACCGCCAGAATGAAGGCCGTCAACAAGCCGGCGGATGCCGGCAAGCAGGATATCGTGGTGCTGGCGGTGAAGGCCCACTTCCTCGATCAGGTCGTGCGCGACATCGATACGCTGCTCGGTCCCGACACCATTGTGCTGACGGTGCAGAACGGGCTGCCGTGGTGGTACTTCCAGCGGCTAGGCGGCCAGTACGACAACCACAAGCTCGACAGCCTCGATCCCTCCGGCGTGCTGACCAAACATATCGACCCCAAACGCCTGATCGGTTGCGTGGTCTACCCCGCGGCGGCGGCCACGGCGCCGGGCGTCATCCACCATGTCGAGGGCGACCGCTTCCCGATCGGCGAACTCGACGGCAAGGAGACCCCTCGCGTCAGGGAATTGCACGACGTCTTCATCAAGGCCGGGCTGAAATCCATGGTGCTGCCGGATATCCGCTCGGAGATCTGGCTGAAGGCGTGGGGCAATCTGTCGTTCAACCCGATCTCGGCGCTGACCCATGCCACGCTGGTGGACATCTGCCAGTTCGCCGAAACCCGCGCGCTGGCGGCGGCCATGATGAAAGAAGCGCAGGACATCGCGCAAAAACTCGGCGTCACCTTCCGCGTCAGCATCGACAAACGCATTGCCGGCGCGGAAGCCGTCGGCGCGCACAAGACCTCGATGCTGCAGGACGTCGAAGCCGGCCGCTCGCTGGAGACCGAGGCGCTGATCGGTTCGATCCTGGAAATGGCGAGGCTGACCAATACGGCAGCGCCCGCCATCGAATCCGTCTATGCGCTGGTCAAACTGCTCAACAAGGTCATGTTGCTGGAGGGCGGCGGCGTCAAGGTGGAGAAAATCGGCAAGGCGGCCTGAGGCGATTGGGCTTGCATGAGCGCGAAGCCGCCCCCGGCTACTCCGGCGGCTTCCGCAGGAAGCGATCGCGGTCTTCCAGCACGGAATACGGGGTTGGTATCGGATCGGTTGCGGCGCCGGCCGGCGGATCCAGGCAGAGACGCAGCATGCGCGCGAGCTCTGCCCTGCGGTACGGCTTCACCAGCAAGCGGATGTCGGACGAAACCTGGCCGTGCCGGCTGAGGGCATCATAGGTGTAGCCCGACGTGAACAGTACCCCCAGCGAGGGCCGCTGCACGGCCATCGCTTCGGCGAGCTGCCTGCCGTTCAATTTCCCCGGCATGACGATATCGGTAAACAGAAGATCGAAATTGGCGCCCGTCTCCTCGATCGCCAGCGCTTCGGCCGCATTCGATGCCACCAGAACCTTGTAGCCAAGGCTCTGAAGTTGAACCACCACGTAGGCACGCACGCTGGGGTCATCCTCGACACACAGGATCGTTTCGGCGCCGCCCGGCGATTGCACATTCTCCGTTGGCAGCAGTTGAAAGCCTCCCTCCACCGCCCTTGGCAAATAGATCCTGAAACTGGTTCCGCGGCCCGCCTCGCTGCGAACCTCGATATTGCCGCCGGACTGTTTGGCGAAGCCAAATACCATGCTGAGTCCAAGTCCGGTGCCCTGCCCGGTTTCCTTGGTCGAAAAGAACGGCTCAAAAATCCGGTCCCGGATCGCTTCGGGAATCCCGGTGCCGGTGTCCGTCACCTCGACGACGATGTAGTCGCCGGGATGATCGACCCCTCTTGCGACGCCGGCAGGCCCGTCCAGCGTGATATTGTTGGTCGTGAACGTCAATTTTCCCCCGTCAGGCATGGCGTCGCGGGCGTTGATGGCGAGGTTGACGAGCGCGGAGCTGAGTTGGCCGGGATCGATATGGGCCGGCCACAGATAGTCGCTGAGGTTGGTCTGGATCTCGATCTGCCGGCCGAGCGTCTGCGCCAGAAATCCCGCAGCTTCCCTGACCAGCGCATTGACGTCGATTTTTGTCGGCCGCAGCGGCTGCTTGCGGGCGAACGCCAGCAAATTCGCCGTCAGTTTCGCGCCGCGGTCGGCGGCGTCGCCGATCAATGCCGCAATTTGCGCCAGATCCGGCCTGTCCTGAACCCCCTCGGCCAGGATTTCAATCGTCCCGGTGATGACGGTAAGCATGTTGTTGAAGTCATGCGCGATGCCGCCGGTGAGCTGGCCGACCGACTCCATCTTCTGCGCCTGGATCAACTGCTCCTCGGTTGCGCGCTTCCGGGTGATATCCCGCAGGAACACATTGAGGATGTAACCGTCGCCGCGCCGCAACGCCGTCAGCGACACTTCGGTGAAGATTTCCCTGCCGTCGCGATGCAGCGAAGGCGATTCGAACCTCCAGCCGGTCGCCATATCCAGCATAACCTCGTGCAGGAACTGGCTGATCCGCTTCGTGTGCTCAGCGCGCCGCGCCGCAGGCACGATCAAATCGCCGATGTTGAAGCCAACCGCCTCCGCGCGCGTCCACCCCATCATGGCTTCGGCGTGCGGACTCCAGTCGAGGATGACACCCGCTTCGTCAATTTGGACGAAAGCATCGAGTGCCGTCTTGACGATGGCCTGCGCCAGCTGCTCGCTCTCGACCAGGGCCAGATGCGCTTGCCGTTGCTCGGTGATATTGCGGAAAACGGTTACCGCCCCGCGCACGCTGCCGTTTTCGTCTCGCAGCGGTCTGGCATTCGCCACGATGTAGGCCGGGAGGCGCGGGGCCTCCGGATGTACGATAAACTCCAGCTCGTCCACGCTTTCGCCACGCAGCGCGCGCGCCAGCGCCGAATTCGAAAACGGCAGGGGCGTCACGCCGTCCGGATAGAAGTAGCTGAACTTGCGCACGGTTTTTTCCGGATCGGCGCCCGGATCTATCCCGAGCAGCCGCTGCGCGGCGGCATTGGCGACGACGACCCGTCCGCGCTCGTCGGCAACGATCACGGGGTCGCCGATGCTTGCGATGGTATTTTCCAGCAGCGCCTGCTTCGCCCTGAGTTCGGTTGCCATCCCCGCGAATGCTTCCGACAGCACCCGGATCTCCGCGCCGCCTCCGGCAGGCAGCATTTTCAGTTCGCCGCGCGACAACCCTTTCACCGCTTCGGTAATTTGCACCAACGGTTCGGAAAGCGAGCGCGCCAGAGCGATCGCGAGGAACATCGCCAGCAGCACGGCAACTCCGCCGCCGACCTGCGCGGAACTGCTCACGACGGCACGGCCGTGATCAAGACCCGCATAATCGGAGGCAACCACCACCGTCAGGCCGGCAAGCGGTACCGTCGCTGTCCCGACCCCGACACGTTGACCGCTGCGATTCTCCCAGATATCGCCCCTGCCGACGGAGCCGCCCGCCAGCGTCTTGTCGAATCCCGGAAAATCGTCATGGATGCGCGCCGGGGCACCCGCCGCGAAAGCAAGTTCGCGACTGCGGTCCGGATGGATCAGATAGTCGCCGGCACCATCCACCAGAAAGACCTGATTCTCGGCGCTCATCTCGGCCCGAATGCGGTCGAACCTCGGTCCGAGATCGAGATCGATCACCCCGATGCCGAATATTTGGTCGTTGGCGGTCCAGAGCGGTATGGCGACGTGAAGCATCGGATTGGCGGGACGGCCGACGCTGCCATTTTCCCCCGGCTCGAAGGGCGCGGCGTGAATACTGTACTTGGGCTGGCCGATCGTCCGCTTGAAAAAGTCGAGTTCGCCGACCTCAACCAGTTCGGCGTCAGGAACAATGCGGATTGCGCCGCCCGGCTTGCCGCGGACCACGCGAACCAGTTCCCGGCCGCCATCGGCGATGCCGATAATGCGGATCTCGGCATATTCCGACTTCGCCTTCAGCACACGCGAAAGCCGTGCCGCGATGCTTTCCCGTATGTCCTTGTCGGCTTGATGCGGGAACGGCACGGTGGTTCTGGCGACACCCAGTTGCGCCACCCCGTTCGAATTTTGCAGGGATGCCACGTCTTGGCCGACGCTGTTCACCACCGTTTCCAGATTCGACGCGATCAACATCGCCTTGGTGGCAAGCCGGTCGAGCGCGATCGGAAGCGCCGCGCCGGTGATCGAGTGATACGTGATGAAGCTCAGAACGGCGGTGGTCACCAGCACCAGCGACACCATTGCCAGCGCCAGCCTGGTCGATAGCCTCATACCACCGACCACTTGTTTCGCCTTGTTTCTGATTTCTTGCGTGGGCTGACCTGGAAACAAATGGCATCTGCGGCGCAAAATCAACATTCAATGCGGCCGCTTCCGTACCTCAAATCGAGGTCATCAACATCCATCTGCTATTCCCGTAAAAATACGGGGTCAGCCGGCCCGCTGGTGCGCCAGCAGCGCCTCGCCGAACGCAAGAAACAGCGCGCGGTTGATCGGATTGCGCTGCGGATCGTACTCGGCATGCCACTGCACGCCGAGCGCGAATCCCGGCGCATCTGCAATCCGGATCGCCTCGATGGTGCCGTCCTCGGCCACCCCCTCGACCACCACCCGTCCGCCGGGCTCCAGGATGCCCTGGCCGTGAAGCGAGTTGACGCGGATGGTCTCGCTCCCCAGCAGCGTTGCGAAGGCGCCGCCCGGAATGAGATTGACGTCATGGCGGTCGGCGAAAACCACCGTGGGATCCGGATGGATTTCGCCGCTCTCCAGCCGCGGCATCCGAGGATTGATGCGCCCGGGCAATTCCCGGATTTCGGGGTGCAGTGAGCCGCCAAAGGCGACGTTCATCTCCTGCAGGCCGCGGCAGATGCCGAACAGGGGTATGCCGCGCGCGACGCAGGCCTGCGACAGCGCCAGCGCGAGGCCGTCGCGCGAAAGGTCGTAGGGTTCGTGGCTGGGGTGCGGTTCGGTGCGAAAATGGGTCGGGTGAACATTGGCGCGGGCGCCGGTCAGGATCACGCCGTCGACCACATCCAGCAACGCGCCGAGATCGGTGATTTCGGAGCAGCCGGCGAACATCAGCGGCAGCGCGCCGGCGACTTCGGCAACCGCGCGAAGATTGCGCTCGCCCGTCATTTGCGTCGCAAATCGATCCTCGACGCGATAAGCGTTTGCGATCACCCCGACGACCGGCCTCCTCATTGCAAAGATTCTGGCATGGCTTCCAATCTCACGTCGCGAATTTCGGGCAGATCATGCCTCCCGGTCTGCATCGGACGAGTATGCCACGCCGAAGCCCGGGCGTGCATTGCTATTTCCGCGTGAATGCATCCTTGGAATCGATGGCCTCGCCGGCCCGCAATCCCGCGGCCCGAAGCGCCTTTTCCGCCGCCTTTTCAGCCGCATTGTCCGCACCGTTCAGCCACGGCAGCTTCGCCTCGATGCCGCGGGTCACGGGATCGCCGAGCGGACCGCCGAAATCGAGCGGCCAGACACCGTTCGGCACCACCTCGGCCGAAATGCCGCGGAGCCGGATGCCCGGGCCCAGCACGGCCTCGATATTGTCTGATGGCACCAGGCGGGCGGTGGCGGGATCGGCGGGGTCGGCAAAGCTGACCAGCACCGGGATCACCTCGCCCTTCACCGGCACCGTACCGGTCATCCGGCTCATCTGGTTGAACGACACATTCTGTCCCGCGGCCTTGTAGGCGCGCAACGCCACGTAGTTGATCTCGTCGAGTACGAGCGATTTGTCGATATGGGCCAGCAAGGCGACCAGGTTCTTGCCGCCGCCGAGATCGACGAACACGGCATCGCCTTTGGTGCGGGTCTTGCCGCCGCGGCTGTAGCCTCGGTCGGGATGTACCGCCATGACGCCGGAGGCCGATTTGACGCCATCAGACGTTTCCACCTCGATTGTCAGACGGTATTTGTGATTGGGCCGGTTGATCCGGATCTGGTCGCCGACGACCAGCGCAGCCAGCAGCAGCAGCGGACCGACGTATTTGAAGTTCATACCGATCGTCCCTCGCCGACCCACGGCCGGATCCCGCGCTTCGCTTGGCACAACCGATGCGCCAGCGTCAAACCGGCGCCTTCCGCGCTTGATCCGGGGCGCATTTCGCTGAACAGTGCCGCCGGAAATCGGTTTGGAGGGGAATCAACGTGGCAGTCTCGGCTGACGATCGACTTCGGGCCCGCAACGACCTGGCATGGTCGATATCGGTCGGCGGCATCGGGGTCGTCCTGTTTGCAGCCCTGTTGCTGTTCACCTGGTATTTCGCGGCGACGCTGTTTTTGATTTTCGCCGGCATGTTGCTCGGCGTCGCGCTCAACGCCGTGACCAACAGGCTCGGCACCATCGTCAGGCTACCGCACGCGCTGCGGCTGACGATGGTCTGTCTCGTGCTGGCGGGCTCGCTGTCGGGCGTGGTGTTCCTCGGCGGCGCCACCATCGCGAAACAGGCCAGCGTGCTCAGCGATACGATCAAATCGCAACTGGTCAACGTCAAGGCATTCCTCGACAAGAACGGCATCGACACCAGCTATCTCGAGTTCGGCAATATCGGCGCCGTGCCGGCCGCTCCGTCAGCTCTGGATGCGCCGGCCGCGCCGGTCCCGCATAATCTTCCGAGCGCAGGCGCCATCGCCTCCGGCGGCGGCGCCATCGTGAGCCAGACCCTGAAAGTGCTGCTCGGCACCGTCAGCGCGGTCGGAAACTTCTTCATTGTGCTGTTTCTCGGGCTGGCGTTCGCGGCGCAGCCCGCGGTCTATCGAAAAGGGCTGCTGTTCATGGCCCCGGCGCGGCATCGCGCCCGCGCCACCGTGATCGTCGATCGCATTGGCGAGACGCTGGAGCGCTGGCTGATCGCGCAGATCGTCACCATGGTCGCGGTGTTCTTCGTGACCTGGATCGGCCTGACGGTCATCGGCATCCAGAGTGCGTTCATTCTGGGGATCCAGGCCGGATTGCTGGCCTTCATTCCGACCATCGGCGCGCTGATCGGCGGCCTCATCGTGGTACTGGCCAGCCTCGCCTCCGGATGGGTCGCCGGCGCCAGCGCGTTCGTGCTCTTCATGGGCGTCCACGCGCTGGAAAGCTATGTCCTTACCCCCATCATCCAGCGTCACGCGCTGGACATTCCTCCCGCCACGCTGTTCGCCTTCCAGATCCTGCTCGGCGGCGTGTTCGGCATCTGGGGGCTGGCGTTAGCGCTGCCGCTGATGGCGATCGCCAAGGTCGTGATCGATCATTTCAAGACCGAGAAAAAATCCGCCTGACGCGGTCGCGGCCTCGCGCTGGATGGTCTCGTTCAGGCCGCCGAGGTCAGCACCGTCTGGGTGTGCTCGACCTCGGGCGGCGAGGCAAAATATTGCCCGACCAGCCCGCGCCATTCCGTGAAATTCTCCGAGCCGCGGAAATCGACGGTGTGGTTCTCGAGGGTTTCCCATTTGGCCATCAGGCGATAACGCTGCGGCTTCTCGATCGAGCGATGCAGCTCGAAGCTGTGAAACCCCTTGGCGCGGCCGAAGGCGGCGCGGGCCTTGGCGACCGCCGCCTCAAAATCCTTCTCGGAGCCTGGCTTGATGTCGATCTGGGCGATTTCGGTGATCATCGGGGACGGCCTTTCGCTGGAGATTTGACGTCTCTAGCGCAGCCGGTCGCAAAGAAAAAGGGCGCCTTGCGGCGCCCCGGCATGTCCGTTGAGCGGCCACACTTAGCTGAAGAGCAGCACGGTGACGGCGACCAGCAGGGTGCAGCCGGCGAACATCGCCAGCGGCCAGCGGCTGCGCGGGGCGCCGTAGCGACCCTGCGCCCGCCGTTCGCTGATCAGCGCCGTCTCATATTCGTCCGACGTCGAGAACATGCAGGCGAATCCGCCGCGCGCCGATGCCGCTGCGGCTTCGAGCGACATCAGGGCGGCATGGGCGCGATGGCTGGGGACTGTATTCATGGCCAGCATGATATCGATGGAATGGTAAACGCAAGGTTACCGCCTGGACTTACGCGGGTGTGGTAATGGCCGCCTGCTGCGGTTGACGCGCGATGCCCGCGGTCTTGCGCCGCCAGTTTTCCAGCGACAGCGGCAGTTCCTCCGCCGCTTCGACGCGATTGCGGCCGCCGCGTTTGGCCTGATAGAGCGCGGTATCGGCCGCGGCCAGCAGCACCTCGAGCTCGGTGCCGGCCGGGCCGCCGGCCACGCCAATGCTGACGGAGGTATCGACCGGCCCGGTCTCATCGACGATCCCCGAAGTTTCAAACGCCTCGCGGACGCGTTCGGCGACGACGACGCCCTCCTCCAGCGAACAGGGCAGCAAGGCGGCGAACTCCTCGCCGCCGATCCGTCCTGAAAGATCGGTGATGCGCAGCCCGTTGACCACGATGGCGGCGAACAGTTTCAGAATCTCGTCGCCCGCCGGGTGGCCGAAGCGGTCATTGATCGACTTGAAATGATCGATATCGAAGATCATCACCGTCACCGGACGGCCGGCATTGGCTTCGCGATCGATCACCCGCGCACACGCCTCGGCAAAACCGCGGCGGTTGAACAGGCTGGTCAGCGGATCCATCGACGCCGCCGTCTTGTGCGCGGTTACCGCGCGGTCCGACACCAGCATGAAGATCACGAACACGGTGCCGACCGCGTAGAGCACGATTTCGATGGCGAACACCGTCACCCAGATACTGCCCGAGAACGTCGCATCATGCGCATGCAGGAGATCGCCGAGCAGGATCGGCAGCATCAGCACGAAACCGTGCAGCACCGGCACCACGATCGCCGGCCAGCGCTTTTGCAGCACCCGGCGCCGGTCCGACCACAATTCGGCGGCGGTCAGCGCCGCATATACCGCGACGATGCCGGCGCCGATCGTCATGCGCAGGGCGGAGGCTTCGGGCGCCAGCGTCATGACGGTGGCGATCCAGGCCATAGCACCCAGCACCAGCCCCGGCCAATTCGGCTTGCGGCCGTGGAACACGCGCGAAGCGTTCCAGACCATGCCGCAGGCCACGAAGCCGACAGCGTTGAGCGCCAGCGAAAACATCTCGCCGAGCGCGCCGGCGGCGAGCGTCCACAGCGCGACGGATGCCGCGCCGAGCAGATAGGCGGTGCCCCACCATTTCAACGCCGGGATGTTCTCTTGTCTGCCGAACAACAGCAGCATGGCTCCGAGCATTGCCGCGACCATGGTGGCAACGAAATACAGCGTGGAAGTATCGAGCGACATGGTCCACCGGAAGTTTGTGATGCGCCGGCAGCCGGCGCGCCTGAGATGAGACGCGCGCCGTCACCGGGGCGCACGCTAGTACCGCCCTTCTTCGAAATTAGTTTGCACGCATACGAAAGTTTTCACAAAAAACTGCGTCAACTGCGCGACAAATGCGCAGCAAAAAGGGCGCCCGAAGGCGCCCTTTGGTATTCCCGGCAGGCCGCTTGCGCGGCCCGTTCGAAGCGATCAGCGCTTCGAGAACTGGAACGACTTGCGGGCCTTGGCGCGGCCGTACTTCTTGCGCTCGACCACGCGGGAGTCGCGGGTCAGGAAGCCGCCCTTCTTCAGGACGCCGCGCAGATCCGGCTCGAAATAGGTCAGCGCCTTGGAGATGCCGTGACGCACGGCGCCGGCCTGGCCCGACAGACCCCCACCGGCAACGGTGCAGATCACGTCGTACTGGCCCGCGCGGGCGGCGGCGACCAGCGGCTGCTGGATCATCATCCGCAGCACCGGGCGGGCGAAATAGACTTCGACCTCACGGGTGTTGACGATGACCTTGCCGGCGCCGGGCTTGATCCAGACGCGGGCAACCGCGTCCTTGCGCTTGCCGGTGGCGTAGGCACGGCCCTGCTTGTCGACCTTCTTGACGTATTTCGGCGAATCCGGCGCGGCCGTCTTCAGTGCCGACAACTGGTCGAGAGACTGCATGGTGTCGGACATCTTATGCGGCCCTCATGTTCTTGCGATTCATCGAAGCGACGTCGAGCGATTCGGGTTGCTGGGCTTCATGCGGATGCTCAGCTCCGGCATAGACGCGCAGATTGCCCATCTGCACCCGGCCGAGCGGGCCGCGCGGGATCATGCGTTCGATGGCCTTCTCGACCACGCGCTCGGGGAAACGACCCTCGAGGATCGACTTCGCGGTGCGTTCCTTGATGCCACCGATGAAGCCGGTGTGATGGTAATAGACCTTGTTCTCGCGCTTGCGACCGGTCAGCACGACATGCGCCGCGTTGATGATGATGACATGGTCACCGCAATCGACATGCGGCGTGTAGATCGGGAGGTGCTTGCCGCGCAGGCGCGTGGCGACGATGGTGGCGAGCCGGCCGACGACCAGACCTTTGGCGTCGATCAGAATCCACTTTTTCGTCACCTCGGCGGGCTTGGCCGAAAACGTTTTCATGTGAGGAAATCCGTGAAAAGGGAACATCAGGCGCATCAGCGCCGAACTGCGCGGTTTCTAGATGGCTCCGCCGCACCCGTCAACGTCCGAGACGTATAATTCTTATAGCAAAAACAAAGACTTATAAATATGGTGCTATATTACCTCGTAAAACGCTAAGTATTTGGAATGGAATAGGTCGATGTGACATGGGCAATCGGATCGGGCGACGTCCCCGACAGCAGATTGACCTCGCCGACCGCCAGCCGCTTGCCCAGCTTCAAAAGCCGGGCTTCCGCGAGGATATCCTGGCCGGCCTGCCCCTTGCGCAGAAAATTGATGTTGAGGTTGGTGGTCACGGCGAGACCGATCGGGCCGATCGCCGACAGCAGCACCACGTACATGGCGCAATCGGCCAGCGCCATCAGCGTCGGCCCCGAAACCGTCCCGCCCGGACGAAGCATCCGCGCGCTGTAGCGCTGCCGCAGCAGGCAGGTCGTTCCGTCGGCGCTTTCGATCGTGGTGTCGCCGCTGCCGAACGATTGCGGAAATTCGACCCGAAGGAACTCCTCCAGCTCAGCCACGCTCATTTTCACAACGGCCATATCGTTCCTGTCATGTCGCTCCCGCCTGCCCTCGCCTCGCCTCGCGAGGCTTGTTACATTATGGTGACGCACCTGCCCTAGTGGAAATTTCCGATGCCTGTCCAAACCGCCCGCGCCGCCACGCCGCCGTCCCCGATCCTGCTGCGGGAGACGGTTGGCAGCATCGCGGTGCTCACCCTCAACCGCTCCGCAGCCCGCAACAGCCTGTCGGAAGGCCTGATCGCCGAACTGCACGCCGCGCTGAACCAGATCCATGACGATGCGAGCGTGCGCGCGGTGGTGATCGCGGCCATCGGCCCTGCCTTCTCCGCCGGCCACGACATGAAGGAACTGACCGCCCGCCGCAGCGACGCCGATCGCGGCCGCGCCTACTTCGCCACCCTCATGAACGCCTGCAGCGCCATGATGCAGGCGATCGTGCAGTTGCCGAAACCCGTGGTCGCCGCCGTGCAGGGCGTCGCCACCGCGGCCGGATGCCAGCTGGTGGCGAGTTGCGATCTCGCCGTGGCGTCGGAGGCCGCGACCTTTGCCACGCCCGGCGTCGATATCGGGCTGTTCTGCTCGACGCCGATGGTGGCGCTGTCGCGCAACGTCCCGCGCAAGCAGGCGATGGAAATGCTGCTGACCGGCGAGCCGATTGCAGCGTCGACGGCGCGCGACATCGGCCTCGTCAACCGCGTCGTAGCCGCCGGTACCGAGCGGGATGCCGCGATCGCGCTGGCGCAAAAGGTCGCGCTGAAATCCGCCTATACGATAAGACTCGGCAAGGAAGCGTTCTACCGTCAGGCCGAAATGAACCTCGCCGAGGCCTATCGCTATGCGGCAGAAGTGATGACCAAAAACATGATGGCCCGCGACGCCGAGGAAGGCATCGGCGCGTTTATCGAGAAACGCGCGCCGACATGGCGGGATGAGTAACAACTCCATGATCCCGTCATTGCGAGCGCAGCGAAGCAATCCATCTATCAGCGCGAAGAAAGAATGGATTGCTTCGTCGCTTCGCTCCTCGCAATGACGACTGAAATGGCTGCTGCAAATGAACCACGACACCTATGACGACAATTACATCCGCGGCATCCTCAACGGGGTGAAATCGATCGCGATGGTCGGCGCCTCGCCGGTCAATGTGCGGCCGAGCTATTTTGCGTTCAAATATCTGGCGCAGCGCGGCTACGACATGATCCCGGTCAATCCCGGTCATGTCGGCAAGAACCTGCTCGACAAACCCTTCGTCGCCTCGCTCGGGGATATCGGCCGCCCCATCGACATGATCGATATTTTTCGCAATTCCAGTCAC
>JBBQUA010000061.1:0-25025 GCA_038212905.1 Hyphomicrobiales bacterium
CAATCTCGTCGAACGATTTTTCTGCATAATCAAGCATTTTCGGGCGATCGCGACCCGCTATGAGAAGACCGCGCGAAACTTCCTGGCCGGATTGCATTTGGTCTGCGCGCTCGCTTGGCTTAAATGACGACAGGCCCTAGCGACAAAGGCGTCAACGCCTCCTAGTTTCGATTGTGCATTTGCACAACTAAAGGGAGAGAAGATCACGAATGCAACAAAAGAGAACGCTGTAAATTGTCGTGGAAAGTTTGGCATTGCGAATGTCCCGATTGGCTGGCGTCAAATGCACTGCTTATAATTTATGATTGCGGAAATAAACCTCATCGCGCATAAGCTGTGGCATTGGATTGTGAAAGTCAATTGGTATCTGAGGCTTGGCTAGGCTTGCTCCGAGTGGATCGGCGGGGCGCTACACCGCCACCTTCTCCGCCATGAACGCGCGCCAGCCACCGAATGACGAGATGTCCCGCGCTGCGCCGACGTCGACAGCCTCGACGAGAAACCCCTTGATGCCGCGGCCATCGGCCAATCGCACGGTGCCGATCGACAGCGGCGGCGGGATCGCGGCGACGAATTTTCCGAAACTGGCTGCGGATAAAGCCCAGAGTTCGACGGCAATCGGCGTGCCCGTTCCCGCTGCGACCCGCAGCATGCCGGGCTTTGGGGGCGTGGTGCTCAATGCATAGAGCTTGTAGTCCGGCGCGGTGCTGGCGGCCTCGAGCAGGCGTCCACCCAGCGCTTTCAATTCGCCGTTCAGCGCCATGCCCGACAGATGCGCGCCGACCACTGCGATGGCGATTTCGTCGCTGGTGAGCGTGGCGGGTAATTCCGCGAGCGGCGGCTGCGGCAGGCTTCGCGCGCCCATCGCAAGGCCGGTGTCGGCATGGAAGACGCGACCGATCGAGGCCAGTTGCGCATCCGCTCCGGCGGGGGCCAGCAGCGTAATGCCGAACGGAATGTCGTCCGATCGAATCGCCGCCGGTAGCGCCAGCCCGCAGAGGTCGAGCAAGTTGACAAAATTGGTGTAGGTGCCGAGCCGGGAGTTGAGCTCGATCGGGTTGGCCAGCACCTGTGCGGTGGAGTAGGCGGTCGGCGCGGTTGGCAGCACCAGCGCGTCGATGTCAGCAAAAGCGCGGTCGGCAACCTTGCGCAACGCCTGCAAGCGATAAAGTGCGGCAAAAGTGTCGGCGGCGGAAAGCCGCGCGCCGGCGATGGTGATCTCGCGCGTCACCGGATGGATCGCCTCCGGCGAGGAGGCCAGCAGGTCGCGGATGACAAGATAGCGTTCCGCGATCCACGGCCCCTCATAGAGTAGCCGCGCGGTTTCATAGAGCGGCTCGAGATCGAACTCGACCAGGGTGGCGCCGAGCGCGGTCCAGCGCGTTATGGCGTCGCCATAGGCCTGCTCCGAAACCTTGTCGCCGAAGAAGATCAGTTGACCGTCGCGCGGCACGCCGAGCCGGAGTTTTGTTGGAAACCCGGTCATCTGCGCCAGCGGCCGGTTGCGCGAATAGGGATCGGCTGCATCAGGGGCTGACATCGCCGCCAGCGCGGTCATCGCGTCGTCGACGTTGAGCGCGAAGATCGAGACGCAGTCCAGCGTGCGGCAGGCCGGCACCACGCCTGAGGTCGAGATCAGCCCGAGGCTCGGCTTCAGCCCGACGATATTGTTGAGCATCGCCGGCACCCGGCCGCTTCCCGCGGTGTCGGTGCCGAGCGCCAGCGGCACCAGTCCGGCCGATACCGCCACGGCTGAGCCCGAACTCGATCCACCCGGAATGAGATCGCCGCGCATCGGATTGCCGGGAATGCCGTAGGGCGAACGCACACCGACCAGGCCGGTGGCGAACTGGTCGAGGTTGGTTTTGCCGATGACGATGGCGCCGGCCGCGCGTAGTCTTGCGACTGCCGTCGAGTCCTGCGCGGGCATGTAGGAGAAGGCCGGGCAGGCGGCGGTGGTGGCGAGACCCGCGGCGTCGATATTGTCCTTGATCGCAACCGGGATGCCGTACAGCGGCAACTGCGCGGGATCCTTCTTCGACAGCGCTTCCGCTTCCGCCACCGCGTCCTTCTCGTCACGCAGGCTGATGAACACAGCGGGATCGTTATGGTCGCGGATCCGCTGGTAGGCGCGGGCGACGGTCTGCGCGGGAGTCATCGCGCCGGCGCGATGGGCGGCGACGATTTCGGCGATGGTTTCAGTCACGCGTTGCCCCGATCGGACACGAACTCATTCAGCGGGTGCGGCAAGGGGCGTCTCCGGATGCGAAACGGGAAGGGAATAGCTGCCGAGTTTCGCCAGCGCGAAGAATACCGCAGCTACCAGGGCATAAGCCAGCGCCACGCTGGGAGTTACCCCCAATCCGCCGCCTATACCAACGGCTTCGCCATGCATGAAGCCGAAATAGGTCAGCACCGCGCCCGTCAGCGCGAAGGCCGAGGCCTTGACGAAGTCGCGCTCGATCACGAAGACGCCGATGGCGCCGAGCACGAGGCCGGTGAGGATCGAGCCGCCGCCCATCACTTCCAGCCCGTGATAGAGCACGCCCTGCTGCGGCAATGCTGCGATCGCGGCCGTCTTGACTGCGTCGACCTTGTCGGCGGCGAGCCCGCCCACGGCCTGCGCGGCATTGAGGGTCGAGCCCAGCATGGTGTCGATCTGCAGCTTGGCCCATGCCGCCAGATGCGGCGTCAGCGCCAGCACCACCGCGGGGGCGTGTTTGATCGGCGTGGTCTGGAACGCCTGGGCGCCGATCAGCATGCCGATATAGAGCAGGATCGGCGAGATCGCGACCACGGGCACCAGCGCCAGCAACACCGAGATGATGCCGAACCAGGAGAGCACCACCACCATGATGCCGGTCGCCGCCGAATAGCCGATCCGGCCGCCCATCGCCTTCCAGCCGGGATGGCCGATATAGACCGCGTTGATGAAGGGATTGCCCATCAGGCAGCCGATCAGGCTGACGATGCCGTCGGCGGTCAGGACGCGGGTGGTCGGATATTCGTCGCCCGCGGCCTCGGCGCTTTCGACATTGTCCATCGCCTCGACCAGATCGTAGATCCCGAACGGGATCGCCGTCACCAGAATGATGCCGAGAAACTCGAAGCCGGAAAATACTTCGCCGATTGCGGGGATCGGCAGCGAGAAGCCGAAGTTCGAAAAGGCGTCGCCGAGGCCCTTGACGCTGAGGCCACCGAGGCCGAGCCCGAACAGATTGGAGCCCCATGCGATCAGCATGCCCACAGCGATCGCCACCAGCCCGGCGGGAATGGCTTTCGGATATCGCACGCCGCCGAACCAGCTCGCCATGATGATGGCGAAGCAGACGAGACCGATCTGCGGCGTCATGTACATCTCCAGCGCCGGGCGCATCGAGATGAAGGTGACGGAAACACCGGCCAGCGTGCCGAGCAGCGCCGCGCGCGGCGTGATCTTCCTGATGTATGGCGCGATGAAGCCGCCGATCATCAGGATAAAACTCTGGAAGAACACCCAGACCAGGCCGGCCGACCAGCCCTTGATCGGATCGCCGGTCTTCAGCGTGATCGGCAGCATGACTACGAAGGTGACGATGAACATGTGCGGCACGCTGACGCCCGACGGCAGCGCGCAGACGTCGCTGCGGCCGGTTTTTTGGGCGAGCCGGTAGGCCAGCCAGGCGTAATAAAAGGTCGAGAGGCACATCATCAGGCCGAGCGCCGGCAGGATGCGGCCGAATACCAGTGAATCAGGCATCTTCAGCACGAATCGCAGCAGCCCGGTCAGCACCAGCATGTTGACGAGGATGTTGGTGCCGAAGCCGAACAGCGCGTTCCAGTCGCCCGGCGTCCACAATGCAGGTTTGAATTCGCTCTTGCTCGCCGTCATGGTCGTGCTCATTGCGATGCCCCCATTGTCCGTTGGTTGGAAGTCTCCGTTGCCAAAGTCTCCGGTATCATGGCCTTGAGCACCGCCGCGGACGAACTGACCCAGCCGAAGATGCCGCCCTGGGCCTTGATCATCTTCAGGCCCATCTCGTGGAATTCGGGAAAATAAGAGGCGCAGCAATCCGCCAGCACGACGCAGCGGTAGCCGCGGTCGTTGGCCTCGCGCACCGTGGTGTTGACGCAGACTTCGGTGGTGACGCCGCACACCAGCAGATTGGCGATGCCGAAATTCTGCAGGATCTCGCCGAGCTCGGTGGCGTAGAACGCGCCCTTGCCGGGCTTGTCGATCACGATCTCGTCGTCGAGCGGATAGAGTGCTGCAATGATGTCGTGGCCGGCCTCTCCGCGGATCAGGATCCGTCCCATCGGCCCGGGATCGCCGATCCGTTTGCTCGGCGCTCCCCGCGCGATCTTGGCCGGCGGCGCATCGGACAGGTCAGGCAGATGTCCTTCGCGGGTATGCACCACCAGAATTCCCGCCGTCCGCGCGGCGCCAAGGATGGCGGCGCAAGGCGCTATGGCGCGCGCCAGCTGCGAGACGTCGTTGCCCAGCGTCTCGCCGAAGCCGCCGGGTTCGAGAAAATCGCGCTGCATGTCGATGATGAGCAGCGCCGTCGCGGCCCAGTCGAGTTCGATCGGCCGCGGCTCGGCGGCGAGCAGGCTGGTGGTTGCTGACGTCGCCATGACTGAACTGACTGCGCTCCGGAAGCCGAGAACGGCTTCCTGATCGAAGCAAGCGCTGTGCCATTGTGTACAGCGCGGGCGGCGCATCGGGTTTTCGAAATTACTATTCTTAACCAGATACTTAGACCTGAATTGCGGGCGCGTATGGCGGCGCGCGACCGCTCGTAAAAAATGCGCTTGCCTAATTTATGAGCAGTGCGATTTGCGATCTGCGGCTGCGATCGTCTAGCTTGATGTCTGAGCCTCACCGGCGCGACCGCGCCGCTCGACTTAAGCGGAGACCCTGATGCCGAATTCGTTCGAACGCCGCCATGACATCCTGATCGCGGCGCCGCCGGAGGCGATTTACGACTACGTCTGCAATCCGAATTCCTGGCCGGAATGGCTGGCCGCGTCGCACCACATCGACAGCGCCGATCGCGCGCTGGATGCCGGCGAAGGATTTCGCGAGCAATGGCACATCCGCCGCGGCGAAGTGGTGCTGGACTGGAAGGTGACCGAGAGCGATCGCCCGAACGCCTGGACCGTGCGGGCCGAGACCGACTTCATTGGCCCCATCATCGTTCGCTACACGTTTGAGCGGGTCGGCGCTGCCACCAGATACACAAGGCATCTCAATAACCCCAGCCGTCCCTCGGCCGCCAGCGCCGAGCAAATCCAGCGCGTGGATGAGGAAGCGCAGATCGGACTGAACAATATCAAGCGGCAGGTCGAGCAGCGGGTCGGCGCACAGGCTGCGGCCAAGTAGGACGCCCGCCATGGCATGTTGCCGAGACAGCCGTTTTTCGCGTATGGCAAAATGCCAGCCCCGATAAAGAGGGCGCGCGCCCGAGGAAACCGATGACATCAGCTGCCCCAAGTCGCGAGAATTCCGGCAACCTGTTCGCAACACCCGCGATAACAGTCGATCGCCGGGCCGACGGCAGCATCATCGTGAAATCGACCGTGCCGCTGCAGCCGGCCGCGCGCTGCGTCGGCGACTGGCTGGAGCATTGGGCGCGGCAGACCCCGGCAAAGACCTTTCTGGGCGAGCGCGCAAACGTCGATGAGCCGTGGACGACGGTGACCTACAACGACGCGTTGCGGCAGGTGCGGTCCGCGGCCAGCTGGATTTTGGCGCAGGGTTTGAGCGCGCAGCGTCCGCTGGTGATTCTCTCGGACAACAGCGTCGATCACGCGCTGTTCGCGCTCGCGGCGATGCATGCCGGCGTGCCGGCGGCGGCGACCTCGCCGGCCTATTCGTTGATGTCCAGGGATTTCGCCAAGCTGAAGAGCATGATCGGTTTGCTCGATCCCGGCGCGATCTACGTATCCGGCACAAAACCATACGCGGCGGCGCTGGCGGCGATCGAGCCGCTGCATACCGCTGTGATCGTGACCGGCGATGCTGATGGCGGCGACGCGATTCCATTTCGTCAGATCGCCGCAACTCCCGAAAGCGATGCCGTCGCAAAGGCCTTCGCCGCGATCGGGCCGGATACGATAGCAAAATTCCTGTTCACCTCCGGCTCGACCGGCACGCCGAAGGCCGTGATCAACACCCAGCGCATGCTGACCTCGAGCCAGCAGGCCAAGGCGCAGACCTGGACGTTTCTGGAAAATGCCGATGACGATCTGGTGATCCTGGACTGGCTGCCCTGGAGCCACACGTTTGGGGCGAACCACAATTTCAACCTCGTGCTGCGCAGTGGCGGCACGCTCTATATCGACGGCGGCAAGCCCGCGCCCGGCCTGTTCGCGACGTCCCTGGCCAATCTGCGCAGCGTGATGCCGACGGTGTATTTCAACGTGCCACGCGGCTTCGATATGCTGATCGCAGCCTTGCGCGAGGACGACGCGTTGCGCCGCCGCTTCTTCGGCGAGGTGAAATTCGCTTTCTATGCCGGCGCCGCGCTGCCGCAGAATCTCTGGGACGCTCTGGAGGAACTGTCGATCAGGACGGTCGGCCGCGCCTTGCCGATGGTGTCGGCCTGGGGCTCGACCGAAACCTCGCCGCTCGCCACCGACTGTCATTTCCAGGCCGAGCGATCCGGCAATATTGGCGTGCCGACTCCCGGCACCGAACTGAAGCTGGTGCCATCGGGCGACAAACTCGAGGTGCGCGTGCGCGGACCCAATGTCACGCCGGGCTACTGGAAGGCCAGGGAATTGACCGCGCAGGCGTTCGACGCCGAAGGCTTCTATCTGATCGGCGACGCCGTGACGTTTGCCGATCCGGACCGGCCGGAGCTCGGGCTGTTTTTCGACGGCCGTGTCGCGGAAGACTTCAAACTCAATTCCGGCACCTGGGTCAGCGTCGGCACCCTGCGTGTCGCCGGGATTGCGGCGCTGGCGCCGCTGGCACTGGACATCGTGGTATCAGGCCATGGCGGCGATCACATCCGCTTCCTGGTATTTCCCAACATCGTGGCCTGCCGCGCGTATGCAGGGCTCGCCGACAGTGCCGATGTGAATGCGGTGATCGGCCACGAAAAGGTGCGAGGGGCGATCGCGTCAGGACTGGCAAAGCTGAAAGCGCAAAGCGGTGGCGGCTCATCCGGTCACGCCACCCGCGCGCTGCTGCTGGCGGAGCCGGCCTCGGTCGACGGCGGCGAGATCACCGACAAGGGCTACATCAACCAGCGCGCGGTGCTGACGCGGCGCGCGGCCGCGGTGGCGACGCTGGAAGACGATGCGTCTGGCGAATGGATCGGATGCGCCGGCTAGATCAGGATTGATATCGCACGGCTGGCGCCACGTCGATCACGCCGAGTTCGACAAGCGTGCGATGGAAGCGGCGCTTCCGTTCGGACGGCGACGCAAAGTAGGCTTCGCCGCAAGGCCCGAGCAGGCTGGCGCGCGTGGCAAAAATCTCATCCAGAGGCAGCCCGGCCTGCTGCAATGCGACTGTCCCGAGAAACGCAATATCCAGGTTCGCGCCTCGCCCGGAAACCAGTCGATCTGGGCGGTAGTTCAAGGCTTCAACCGCATAGAACGTGCGGAACTGCCGCCGCGCGTCTAAGGGAAGGTCGAGTTTCGCTTCGATCCGCCGTGTCATCACGGGTTGATGATCTCCGTAGTGCAGGATCAGCGTTGGCCGAGCGGGAAATCGGGTCACGAGCTCGGACTTCAGCCTGTTCCAGGTCACCGCCGTCTCCACGAGACGAGCGTAGTACTCGGCATAGCAGGGGTCGGGGAGGCTCGCGGCAGCAAAGGCGCGTTCGCTCTCGAATTGTCCGGGCGGGATCATCCTTCGGCTGTGAGGGCCGTGGTTGAAGTTGGTCAGCGCATACAGAAATCGCGGAGCTGCATCGTCGGCAATCCTTTTCGAATGAGCGCCGATGACTGCGTCCAGGAACAACGCATCGGAATTTGTCGTTTCGAATCGAGTGAGATCGAACGGCAGAGGAATATCATCCGAGAAAATACGCTCGTTAATGCCGATTGAACGGTAAAACTCATCATAGTTGAGAAAGTTGCGGCGGCAGCTCGATATCAGCGTCGTCCTGTACCCAAGCGCCGCGAGCGCGTGGGGGAGACTGTTATGAAACCGCCCCACGCCTCTCTTGAACAGAAAATAGGCACTTGAACCGAAGCTCGCGCTGGAAAGGCCGGTCAGCAGACTGAATTCGGATTGCCACGATCCTCCGCCAAAAATATCGACGTTGAGGTTTCCATGGAGGCCGCTTTTCGGGGACAGAAATGCTTCGACAATGGGGTCGACTGGAAGCCCATACACGCGCGGATCGAAGACTGATTCGTGCTGGATGACGATAATGTCGGGATAGTCGAGGGTGCGTGCTGGTACAGCCGCCATCAACGGCAGGCGGTCGCTGGCGATATCGCTCAGGGTCAGGCCGCCGAATTGCCGCCAGGAAAGCGGGTCGAGAAGGGAGGCTGTGAAAGTCGAAAGGAAACAACGCCGCAGGGTTGCGATCGGCTGGAATGAAACGGCCCCGCCGCTGGCCCTGTATGCGGCCGCCAAATTGATATATGCAATGCCAAGCAGAAGAACCTGGAGTTCTAAAGGTATTGCCGGCCCACGTACGTAAAGCAGGGTCGCGATCGTGGTCAGACCGAGCGCGATGCCTCCAGCGAGAACCGCCATCGCTGCGACCGGGTATTGCACAACAAGAAATGGAATTGTTCCGGCGAATACCAGTGGTAAATCCGTTACCGTCAGCTTCAGCCCGCTATGGGTATACTTGACGCTGGATGCCGCGAAGATCGCGACCGCCAGGATAGACGACAGCAGAATCGCTCTTTCGAAATCGGCAACGGCGAACAGCAGGGCCGCTGCACTAAAGGCCATCGCGGCAATCGCCAGTCTGAGCTGTTCAACGCTGCGTTCTACCAACCAAATGACGGCGATGGCGGCGACAATTATCAAAGCCAGGATCATGTGAATACGATGACTGATTGGTGGATGAAGTTCAACAGCTGGTGAAGAAGCCGGACGAGTCGAAATATCCCTACGACTACTACAAGCTGGTTTCGACCATTCCCGGCGAGCAGGCGTTCCGCCCGATGGCGGATGGGGGCTGTTCGTTGGTGAAGTAGCTCGCTGCTGTATAGCCGTCATTGCGAGGAGCGTAGCGACGAATCAATCCATGTCGCAGCATCAAGAAAGATGGATTGCTTCGCCGCGCTCGCAATGACGGTTCCAATAGCGGCGATATTGCCTTCACCGCACCACCTTGCTGCTGCCTTGCGTGATCAGCCGGGCGGCGCGCTGGTCGCGGGCGTGGATCCAGAGCCAGGAGATCGCGACGCTGAGTCGGTTGCGCAGGCCGATCAGGAAATAGATGTGAGCGATGCCCCAGATCCACCACGCGATGGTGCCGCGCAGCTTGAAACGCCCGAAATCGATCACCGCCTTGCGCTTTCCGATCTGCGCGAGGCTGCCGGCGTGCTGGTAGCGGAACGGCCCCGGCGTTTCGCCGCGCAGCCGCGCCTTGATGGCGTCGGCGACGTAAACGCCCTGCTGCTTGGCGGCCGGCGCGATGCCGGGGACCGGCTTGCCATCAGGGCCATTGATGACGACAGTGTCGCCGATCGCAAAAATATCGGGATGATCAGGCACCGTGAGATCAGGCTCGACCTGCAGGCGGAAGGCGCGGTCGGCGGGAGCGCCGAGCCATTCAGCGGCCGACGAGGCGCGCACGCCGGCGGCCCAGATCAGGGTTTTCGCCGCCAGCTTCTTGCCGCCATAGACCACGCCGTCAGCAGAGCATTCGGTGACGGCCTGTCCCAGCACCACTTCGACGCCGATGCTTTCCAGCGAGCGCTGCGCATAGGCCGACAGATCGTCGGGAAAGCCCGCCAGCACGCGGGGGCCGGCCTCGATCAGCACCACGCGCGCCGCCTGGGTGTCAATATTGCGGAAGTCGGGCGGCAGCGTGTCCCGCGCCAGTTCGGCGATGGTGCCGGCGAGTTCGACGCCGGTCGGGCCGGCGCCGACAATGACGAAGGTCAACAGCGCGGCGCGGCGCTCCGGATCGGTCTCGCGCTCGGCGCGTTCGAAAGCGACGAGAATACGTCGCCGCAGCGTGGTGGCGTCCTCCAGCGTCTTCAGGCCGGGCGCGAACGGCTCCCATTCGTCATGACCGAAATAGGCGTGGCGGGCGCCGGTGGCGAGAATCAGCGTGTCGTAGGGCAGGGTGTCGCCGTCATCGAGCAGCACGCGTTTCGCCGCGGCATCGACGCCGGACACGGTGGCGAACAAGGTCGTCACGTCCAGCCGGTCGCGCAGGAGATAACGGATCGGCCAGGCGATCTCCGAGGTCGCCAGCGAGGCGGTGGCGACCTGGTACAGCAGCGGCTGGAACAGATGGTGGTTGCGGCGGTCGACCAGGGTAATGCTGACCGGCGCACCCTTCAGCCGATGGGTCGCTTGCAGCCCGCCAAAACCGGCGCCGACGATCACCACGCGATGGAGGCCTGAGGGCCGCGCCTGCTCTGACGTCATGGGCTGAGCTTCCAGTTTCCGGTCCCTCCTATGTAAGCCTTTGCAGGGTTCGGTCCAAGGCCGTTTGGCTTATCGATCGATGGCCAGTGCCTATCGCCGCCGTCCAGAAAATATTTCCGGACGGACGAATCCTTCGGCCATGGCCGAGCGTCTTGAGGGCAGGACGCGATGCCTTCGGATCGCGCGGTGTGAATGGAGAAGGTGATGAAACAGACGCTGATCAGGTATAAGACGAAGCCGGGCATGGGCGACGAGAATGCCGAGTTGATCGCCGCGGTGTTTGCGGAACTGAAGGCCGCCAATCCGGAAGGCCTCCGCTATCTTTCGCTGCGGCTGGAGGACGATAGTTTTGTGCATATCGTCGAGAACGCTGCGGACGACGGCAGCAGCGCATTGCCGAAACTGGCCGCGTTCAAGGCATTCCAGAGCGGGATCCAGCAGCGTTGCGAAGAGCCTCCGGTGCGCCGCGCCGCGACCGTCGTCGGCAATTACCGGATGCTGGATGAGGCCTAGAGACGTGGAATGAAATCAGTGGCCGAACTGCCGCCAACGCCGCCAGACATCGATCAACTGCTCGCGCGGTTGCGCCCAAAACTGCATCGCTATTGCGCGCGCATGGTCGGCTCGGTGATCGACGGCGAGGATGTGCTGCAGGATGCGTTGATCAAGGCGGTGGAGGCGTCTGCCTCTGCCGGGCCGATCGGCAATCCCGAAGGCTGGCTGTTCAGAATCGCGCACAACACCGCGCTGGATTTCCTGCGTCGTCGCGTCAGGCAGCAGGCGCTGCGGTCGGCCGAGGAGGTGGACATGATTGCCGATCGGCTTGATGCCGTGACCAGCCGCCAGATCGCGGGCGCCAGCCTGCGCACCTTCATGCGGCTGCCGGTGGCGCAGCGTTCCAGCGTGATCCTGATGGACGTGCTCGGCTGTTCGCTGCAGGAAGTCTGCGCGGTGATGGATTACAGCCTGCCGGCGGTTAAGGCGGCGCTGCATCGCGGACGCGCACAGTTGCGCGAAATCGCCGAGGAGCCGGACGATTTGCCGCAACCGAAAATGTCGGAGGCCGATCGCGTTCGCCTCGGCGTCTATGTCGCGCATTTCAACGCCCGGGATTTTGACGCTATCCGCGGCCTGATTGCCGATGACGTCAGGCTCGATCTCGTCAACAAGACGAGGATGAACGGCAAGGCCGAGGTTTCCCGGTATTTCGGCAATTACGAGAAGGCTGCGGACTGGCATTTGGCGCCGGGGCTGGTGGAAGGGCATCCCGCGATCCTGGTGTTCGATCCCGATGTGCCGGGCGGGGCGCCGAAATATTTCATGCTGCTGCGATGGTTGGCCGGCAAGGTCGCCACCATCCGCGATTTCCGCCATGCGGCTTACGCGATCGACGGGGCCGAATTTCTGGTTTGATCGACGAGGACCATTCGAGCGGGGGTCCGCGATGGTTGAAGTGGCGCCATGCGCGGTCCTATGGGTGCCCCCGGCGCCAAGACACAACGCCGCAGCCGCCCCCTCCCGAATCCTGAACTATAATTCTTGCCATCCCCCGCAGATGCGAATTATGGTGCAGAGAGAGGCTCGCTGTGACCGAAGGTTATAACAGGGGGCCGACGGTTCAGGCTTGCGGCGGACCGGCAATTTCGCGCAAAAAACACGTCACCTGTGTGGGACCCGAGAACGGAGCGCTGAAGGCTGTTCGAACGGGGATCGGCATTTGACGGACGGCAACGTCTTTAGTGGAGAGGGAACGAATATGAGAACGGCATTCTGGCTGACGGGCGCTACGGTTCTGGCGCTGGCAACCCCCGCTGTGGCGGGCGACACCATCAAGATCGGGTTTGTCTCGACCTTTAGCGGGCCGACCGCCGTGATCGGCAACGACATGCGCAATTCGTTCGAGCTCGCGCTCGATCACATCGGCCGCAAGATGGGCGGCAAGCCGGTCGAGGTGATCTATGAGGACGACGGGCAGAAGCCGGATGTCGGCAAGCAGAAGACTGAAAAGCTGATCCAGTCCGACAAGGTCGACTTCATCGCCGGCTATATCTGGTCGAACGTGCTGCTGGCCTCGTTGAAGCCGGTGGTGGATTCGAAGACCATGATGGTCATTGCCAATGCCGGTCCGTCGCAGATCGCCGGTGAATTGTGTTCGCCCTATGTGTTCTCGACCTCGTGGCAGAACGACCAGACCCCGCAGGCGGTGGGCGAATACATGAACCAGAAGGGCGTCAAGTCGGTGTTCCTGATCGGCCCGAACTACGCCGCCGGCAAGGACATGCTGGCCGGCGTCAAGAGCACGTTCAAGGGCGAGGTCAAGGGCGAGGAATATACGGTGTGGCCGAGCCAGCTCGACTTCTCCGCCGAACTGTCGAAGGCGCGCGCCTCGGGTGCGGCATCGATCTTCGTGTTCTATCCGGGTGCCGCCGGCGTCCAGTTCCTCAACCAGTATGCCCAGGCCGGCCTGAAGGCGCAGATGCCGCTCTACACAGCGTTCACCATCGACGAATTGTCGCTGCCGCTGCAGAAGGAGAACGCGCTCGGCGTTCCCGGCGCCCAGCAGTGGGTCAACGATCTGCCCAACGAGGCGAACAAGAAGTTCGTCGCCGACTACCGCAAGAAGTACACCGGCCTGCGTCCGACCTTCTACGGCGCGCAGTCCTATGATGCCGCGCAGCTGATCAACAGCGCAGTGGTGGCGGTGAAGGGCGACACCTCGAAGAAGGACGAGATGACGGCGGCGATGAAGAAGGCCAATTTCAAATCGGTGCGTGGCGATTTCAAGTTCGGCAACAACCACATCCCGATCCAGAACTTCTATCTGCAGGACGTGGTGAAGGAAGCCGACGGCTCGCTCGCGCTGAAAACCGTCGCCACCATCGTCAAGGCCAGCCAGGACAAGTACCACGACAAGTGCCCGATGAAGTGATCTGATGGGCTTTGCAATGCGGCGGCGGCGCTCGCGCGCTGCCGCTGTTTTCCTGTCGGCACATGTCTTGCTTTGTCATCAGATGACTTCCCAACGCACCTAGAGCGTCCATGCTGCTTGTCGTCGAACAATTCCTGAACGGACTCCAGTTCGGTCTGCTGCTGTTCCTGCTGGCGGCGGGATTGACGCTGGTGTTCGGCATCATGGACTTCGTCAATCTGGCGCACGGCTCGCTCTACATGATGGGCGCCTATTTCGCGGCGACTTTCGTGGCGTGGACCGGGAATTTCGTGCTCGGCTGCGTGCTGGCGCTCGGCGCGACGCTGTTGCTCGGCATTGTCCTGGAATTTGTCGCACTTCGGCACCTCTACAATCGCGATCATCTCGATCACGTGCTGGCGACCTTCGGGCTGATCCTGTTCTTCAACGACGCGGTGCGGCTGATCTGGGGGCCGGCCGGCCTGGCGCTGCCGCTGCCGCCCTGGCTGACGGTGCCGTTCCAGATCATGCCCGGCGTTTATTATCCCGCCTATCGCCTCGCCATCATCGCGGTGGCGTTGGCGGTAGCGCTATTGCTCTATCTCGTGGTGATGCGGACCCGGATCGGCATGCTGATCCGCGCCGGCGCCTCGAACCGCGAAATGATCGGCGCGCTCGGCATCAACATCAAGCTGCTCTATACCCTGGTGTTCGGGCTCGGCGCCGCGCTGGCCGGTCTCGCCGGGCTGATGCAGGCGCCGATCCTCACCGTGCAGATCGGGATGGGCGAGAACATCCTGATCCTCGCTTTCGTGATTATCGTCATCGGCGGCATCGGCTCGATCCGCGGCGCCTTCCTGGCCGCGATCTTCGTCGGCATGATCGATACGCTTGGCCGCGCCTTCCTGCCCGATTTGCTGCGGCAGATCCTGAGCTCGTCCGCCGCTGCCACCGCGGCCCCCGCGCTCTCCTCGATGCTGATCTATCTGCTGATGGCCATGGTGCTGGTGGTGCGGCCGGAGGGACTGTTTCCGGTCGGCCGCCGATGAAGGTTTCCCTCAACACCCGCACCGTCATCGTGGCGCTGGTGATCGCCGGCCTGCTGTTGCTGCCGGTCTACACCACGCTCAGCGGCAACGTGTTCGGGCTGACGGTGTTCACCCGCATCATCATCTACGCACTGGCGGCGGCCAGCCTCAATCTCATGATGGGCTATGGCGGCATGATGAGCTTCGGGCACGCTGCCTATCTCGGCATCGGCGGCTATGCGGTCGGCATTCTCGCCCATGAAGGCATCGGCTCCGGCTTCATCCAGTTCCCGGTGGCGTTGGCCGCCTCGGCGCTGTTCGCGCTGGTGATCGGCGCGCTCTCGCTGCGCACCCGTGGCGTCTATTTCATCATGATCACGCTGGCCTTCGGGAGCATAGCTTACTACATCGCCCAGGGACTGGAGCGTTATGGCGGCGACGACGGTCTGACGATCTACCAGCGCAGCGATTTCGGCGGCCTGATCGATCTGTCGAACCGAGTGCAGTTCTATTATCTCTGCCTGTTCTGTCTGTTCGGCGCCATCTACCTGATCTGGCGTATCGTCAATTCGCGCTTCGGCATGGTGGTGCAGGGGCTGCGCTCCAACGAGCGCCGCATGCAGGCGATCGGCTTTCCGGTCAACCGCTATTTGCTGGTGTGCTTCGTGATCTCAGGCACCATCTGCGGCCTCGCCGGCGCGCTGCTCGCCAACAACACCGATTTCGTCAGCCCGGCCTCGATGTACTGGACCCGTTCCGGCGAGCTGATGGTGATGGTGATCCTCGGCGGCATGGGCTCGCTGTTCGGCCCGGTGCTGGGCACCATCGCGTTTCTGTTGTTGGAAGAGGTGTTGTCGCAGTTCACGGAATACTGGGCGCTGATCATGGGGCCGATGCTGCTGCTGATCGTGCTGTTCGCGCGCGGCGGCATCGACGGCATACTCAAGGGGACGCGCCGTGGCTGAACCCCTGCTCCGCGTCGAAAATCTGGTGTGCCGGTTCGGCGGCGTGGTCGCGACCGACCACGTTTCGCTGGACGTCAACAGCGGCGAACTGCACGCCATCATCGGGCCGAACGGCGCCGGCAAGACCACGCTGATCAGCCAGCTCACCGGGCAGCTGACGCCGCATTCCGGCACCATCCGCTTTGCCGGCCGGGATATCACCGGGGTGCCGGCCTATCGCCGCAGCCGGCTCGGGCTGGCGCGCTCGTTCCAGATCACCTCCCTGCTGCCCGACTTCACCGCGGCCGACAATGTTGCGATGGCGGCGCAGGCGCATGACGGGCACTCCTTCCGTTTCTGGGGCGATGCCCGCAAGGAAAAGCGCCTGCGCGATGCGGCGCACTCGGCGCTGTCGAGAGTCGGGCTCGAACATCGCGCCGACACAGTCGTCTCGGAATTGAGCCATGGCGAGCAGCGCGAGCTCGAACTCGCGGTAGCCCTCGCCACCAAACCGCAATTGCTGTTGCTCGACGAGCCGATGGCCGGGCTCGGCGCCACCGAATCGGCGCAGATGGTGAAACTGCTGCAGGAGCTGCGGCGCGAAATCACCATCGTGCTGGTCGAGCATGACATGAACGCGGTGTTCGCGCTGGCCGACCGCATCACCGTGCTGGTCTATGGCCGCGTCATCGCCTGCGACATGCCGTCGGCGATCCGCCAGCATGACGAGGTCAAGCGCGCCTATCTCGGCGATCAGCATGGGACGGCCGGCCATGACTGATGCCGCGCCGCTGCTCGAAGTCGACGCCATCGAGACCTGCTATGGCCTCAGCCAGGTGCTGTTCGGCATGTCGCTGTCGGTGCGATCAGGCGAGATGGTGGCGCTGCTCGGCCGCAACGGCATGGGCAAGACCACGACGATCCGCTCCATCATGGGGCTGACGCCGGCGCGCGCGGGCAGCGTCCGTTTTGCCGGACACGAGGCGCGCCAATTGCCCTCGTTCCGGATCGCGCAGCTCGGTATCGGCCTCGTTCCCGAGGGGCGACAGATCTTTCCCAATCTGACCGTGCGCGAAAATCTGGTCGCTGCCTCCGGCAACCGGCTCGGCAATCCCGATCCGTGGAACATGGAAAAAATCCACGCGCTGTTCCCGCGGCTGGCCGAGCGCGGCGCCAATATGGGCGGCACGCTGTCCGGCGGCGAGCAGCAGATGCTGGCGATCGGCCGGGCGTTGATGACCAATCCGCGCCTGCTGATCCTCGACGAAGCCACCGAGGGCCTCGCGCCCTTGATCCGCGATGAAATCTGGAATTGTCTGTCGCTGCTCAAGGCCAAGGGACAGTCGGTGCTGGTGATCGACAAGAACGTCGAAAACCTCACCCGCATCGCCGACCGCCACTACATCATCGAGCGCGGCCAGGCGGTGTGGAGCGGCACCTCGGCGCAGCTGATCGCGGAACCGGAGCTGCAGCATCGGTATCTGGGGATTTAAGGTTTCTTGCGCCCTGAAACTCGATTTCCGTCAGCGTCGCTGTCTTGTATCCGCCGCTGACGAGAGCATGATAACCAAGTCGATCGCTTGAAGCTGATCGACCATGGCGACGCTTCAAGCGCGCCGGGGTTTCGTCGCCTTCACGTGGTGCGCCTCCGCGGAGCACACTCACGACGCGGCAACCCTCAAGTCAGCGAGCCGTCAGGGTCAGCCCTGGCGGCTCACTTGATTCTGGGGGTCCTCGCGCCCTCAAAACATCTCGAAATATTCCCGCTGTTCCCAGTCCGACACCTCGGCCTGAAACCGTTCGATCTCTGCGTTCTTGATGTGGACGTAATAGTCGACGAACTCCGCGCCCAGCGCCTCGCGGAAGAATGGGTCGCCCTGCAGCGCGACCACCGCCTCGCGCAGCGTCTTCGGCAATAGCTCCGCTTTGGTCTCGTACGGCGTATCCGCTGACGGGCCGGGGTCCAGCGCGCGATCGACGCCGTCGAGCCCGGAGAGAATCTGCGAGGCCATGTAGAGATAGGGGTTGGCGGCGGGCTCGCCGATGCGGTTTTCCAGCCGGGTCGCGGCATCATCCGGGCCGCCGAGCACGCGGATCATGACGCCGCGATTGTCTTTGCCCCAGATCGCGCGGTCCGGCGCCAGCGAATAGGAGCGGTAACGCTTGTAGCCGTTGATGGTCGGCGTCGTGAACACGGTCGAGGCGCGGGCGTGCTTCAGGAGTCCCGCGAGATAATGGCGGCCGAACGGGCTCAGCACGCCGCCGCCGTCTTTTGCCATGAAGGCGTTCTCGCCGCTGCCGCGCGAGACGATCGATTGATGCAGGTGCCATCCGGACGCAAACACGTTCGGCAGTTTTGGTCGGCACATGAAGGTGGCGTGATAGCCGTGGCGGCGGGCGATCTGCTTCACGGCGCTGCGGAACAGCACCATGTTGTCGGCGGCCTCGAGGCCTGATCGAGGGGCAAAGGTGAATTCGCACTGGCTCGGGCCGAACTCGACCTCGATCGAGCGCAAGGGAAGGCCGAGCGCCAGCACGTCGCGCCGGATGATTTCGAGTGCCGGCTCCATCTGGTCGTAGCGTTGCTCGGTCAGATACTGATAACCGTGCGACAGCAGGCTGACATCGGGCGGCGTACCCGGCTGTCCGGCATGCTCCGGCGACATCTTGGCATCTTCGAGCTTGAAGATGTGGAATTCGACTTCCAGCCCGGCGACGAAGTCGTAGCCGCGCTGTGCGAGCCTATCCACAACGCCTCGATAGAGATTTCGCGTCGCGAACGGCACCGGCCGCCCGTCCGCAAAATGCAGATCGCACATCAGCCAGCCCGTGCCCGGCGTCCACGGCAGCACCCGGAACGTGGTGGGATCGGCCATCATCAAGACATCGGCGGCGCCTTCCATCTCCTTCATGCCGAAACCGCCGCCGGCGGTGAATACCGGAAACACCGTGCGGTGCGAGGTGTCCTTGGCGAGCATCGTGGTGGTGATCGAGCAGCCGCTCTCCAGCGAGGCCAGCGCCTCGCTCGCCACCAGCGTCTTGCCTCGGAGAATGCCGTGCTGGTCGGGAAACGACAGCCGGATCACTTCCAGCTTTTGCTGCTCGACGATTTTTCGAAGACGGCCCGCCGCCTCTTTTTGCTCCTGCGACCAGAGCCCGTGACGCTCGACAAAACTCAACGCGTCACTCCCTGATCGCTCCCTCGCCCCGCTTGCGGGGAGAGGGTCGGGGTGAGGGGGACTCTCGACGAGGACGGTGCGCCGATAGCCCCCCTCACCCGAAGCCTTCGGCTTCGACCTCTCCCCGCAAGCGGGGCGAGGTGAGCGAAACGTCGGCGTCGAGTCTCGAAGCTGATCACCTAAACCGCCTTGAGATGCCGGACCTTGTCGGCGATCTCCTGCGGCACCGGCGCCGTCCATGGCGCGCTGCGGCGGCGCTTGACGTCGACTTCCATCCAGAAGGTTTCCCAGCCGCGGGTCGGGCCGATGCCGTCCATGGTGGCGGGACCCTGGATGCTGCGGGCATGGGCGGCGTCGAGGAACATCATCGGCTTCTGGCCGCCGGCGACCTTCTCGATCTCCTGCCGCAACAGCCGGCGATATTGCACGATCGCCTTGTCGGAGGTGCCGAGATGCTCGCGGGTGCGGTCCTGGATCGAGCCCATCGATTCTACCGCCCACTGGTCATGCACGTTGATGTCGGCGCCCATGCCGGTGTAGGTCGCGGTCGCCTGCTCTTGCGGATCGAAACCGTAATCGTTGGACTTGTTCTTGCGCGATTTATAGTCGGGCAGTTCGTAGAGTTCGAGCCGCTGGTCGCGCATCTTGTTCTTGTCCACCGGGGCTGCATAGGAGGTGAATATCGCGTACCAGTAGCAATTCTCGTCATCGACAGGCACATGCCACTGCGTGATTGTCATCTCCGTGCTCATCGGAATCACAAAACCATGCGGAAACAGCTGGTTGGTGACGCGAACATGGGTGCGCTCGTCGTCGATCTCGCGCAGCGCGATCAGCCGCAGGCCGTATTCGGTGTGTTCGACATTGATGATCGGGCGGTCATATTCGCGCAGGATTTTGGTCATCGGCATGTCGCTGCCGGCCGACGCGCCGCGGAACTGCTTGCCGTAGGCGCCCGAGGTGTCCTCGTCCTCGAAGAAGCGATGCAGGAACGAGGCATGCGCCGGGTCGATGCCGACCTCCAGCGCCTGCAGCCAGTTGCAGTTGATATGGCCCCTGAATGCAAAAGTGTGGCTGTCGGGCGCGACAAAACAGTCGATCTCCGGAAACGCCGGCGGCGCGCCTTCGCCGAGATACGCCCAGAGAATGCCGCGTTTCTCGATCACGGGATAGGCGCGCTGCGTTACGTTTTTGCACAGCGGCGAATCCTTCGGCTCGGCCGGTGTTTCCAGGCATTTGCCCGCGACGTCGAACAGCCAGCCGTGAAAGGCGCAGCGCAAGCCGCCATTTTCCAGCCGGCCGAACGCGAGATCGGCGCCGCGATGCGCGCAATGCCGCTCGATCAGGCCGTAGCGGCCCTGCTCGTCGCGAAACAGCACCAGATCCTCGCCCAGCAGTTTGACCGCCTTGACCGGGCGTGGTCCCTGCAACTCGTCCACCAGCGCCGCTGGCTGCCAGTACATCCGCATCAATTTGCCGGCCGGATCCTTGGGCCCGGTGCGGGTGATCAGGTCGTTCGCTTCCTGGCTCATCATGGCTGAGTTCTCCGGCCTCGCAACGCAGGCTGAATGTTGTTTGGAATCAAATTACTAGGCTTGCGGTTCGCTGCAAGCGGTTTCGTATCCTCCGGGCCTGCGGCACGCTGGAGCCCGATTCCGCGAGCGCGACTACCCGGGCTCCGAACACACTTGTGGTGTGTTGACAAATTTGATAACATTTACACAATGCGAGACGCTAGGAAAATCTCCTGGATCAAGGCTGCGCGCAGGGACTTCGAGGAATTCCCAAACGACGTTCAGAGCGACATGCTCGACGCGCTGACCATTGCCGCCGAGGGCGGGAAATCGGCGAAAGCAAAGCCGTTCCAGGGCGTCGATGGCGGTGTCTTCGAGATTGCCTTGCGGTATCGCGGCGACGCCTTTCGTGCGCTCTATGCGGTCAAGATCGATGCGGACGTCTGGGTGATCCATGCGTTCCAGAAGAAGTCCAAATCCGGAATCAAGACTCCAAGGATGGAGGTTGATCTCATTCACGACAGGTTGAGACGCCTTAAGGAGGCGCTGAAATGAGAAAAGACGATATCGAATTGGTGCGCGGCAGCGGCAACGTGTATCGCGATTTTGGACGGCCGAACGCCGATCTTGAGCAGGCGCGCGCGCTGACTGCCGCGAAGATCATCCGCATCATCGACGAACGCAAGCTTTCGACACGAGATGCGGAAAAGCTGACCGGCGTGTCCTATTCGGAATTTTCCCGCATTCGCAACACCCAACTCGGTCGCTTCACGTTGGACCGGATGATTGCCATTCTTGGCAAGCTCGACGAGAATATCGAGGTATCCGTCAGCTTCAGGGCGCGGAAACGAAGGGTGGTCGCCGCGACGCGTGTCGTCTTGTCCAAGCCGCCGCACGGCATAGGCGAACGGCGAGAGATTCGACGCGCACGCAAGCTGTAATCGCGGGGCGTCGGCCGAATAGCGATCCTCAATAGAATTTCGAGCGGTGGAATTTCAGCGCCCACGAAGCGGAAGGGTCATCAACACCTCGTCAAAATATTCTTCCCCGATCTTCAGGGCCCGGCGCTCGATTCCGTAAGGTTCGAACCCGGCGGCGCTGTAAAGGCGTTTGCCGGCGATGTTTGAAGCCACGACCGTCAGGCTGATTTCCTCGACCAGAGGCCGGGCATGCTCAATCACCCGCTGGACCAGACACGCCGCCAGGCCAGTCCCGCGCCCCTCGGTGCGAACATACATGCCCCACAACACAGCCTTGTGCCGAAGCTTGGTGGCAGCATGCGCATGGAAGCCGGCGACACCGAGCAGCGGCGAATCGAGGGTCCAGCCGCCGAACACGGTGCTTGCTTGCAGGCGCTCAGCCCACCAGGCATCGGGCCTGCCGGACTCGTCCTCCCAGGACGAACCGAATGCCTCGGGGTGGTTCTTCAAACCTTCAAGGCGGAGGTCGCGATAGACAGTGGCGTCATGCGCTTCGAGACGGCGCACCTTGAAGGGCTTCTGCGGCATGGAGGCATCGGGCGGGGCCATGGATTTTTATAGCGCCGCGGCGGGCGCGCCCGCAACTGCCGGGAAGCCGCGTTGCGTCCTTGCAGGTCTCAGGACTTCTGCGCCGCGCCCAGCCCAAAATGCCCGATGATTTCCCGCGCGGTGGCCTCCGCCGGTCTCACCCCGGTATCCAGCGTGAGGCAGTTGGCGCGCGGAACCGGCGTGAATTGATAGGCGTCGAGCTCCTTGATCAGGCTCTCCGCCGAAATGATCTTGCGCCGCGCCACCCGGTCGGGATTGCCGACCCGGCGCGTGGCTTCCTCCCTTGAGCAATGCAAAAACACCGGCAGCAATTCGCCGCTATGCCGCCGCATCACCTGCTCGAATTTCTCAAGCTGCGGCAGGTCGTGTGGCTCGGCGTAGCAGAAGGTGGTGACCACCAGCGCCACGCCGTGCTCCGCGGCGGCGTCGAGCGCGGCGTATCTGACGGCGTGCACCAGCTCCCAGAATCCGGGCGCGCCGAAGTCGAACAGGGTGCGCGCGAGGTCGATCGCGGCATGATTGTCGAACAGCCGCCCCGGCACCCGTTGCAGCAGCGCCTTGGCGACCGTCAGTTTGCCGGCGGCGGGCGCGCCGTGGAGGAACAGCAGTTTCATGGGGGAGATGAATATCGCGAATGGCGGAAGAGGGCGAGGCCCGACAACCACTCACCCGCGCGCGAACATTTTCGCTTCGCTCTGCAGCACTGGCGCCACAGCATCGACCAGACGCGCAGCCGCGGCATCCACGCTGAGCCCCGACGTATCGACCACCGCGGACGCCCGCGCATAAAGCGGCTCGCGGCTGAGCAGAATGGTGCGCAATTCGGCCATCGCCGAGCGGTCGTCGGCCATCGGGCGCAGGTCGCCCTGGCCGCGCACCCGCGCCATGTGTTCTTCCGGCGCAGCCTTCAGCCAGATGGTGTAGAACGACTGCAGGATCAGGTCGAAGGTCAAAGGCTCCGAGACGATGCCGCCGCCGGTCGCCAGCACCATCAGCTCCTTCCGCGCCAGCAATTGGCCGAGCGCGGCCTGCTCCATCCGGCGAAACCCTTCCTGGCCGTAGAGCGCGATGATCTCGGCGACCGACAAGCCGTTCTGCGCCTCGATCTCCTTGTTGAGCTCGACAAAGCTCCAGCTGATCTTCTTGGCCAGCGTCTTGCCGAGGGTGGATTTGCCGGCGCCGCGCAGGCCGATCAGGGCAATGCCGGAAAACGACATCCGATAGGCTGACGCGCCGTGGCCCCGGTCGGACAATGCCTCTTTGACCTGCGCGATCTGGTTCGGCGTCGCCTTGCGCAGGAGGTCGCGGATCACGGGCCAGTCGGGGGCGGGTTCGGTCGCCGGAATGAGGTCTTCAAGATGCGCGCCCATCGCATTCGACACCCGGCGCAGCAGCACGATCGAGACGTTGCCCTTGCCGCTTTCGAGCTGGGCAATATAGCGTTCGGAAATGCCGGAGACCTTCGCCAATACCTTGCGCGACATGCCGCGCAGCGCGCGCATGGTTCGGACACGCTGGCCGAGCTGCTCAAGAAAGCCGGTTTCGGGATCGAGATTTTCGGTCATGTCCCTTGTCATTGTCAGGGCTGTCGCGGCAGGCGCTTCGGAAACATAATGCCGACGAGGATTGACAGCAAGCTTATCTAGTGCATTTCTATGAATTATAATTCTTAAATCGGGGAGGAGACGTCGTGACACGCTTTTGCTTTGGGAGCGCGGCATGAGCGGCGGTTCCTACAACGCGGTGAGCTGGCTGCTCGACCGCAATATCGACGAAGGCCGCGGGACCAAACTCGCCTTCACCGACACCGTTTCCGAGCTGACCTATCGCGGCCTGCAACAGCAAAGCTGCCGCGTCGCCAACATGCTGCGCCGTCTCGGCGTCCGCCGCGAAGAACGCGTGGCGATGATCATGCTCGACACCGTCGATTTCCCGGCAGTGTTTCTCGGCGCGATCCGCGCCGGCATCGTGCCGGTGCCGCTCAACACGCTGCTCACCTCGGATCAATATGCCTATGTGCTGGCCGATTGCCGCGCCCGGGTGCTGTTCATCTCCGAAGCGCTGCTGCCGGTCGTCAGGGACATGGTCGGGCGGATGCCGGATCTCGAGCATGTCGTCGTCGCAGGCCAGGACGCGCATGGCCACAAGAAACTGTCCGACGAACTCGCCGGCGAAAGCGATTCATTCGCCACTGTCGCCACCCATCCCGACGAGCCGGCGTTCTGGCTGTATTCGTCGGGTTCGACCGGCATGCCCAAGGGCGTGCGTCATCTGCATTCCAATCTGGCCGCGACCGCGGAAACCTATGCCCGGCAGGTGCTCGGCATTCGCGAGAACGACGTCTGCCTGTCGGCGGCAAAGCTGTTCTTCGCCTATGGCCTCGGCAACGCCATGACCTTTCCGATGTCGGTCGGCGCCACCACGGTGCTCAATTCGGAACGGCCGACGCCGGCTTCGATGTTCGCGCTGATGAACCAATATAATCCTTCGATCTTCTTCGGGGTGCCGACGCTGTTCTCGGCGATGTTGAACGACGAGACCATGAAGAACGAACGCGGCGGCGCGGGTTTGCGGATCTGCACTTCGGCCGGCGAGGCGCTGCCGGAATCGGTCGGCCATGCCTGGAAGTCGCGCTTCAATGTCGACATTCTCGATGGCGTCGGTTCGACCGAGCTCTTGCATATCTTTCTGTCGAATGCGCCCGGCGACATCAAATACGGCACGGCGGGCCGCCCGGTGCCGGGCTACAAGGTGCGGCTGGTGAATGACGCCGGCGACGACGTGCCCGATGGCGAGATCGGCGAACTGCTGGTCGATGCGCCCTCCGCCGGCGAGGGCTACTGGAACCAGCGCAGCAAGAGCCGGCAGACCTTCGCCGGCCACTGGACCCGGACCGGCGACAAATACATTCGCGACGCCGACGGCCGCTACACGTTCTGCGGCCGCAGCGACGACATGTTCAAGGTCTCCGGCATCTGGGTGTCGCCGTTCGAGGTCGAGAGCGCGCTGATCACCCATCCCGCGGTGCTGGAAGCCGCCGTGGTGCCGGAGGCCGATCCGGAGGGCCTCCTGAAGCCGAAAGCGTTCGTGGTGCTGCGCTCCGGCGCAACGACCGACGGCCTGCACGAGGCGCTGAAGGAGCACGTCAAGCAGAAGATCGGCCCGTGGAAATATCCGCGCTGGATCGATGTGGTCGACAGCCTGCCGAAGACCGCGACCGGGAAGATTCAAAGGTTCAAGTTGCGGGATGGCACACAATAACCCCGTCGTCCCTGCGAACGCAGGGACCCATACGCCGCGGCCCATCGTTGATGCGCGGTGTGAGAGACCTTCTTCCCACAACGAACGCCCGGGGTTATGGG
>JBBQUA010000062.1:0-24783 GCA_038212905.1 Hyphomicrobiales bacterium
CCGACAGGCACCAAGCTTTACCCTTTTGGGGAAGTCACCGGCGGCTTCGAGGCGCGCGATGTGCGCGGGGCAGTAGGGGACACCGTAGATCGATTTGAGTTCCTTCTTTGAGATTAGCTTCCGTGTCATTGCAAATCCCTCATGAAAGGGACGTTGCAACGCCCGGTTAGCCCTGGGCGATCTCAGCATAGATGCGGATAGTCCCTCCTGCAACGCCAACATGGTCGCGCATAGAGCGACATTCGCTCTTGCAAGCCAAATAAGGCGAGATACACTCGTGTCAGACCCCCGCGTTCGGCGCGGCCGGGAACCGAACCGCTGTCAAAAAATAAAAGGTGGGTACGTTCGTGGGTACGCATCAAAATTCAGGTTTCGGTCTTTCAATCGAATCAAAATCATAGAAGTTTGGTGTGGGTCCGCCCCGGGTGCCATCAAATTCAGTAACGCTGATTCCAAAAGCCCGCCGGGTGAAGCTTCGCCGCGGCGAATCCGGGGGGGCTTGATTAGCGGGAGCGTTTCGGGAGTTGAGCAGGGACGAATTTTGGTGCCGGCTCCCTCGGCACTGCCGCGCGCGGCGCTTGTGGTTCGCTGAACAGGAGCGTTCCCTCAAGGATCACCCCCGGAAACTGTTCCGCCGTTCCTGCATAGGTGGCCAGTTTGCCGGTGCAGGTTCCCTCCAGCTTCAACTTGAGTTCGAGATCGTCGCCGAATACCGTTGGCAACCCTTCGGTGTGCCTTTTTGTCGTGATGGTCGCGGTAAATCGGTCTCCATCCACTTCGCAAGTGCCGTCGTAGGTCATGATGTTGTCACGACCCCAGATCTTCCCGTCTGCGACATGGGCGATGCCGGTGCCTTGGCCGAGCGGGGTCTTGAACCACGCCGCATAAGTGCCGTCCTTGAGCATGGGGAGGAACTTCTCCAGGTGTCCGCGAGAGCCTATCATCGGCATGATTAGCCTTAAGACCTGGTTAATCCCTGCCACCAGGGCACCGTGTCGCAGGGAACCGGCGTTGCTGTGGTGGTGCCGTATTTTTTGGCAGCTGTGACGAAATGACATGACGACCGGTCGGCCAGGCATCGCGGAAACACAGAACCGCCAAGAAAGCAGGACACCTTGTCCTTGGTGATTGCGCGCTGTGTGTCGCAATCGAGTACGCGGCCCCAGGCGCGCGTGGCGCGGCTGTATCGTCGCGCCGTTGCTGCGTAGCCCCCACGATCTCGAAGCAACGAGAACGCGTGGCGCCTCCCGTTGTAACCTAAACCCGACAAACACAATCGAAAGGACGGAGCGATGAAACTGAATTCCGTGCAGATCGAGCGAACCATAAGCCAGTTCGAAGTCCAGGCCCTTCCCGACAACCATCCCGCGATTCCGGAACTGAACGGCTTGTTCGGAGAGCACACTTTCCTGCTCGACAGCAATGGACTGAATATTCTGGAGCCGGCTGGCGGGTCACCGCGAGGAGAAGTTCAGGCCGCCCGCGTCATCAATCTTGCGAACTGGAGCGGTGATGATCTCACCCGGCTGGCGCCTCATGAACCACAGCCGACCGGCGCCATCGTCGAGCTACCGATGTCGAGGCATTGATGTCGGAGCCTTGACCGCGATTGGTTCAAGTCGCCGTTCGATGAAAATATCAGGGGGTCCGGGATGAACCCGGCCCCCTCAATCCTCGGAAATGTTTCGGCGGTTGCCGAACGTCCCGGCGTTATTTCATTGCCATCTTTCCGGTCGCCACGTTGAGGATCGATCCGTCCTTGAGGTTGATCCGGTAAACCTCGCGCAGCACGTTACCGGCAAATCCCAGTTCCACGATCGAGACGCTGGTGAACGACGTGGCGATTCCGTCAGGCAGGATCTGGTTGAACTCGGCGGCGGTCTGATCCCAGTATTTCTGGACCTCCGGGGTGAACTTCGCATTGCTGTAGACCAGCGTGTTGTGCGGATTGTGCGAACGGAGTTCCTTGCCGTCCTTGATCACGTTGACGCCGCTGACACCGACGGTTTTCACGAGGTCTTTCGCCGCATCGCCCATGCTGGCGTAAACCGGCCCGGTGCAGCGCGGCAGCGGGCCGTCGCGCAGCGGGGCCAGGGCGGCGGTGGCCGCGGTGTTGAATGCCATCATGTTCTCGAAGCCTTCGCCTTCCTTGACGATGCCGAGGTCCAACCACCAGGGCTGGCCGGCGCCCTTGGCGGCTTCCGTCGTATAGAACTTCTTCAGGGTGACGTTGAGGACCGGCGGCAGCTTCGGCAGCGCCTTCAGCATTTTTTCCGGCGTGGCCGGATCGGGATTGTGGATGTGCACCACCGTCACGTGCGGAATGTTGTGAATTTGCGCCTCGGTGTCGAGTTTCGCGTTCAGAAGTTTTTCCCGCAGCAGCCCCTTGATGGTCGTATCCAGGGTGTCGTTCACTTCCTTCGGGAGGGTGTAGACGAGGCCGAAGGTCCGCTGATGCGGACGAAACGCGGGGCTTGTAAGCGCGCTGTTGTCGATCGCGACCTGCGCCGATGCGATCGGCGAAAACAGCGCCGACGTTGCTGCGACAAGCGCAACTGCAATCTGATTCTTCAGTCTCGAAACCATACTACGTTCCTTCTGCGAGAATGCGGTTCGGCGCCCACAGGCCGAACCGGCCGATCCTGCTTTCCGTGCGCACGATCATTGGGTCCGCCGTTATGCATTGCGAATGTGACAGCAGCGTTTCAGTCGCGAGCCTTTCCGCCGGATGGCCGGACGGCATCGAGCGGCTGCCTGTGTTGCAATGCGAAGGCCTTGGCCGCCGGCAAGCCGTGTGGCTTGGTGCCCACTGCCGCCATGCGTGGCGCCTCCCTGAAGTGCTCGGCGGGGGGACGTCCGGTAGCAGTTTCGACTAACGTCTATTGCGGATGGATGCCTTGTTGTGCATTGTATACCACGGCTTCGCCTCGCAAAACCGTCAGTGGCGGAGCATCGGGATATAAGCGGCGCAGCCAAGCTCCGCGGTCCAGCCTTTGGGAGGAGATGCGATGAATACGATCGATAAAACCACCAATACCACCACGTCTCGGAGCACCACCCGGCGCAAGTTTCTGGGCGGCGCCGCCGTTGCCGGCGTGGCGACGATCGCCATGCCGCAAGTCTCGCGCGCGCAAACCGTGACCCTGAAAATCCAGAGCGGTTTCGGCGCAACCGACATTCTCAGCGACTACGGCAGGGACTATGTCGCCAAGGTCAATGAATTGGGCGGCGGCCGGTTGAAGATCGATTTTCTCAATTCCGGCGCCGTGGTGAAGCCGTTCTCGGTGATGGACGCGACCTCTACGGGCGTGCTCGACGGCAACTGGAGTGTGCCCGCCTATTGGTACGGCAAGCACCGCGCTGCGTCGTTGTTCGGCACCGGCCCGGTTTACGGCACCAATGCCGACCAATACATGGGCTGGTTCTACTACGGCGGCGGTGACGCACTGTACCGCGAACTGACGCAGGACGTGCTCAAGCTCAACGTGGTGGGCTTCTTTGCCTTTGCCATGCCGACCCAGCCGCTCGGATGGTTCAAGAATGAAGTCACCGGTCCGGAATCCTTCAAGGGTCTGAAGTACCGCACCGTGGGTCTCGCCTCCAACGTCATGCAGGCGATGGGCGCCAGCGTGGCCCAGTTGCCCGGACCGGAAATTCTGCCGGCGATGGAAAAGGGCGTCATCGACGCGTTCGAGTTCAACAACCCGACCTCGGACAGCCGCTTCGGCGCTCAGGACGTCGCCAAGTTCTACTATCTCGGTTCCTACCATCAGGCCTCCGAAGCTATCGAAGTCGTCTTCAACAAGGCGAAATTCGACGGGCTGGCCAAGGAGCAGCAGCAGATTCTGAAGCTCTCCGCGATGGCGTCTTCCGCTGACAGCGGCTGGAAGGCCTGGGACCTCTACTCGAAGGATCTCGATACCCTGCAAACCAAGCACGGCGTGCAGGTCAAGCGCACGCCGGAGTCGATCTTCAAGGCGCAACTCGCTGCGTGGGACAAGGTCGTTACCGAGATCAGCGCCGACTCGGCGCAAGGTCCGATGATCAAGAAGATCCTCGACAGCCAGAAGGCCTGGGGCAAGCGCGTCGGCTTCTATGCCATCAACAACGAGGCCGACTTCAAGTCCGCCTATGAGCACTATTTCGGCAAGATGAAGGTCTGAGCCGGGCCAAGACAATCGCCGGGGCGGTCGAGCCGCCCCGGCTTCGTTTAACGAGTAACGAGCGAAAATCGAAGAGCGGACCCTCCGTGGAAAACATCCTCCTTTTTATCGACCGTCTGAGCGCAGGCGTGGGCAAGGCGTTCGGCTGGTGCATCGTCATCATGACGCTCGGCACCTGCTACGAAGTCTTCGTGCGCTATGTGCTGAGCGCTCCGACCAACTGGGCGTTCGATCTCAGCTATTTCATGTACGGCGCGCTGTTCATGATGGCCGGCGCTTACACGCTGTCGCGCAACGGTCATGTGCGTGGCGACTTCCTCTATCGAATGTGGTCGAACCGGGTGCAGGCTTCGGTCGACCTCGTTCTGTTCGTGATCTTCATGCTGCCGGGTATCAGCATGCTGCTCTATTACGGAATCCCCTACGCTACGCAGTCCTGGAACATCGGCGAAGTCAGCATCTACAGCCCGACCGGAGCGCCGGTCTACCCGCACAAGACGCTGATTCCGATCGCGGCATTCTTCCTGCTGATGCAGACCTTCGCCGAGATGGTGCGCTGCGTTATCTGCCTGCGTGACGGCGTGTGGCCGCAGCGACTGCACGACGTGGAGGAACTGGAATCCGCGATTCTCGCTGAAGCCGCGGACCGCCGGCGCATCGAGGAAGAGATGCATGTGAGGACTTCCTGATGTCGTTTACCAATCCCGAGATCGGGATCATTCAGCTAGCCTCCTTCATCGCCATCATCCTGCTGGGTTTCCCGATCGCCTTCACGCTGGTGGCGATGGGGGTGTTCTTCGGTTTCTACGCGATGGGCCCGCGCATCTTCGACCTGCTCGTCACCAATACCTATGACGTGATGTCGAACGACGTGCTCACCGCGGTGCCGCTGTTCCTGTTCATGGGCTATGTGGTCGAGCGCTCGAACATTCTCGACCGGCTGTTTTATTCGCTGCAATTGTCGATGCGCCATGTGCCGGGCGCGCTCGCCGTAGCTACGCTGATAACCTGCGCGCTGTTCGCCACCGCCACCGGGATCGTCGGCGCGGTGGTGACCCTGATGGGGCTGCTGGCGTACCCTGCCATGCTGAAGGCCGGCTACAATACCGAACTCGCCTCCGGCGTGATCTGCGCGGGTGGCTGTCTCGGCATCATGATTCCGCCGAGCGTGCTGCTGATCCTGTACGGCGCCACCACGTCGGTGTCGGTCGTTCAGTTGTACGCCGCGGCATTCATTCCCGGCTTCCTGCTGGCGGGCCTCTACATTCTCTATGTGATAGCCCGCGCGATGATCAACCCGGCGCTGTGCCCGAGGCCGCCGGAATTCGACCGTAAGGTCCCTTTCAGGGAAGTGGCCGTGGCGTTGATGACCTCGTTCTTCCCGCTTGCCATCCTCATTCTTTCGGTGCTCGGCGCCATTCTTTTTGGCCTCGCGACGCCGTCGGAGGCCGCGGCGGTCGGCGCGGCCGGCTCGGTGCTGATTGCCGCCGGATATCGCTCGCTCACCTTCCAGCGGCTGAAGGAAGCCGTGTATCTGACCGCCCGCACCTCGGCCATGGTCTGCTACCTGTTCATCGGTTCGTGGACGTTCTCGTCGGTGTTCTCGTATCTCGGCGGTCACGAAGTCATCGAACACTGGGTGCTGGCGGCGAATCTGAGTTCGACCGGTTTTCTCATCCTTGCCCAGGTCATCATTTTCCTGCTCGGCTGGCCGCTGGAATGGACCGAGATCATCATCATTTTCGTTCCGATCTTCCTGCCGCTGCTCAAGACTTTCCAGATTGACCCGCTGATGTTCGGCATTCTGGTGGCGCTCAATATCCAGACCTCGTTCAACACGCCGCCGATGGCGATGGCGGCCTATTATCTCAAGGGCGTGGCGCCACCGCAGGTCCGCCTGAACCAGATCTTCGCGGGCGCGCTGCCATTCGTATTCATGGTGTTCCTGACGATGTTCCTGGTTTACGTATTCCCGGAGATCGCGCTCTGGCTGCCGCAAAAGCTCTACGGACGCTGAGTGTTGGCTGAGAACGGGCTGATAGCGCTGACCGCGATCGAGGCCGCTGAAATGATCGCCGGGGGCGACATTTCGTCGGAGGAATACACCGGCGCCTGTCTCGACCGCATTGCGGAAGTTGACGACAAGGTGCAGGCCTTCGTGCACCTCGATCCGAAAGAGGCGCTCAGCCAGGCCCGGGTGCTCGACGAGCACCGCCGCAACGGCCATTCGCTCGGGGCCCTGCACGGCCTTCCGGTTGCGATCAAGGATATCTTCGACACCGCCGACTACCGGACCGAATGCGGCTCCCCACTGCTCAAGGGCCGCCAGCCGATGCGGGATGCCGCGGCGGTGTCGCGTCTGCGCGCCGCCGGTGCGGTCATCATCGGCAAGACTGTTTCCACCGAGTTTGCGTATTTCCATCCCGGTCCGACGCGCAATCCGCGCGATCTCGCGCGCACGCCGGGCGGCTCTTCGTCGGGTTCGGCGGCGGCGGTCGCGGCCGGAATGGTGCCGCTGGCGATCGGTTCGCAAACCAACGGATCGATGATCCGGCCCGCCTCCTATTGCGGCGTCTACGGCGTCAAGCCGACGCACGGGCTGGTGTCCAGGGCCCGCAGCCTGACCCTGTCCCGCGCGCTCGACCATGTCGGCGTCTTCGCGCGCTCGCTGGCCGACAGTGCGCTGCTGCTGGAAACGCTCGCCGGCTACGACGCCGATGACCCCGATACGCGCCCGCTGGCGGCGCCCGGATTCCTCGACACCCTGGCCGGCGAGCCGCCGCTGCCGCCGCAACTGGCCTTCGTGCGGACGCCGATCTGGGACCAGGCCGAGCCCGACACGCGCGCGGCATTCGAGGCGCTTGCGCAGGAACTGGGCGAGGCCGTAGCGACGATCGATCTGCCGCCGTCCTTTGCCCAGGCCTGGCAAGACCACCGCGCCATCATGGCGGCTGACATGGCACATAATTTAAGCGGCATCATCGCGCGCGGCCCGGATCAGGCCAGCACGCAGTTACGCGACTTCGTGGCGGAAGGACGTGCGACCAGCGCGGTACGCTATCTGGAGGCCCGCGACGCGGCACGCCGCTATGCGGTCGGGCTGACCACCCTGTTCGACCGCTATGACGCGATCCTGACGCCGGCAACGACCGGGGTTGCACCGATCGGCGCAGCCACCGGAAATCCCGCATTCTGCTCGCTGTGGACGCTGACCGGGCTTCCGGCGGTGACACTGCCACTGCTAACCGGCGAGGGCGGCATGCCGCTGGGGGTTCAGCTCATCGGCCCGGCCGGCGACGATGCCCGGCTGCTGCGCACGGCGAATTGGCTGGTCAATCGACTGGCCGGTTGAGGTTGCGTTCGACGGCGGCGGGTCGAGGCGCTATTTCTGCTCGCGTTTGACCAGCGGATGCCAGTCGTCCCACCAGAACGCCCACAGCATCAGGGCAAGGCCGATGACGGATACGATCCACAGCGGCGGCGCGCCAAGCTTGGCGGCAATCAGAATGATGTAGCCGATCATGATGATCGCGCCGATCAGCGCCGTGATTGCGTCCGCCATGTGAGTCCTCCGGCAGCTGCGTTTCGCAGCGAATTTGCGCAATGTTAACTCGGCAAATGCGGCGGTGCCACCACTTTTTGTCAGGTGCCGTCCGGCATCACCGGTTGAGCGTGTCGGGCGGCAAGCTGCCCGGTCATTTCAGCGAGGCGGCCGAAAATCAATCGCGCGCAGGATGATTCCGGGAGGATTACCCTCCAGTTCGACATTGCTGAATTTTTGCGCGGCACAGGCCTCGATCCGGTCGAGCAGCCGCAAGAATTGCTGCTCGCGCTTTTCCGGCGGCGTCCGGGAAGAGCCTTCCAGCGCATCCATCGCGTCGGTCGAGATGGCGCAGGCCACGCTGGCCTCGTCGTTCTTCATGGTGAAGCGCACGACCATCCGGTTGAAATCATAGTCCTGAAACTGGCCCGCGGTCAGCGCCATATCGAAATGCTCCTGGAAGTTTCGTCAGCCGGGGATCGGGAACTTCTTCTTGACCGGCGGCGGATTGAGTTCGAGGATTTTCGACAGGCAATCTTCCTGGGTGGTGTGGGGGCCGGTGACGAAGGTTCCGCTCACCTTGGTCGAATACCAGCCCGACACGACGCCGAGACGAGCCGATTCTTCGGGTTTGACGTGACGTGCTGAGAGAATCTGCATGTGGCTTCCTTGCCGTGAGGCGTCGGCACGATCGCCGGGCGCGGGGAGGTTTTGTTTCCGGCAGGCGCGCGGCTCGCGCGATCCAACACGAATTGGATCGCTTTCGCGCGCTTTCGCCGGTTTTTGTTGCAAATCGTCGGTTCGCAGCCTCGGAACACAGCCCTGCTGTCCGGCTAGGCGAACCGGGATGACCGTGCGCCTATTAAGCCCGAATAGCCATGACTTTCTGATCAGCCGGCGGTGCGTGCTCTTCGTCCCTCGATCGGATACGCCGGATCGTTGAACCCCGGCGTCGAGGGATGGCCTGATGTCACCAGCCGGTCGATCAGCGCTTCGTCCTCGGCGGTAAAACGATAATCCAGCGCGCGCAAATAGTCGTCCCATTGCTCCTCGGTGCGCGGCCCCGCGATCACGCCGGACACGAAGGAAGAGTTCAGCACCCACGACACCGCGAACTGCCCGGCTGTGATGCCCCTGGCCTCGGCATGCTCCTTGATCTCTTGCGCCAGTTTCAGCGATTCCGGCCGCCATTCGGTCTGCATCATCCTGACATCGTTGCGCCCGGCGCGGCTGTCCTTGTCGGGCGCGGCATCGGGGGCGTATTTGCCGGTCAACACGCCGCGCGCCAGCGGGCTGTAGGGCACGATGCCGAGCCCGTAGTAGTTACAGGCCGGGAAATGCTCGACCTCGGGCATCCGGTTCATGGCGTTGTAATAGGGCTGGCTGACCACCGGTCGCGCAATGCCGAGGTCGCCGCAGATGTTGCAGATCTCGGCGACCCGCCAGGCCCGGTAGTTCGAGACGCCGAAATAGCGCACCTTGCCCTCACGGATCAGTTCGCCCATCGCGCGCACGGTTTCCTGCAGCGGCGTCGAATGGTCTTCCTTGTGCAGGTAGTAGATGTCGATGTAGTCGGTGCCGAGCCGCTTCAGGCTTTCTTCCGCCGCCTGCAGCACCCAGCGCCGCGACAGCCCGCCGCGATTGGGATCGTCGCCCATGGAATTGGCGAGTTTGGTCGCGAGCACCCAATTGTGCCGGCTGTTGGAAATGGCGCGCCCGACCACCTGCTCGGAGCCGCCCTTCGAATAGGCGTCGGCGGTGTCGATGAAATTGACCCCGGCTTCTCGCGCCTTGGCGACGATCCGGTTCGATGTGGCCTCGTCGGTCGGCCCGCCGAACATCATGGTGCCGAGGCAAATCGGCGAGATCTTCAGGCCGCTGCGGCCGAGGGAGCGGTATTGCATGGGGGTCCAGTCCTCGCTGTTGCAACGTCATTGCGAGCGCCGCGAAGCAATCCATGCCACAGCAAAAAGAAAGATGGATTGCTTCGCTGCGCTCGCAATGACGGGAAGCCTCAAGTCTCGTTCTTCAATATCTTAAACACGCCGCTGGCCATGGCGATACAGCGTTTGTCGACGGTCACTTCTGTCGTGATGAAGATCAGGCTGCGGGTGGTGCGCACCACGTGCGGTTTCGAGACCAGGGTTTCGCCGATCTTGCCGGCCTCGACGAAATGGGTGTCGAACTGCACCGTCGCCAGGGTCGGTTTGCCCGAGACGTAGCGGGCGGTCATGCCGCAGGTGCGGTCCGCGAAGGTCATCAGCACGCCGCCCTGCACCAGGCCGCGGCGGTTGTGGTGCTTGTCCTGCGCGACCAGCGCATATTCATGCTCGCCGTCGACCAGGCGCTGCCACAGCGGTCCGATCAAATGCAGAAAGCCTGAGGTCTCGACCACGGTCCAGCCGTCCGATTTGAGTTTTGCGGCGGCTTTGTCAGGCATGTCGTTCGGTCCGGGCATTCATGTTGTTGCGCCATTTCATCAAACGCGAACGTGTTGTAGTCAAGCGGTATGACCAGACCGTTCGACCATGCCACCCGGCGGAATATCGCGGCGCGCTGCGCCGCGTTCGCGCGGCTGCCTGCGAGCGACCCGGTGCCCGCGCTGAAGCGGGCCGCTGTCGCGGTTACGCTCACCGAAGCCGAAGCCGCCGGCGGCACCGCATTGCTGTTGACCCTGCGCGCCTCCGGCCTGCGCGCCCACAGCAACCAATGGGCGCTGCCGGGCGGACGCTGCGACGAGGGCGAGACATCGGCGCAGGCCGCGCTGCGCGAGCTGCACGAGGAACTCGGCCTCGAACTCGGCGCGGGCGACGTGCTGGGCCTGCTCGACGATTATCCCACCCGGTCCGGCTATTTGATCACGCCGGTGGTGCTGTGGGCGGGCTCTGGTGCCGCGCTGTCGCCCAACCCCGACGAGGTCGCCTCGGTGCATCGCATCGCGCTCGACACCATCGAGGATGCTGACGCCTTCTCCTTCACCACGATTCCCGAAAGCACACGGCGCGTGATCCGCTTCCGCCACGCCGGACAATTCATCCACGCGCCGACTGCGGCGCTGATCTACCAGTTCCGCGAAGTGCTGGCCGGCCGCGATACCCGCGTCGCCGAGCTGGAACAACCGGTGTTTGCGTGGAAGTGAACGGCCCATCGGCTGTCATTGCGAGCGAAGCGAAGCAATCCATCGGGCAGCAACATGAAAGAATGGATTGCTTCGCTTCGCTCGCAATGACGGGGAGGAGGGTTAAGCCGGGTTGCGAACCGCTGCCCTTTGGGCGACGATGCGGCCAACAAGAAACTGATCTCCGGGAGGTTCCTGCGCATGCGTATCCGAAACATTTTTCTGTGCGCCGCCGCCATTGTGTTCACCGGGGCGGCCAGCGCCCACGCACAAACCTTCCCGAACCGGCCGATTACGCTGGTGATTCCGTTCACGCCGGGCGGCTCGACCACGATCGTCGGCCGCGGCGTGGCCGACAAGATGGGCGAATTGCTCGGCGAAAAAATCGTGATTGACAACCGCCCCGGCGCCGGCGGCACCATCGGCACCCGGGCGGTGGCGAAAAGCGATCCCGACGGCTACACGCTGCTGCTCGGTTATACCGGCACGCTGGCGATCGGCCCGTCGCTCTACAAGAATGTCGGTTACGATCCGCGCAAGGATTTTGCGCCGATCGGAATGATCGGCAACGCGCCGAATTCGCTGGTGGTCAATCCTTCTTTTCCGGCCAAAACCGTCGCCGAGCTGATCGCCTATGCCAAGGCCAATCCCGGCAAGGTCAATTTCGGTTCGGCCGGCGCCGGCACCGCCAGCCATATCACCGGCGAATATTTCGCGCGCGCCGCCGGCATCACGCTGGTGCATATCCCCTACAAGGGCACCGGCCCGGCGCTGACCGATCTGCTGGGCGGGCATATCCCGATGGCGTTCGCGCCGATCCCGGCCTCGCACAGCAATGTCGCGGCGGGCAAGCTGCGGGCGCTGGCGGTGACCAGCGCGACGCGCTCCAGCCTGCTGCCCGACGTGCCGACCATCGTCGAATCCGGCCTGTCCGGATTCGACGCCTCGCTGTATTACGGCCTGGTGGCGCCGGCCGGTACGCCACGGCCTGTGATCGACAAGCTCAACAAGGCGCTGCGCGACGCGCTGGCCTCCGACGTCGTCAAGAAGCAATTGGCGCTTGATGGTACCGAGATGACCCCGGGCACCCCGGAAGACTGTGCCGCCTTCATCGACAAGGACGAAAAGAAATGGGCCGGCCTCGTCAAGGCCAGCGGCGTCGAGCAGGAGTGAGGCAAGCGGACGCGCCGTTTCGGGGCTGACTTCGACGGCAGGCTTGCTAAACAGGTCGAATGCGCACCTCTGCGATTCGTTTTTGCACTCGTCTTTGCCTTGGGTTCCCCGTGCTCGCGTTGCTGCTGATGGCGCCGCAGGCGGGAGCGATGGACGCTGCCGTGCTGCCGCCGGCCACCACCGAGGCCATGGCGCAGGCGGCGTCGCCGCAGGCGATCGCGGAATATCGCCGCAAGCTGAAAGAGTATCAGGCGGCGCGGGCAGCCTTCGACGGGGAAGCCGAACCTTATTGGACCGCGATTGCCGAAAAACGGCGCGGCCGCAACGCCAAGCGGCGCGAGCGCCAGGCCATCACGCTCGATGACTACGTCCTGACCCAACCGCCGTTGTACAATGGGCCGAAGCGGCCGGTGGATCCGGAACCCGGCGAGAAGCCCCCCGAGCGCAAGCCGCTTCCGGTGGTCGCCGATTTCCTCAAGGCCGCCGCCGCGCATTTCCAGTTCACGCCGCAGCGGCCCGCCAGCGAGTTCGAGTTCAAGCGCGCCTATGGCCGCGTCGCCTTGGCGTCAGGGCTGACCCGCGAGCAGATCGTGCGGGTCTATGCGTTCGAGACCGGCGGCAACGGCCATCACGACATGCAATCCGGCCTGAGCGCCTCGCGCCCGGGCTCGCGCGCGATCTCGACCGCGGTCGGCTACAACCAGCTGCTCACCACCAACAGCGTCTCGCTGCTCGCCGAACAGGGCAATGACATCGTCAAGGCGCTGACGCAAAAAGCCGCCGGGCTGTCGGGGCCGTCGCGCAAGGCGATGGATCACAAGCTGGCTGTGTTGAAGCGGATGGTGGCGTTCACACGCTCGGTACCGGTGCAATGGTCGGAGCACGAAAAGCTCGCCAACACGCCGCAGGGCTGGGGCGTCCATGCCATGGTGCTGGATATCGACGTCGGTCCGCTGCTGCAGACCCACAAGCTGCTGACCTCGGTGCTGTTCGCGCGCGCCAAGGGCTATACGAAGCCGCTCAGCGCCGCCGAACTGGAGATGATGAATCTCACCGGCGACTCAACCGGGCTCGACATGGTGACGATGCCGCAGGCGATGCGCGAACAGGTGCCGACCTCGAATTTCTTCCAGCGCGGAGGCTACGAACGCAATCCGGTGGCGATCCGTCACAACACCGTGGCAAAGCTGCTGGCGATCACCGACTCCAGGATGGACGTCAACAGCAACCTGCCGGGCGCGAAAGAACTGGCAGGGGCGTTTTAGGTGAGCTCTGGAGGCTCCCGCTGCCTTTCCCTCTCCCCTTGTGGGAGAGGGTGGCGCGATGCGAAGCATCGCGACGGATGAGGGGTCTGTCTGCGCGGATAGAGACCCCTCATCCGGCGCGGACTTTGTCCGCGCCACCTTCTCCCACAAGGGGAGAAGGGAAGTAAAAGCTCAGGCCAGCCCGAACGTGAACTTGCCGTCGCCCTCGAGATAGGGGCCGGTGCGTATCTAGCAGTTTGCTGAAAAACCCCTCGCCATGGATGGGGCTTGATGATTCACTTTATCATCTCGAATCGGCGGAGGCGATCATGCGCGGCAGGTTTACGGATCAGGGCGGCCTGTTTTCGTACATCGCTCCGGATAAGCGCGTGCCGGCGAACCATCCGCTGCGGAAGGTCAGGGAACTCGTGCGGGACGTTTTGGTTGATTTGGACCGCAGCCTGGGGAAGCTCTACGCCAGCGAGGGACGCCCTTCGATCCCTCCCGAGCAATTGCTGAGCGCCTTGCTGCTGCAGGTGTTCTACGGCATCCGCTCGGAACGCCAGTTGATGGAGCAACTGGATTACAATCTTTTGTACCGCTGGTTCGTGGGACTGTCGCCCGACGATCCGGTCTGGGACCCGACTACCTTCACCAAGAACCGGGAGCGGCTGCAGAACGGCGATGTGTTCACGAAGTTCATGACCAAGCTTCTGAACCATTCTCAGGTCAAGCCACTATTGTCGGAAGAGCATTTTTCGGTGGACGGAACGCTGATCGAAGCCTGGGCTTCACAGAAGAGCTTTCGTCCCAAGGACGGCAGTGGCGACGATGATGACGGCGCCAACTTCCACGGCCAGAAGCGCAAGAACGATACCCATGCCAGTACCAGCGACCCGGACAGCAGACTTTATCGCAAGGCGGCAGGCCGGGAGGCGAGGCTCTGCTATATGGGTCACGCCACCATGGAGAACCAGCATGGGCTGGCGGTGGCCGGCATGGTCACGCAAGCCAATGGCACCGCCGAACGCCGGGCCTCGGAGATCATGCTGAAGGCCAAGAGCAAGGCCGCCGGTCGCCGCATCACCGTCGGTGAGGACAAGGCTTACGATACCGCCGATCATGTGGCCAATCTTCGCGCCATCAACGTGACCCCGCACGTAACGCAAAATAATGCCGTCAGCAAAACTGGCAGAACCCGCAACAGTGCCATTGACCAGCGCACCACGCGGCACCCGGGCTATGGCATGTCGCAATCACGCCGGGCGATGACCGAGTGCATCTTCGGCTGGGGTAAGCAGCATGGCACCATGCGAAAGACCAAACATCGCGGCATCGGTCGTGTCGCCGCCGACTTCCTGCTTAATCTAATCGCCTACAACCTGATCCGTATTCCCAAGCTTATGACGGCGTAGCAATGCCGGGTGGCAACACCCGCGCACAGGCAACCAGACTGCCTTAGGCCGGTAAGCACTGCACCTGAAACTTCATCGACGGCGCCACCAAGACAAAGAAAACCATAATTTCCAGGTTTTTCAGCAAACTGCTAGAGCCGACCGTTCAAGCCGGATGCCGGCCTGCCCGCTGAGGCAGCAATGCGATGCATCCGACAATGAATATGGCGAGCACCGCGGTAGCGGCATATCGGCTCAACGCTAACCCGCCGTTGGCGAGCGGCTTGTCCAGGAAGTCGCCGACGGTGGCCCCGAGCGGACGTGTGAGGATAAAGGCGGCCCAGAACAAAATCGTGCGCGACACGTTCGTCCAAAAATACGCTGCTGCGACGATCGCCAGCGCGGCTCCGAACACGACGGCTCCTCCGCTGTAGCCGAGTCCCGTGGAGACGGCCATCCAGTCGCCGAGAGCGGTTCCGAGGGTTTGGGAGAACATGATGGTCGCCCAGTAAAACACTTCTGCCTTGGGCGTGATGACGCTTTCGACCGATACGGTTCCCAGCAAATGGTACCAGACGGCAAGCGACAGCAGCAGGAGAGCGAGGAGGATCGAGCTACCACCGAGATATCCGATGCCAAGAGATCGGTCCACGAAGTCGGCCAGCGTCGTTCCCGCCGTCGTCGTCGCCACGATGACCGTCCAGTAGAGAAAAGGACGGAATTTCCTGGCGCTTATCTGCGCAGCAACGGCGGTTAAGAAGAGGGCTGCAAAGATCGCCGTGCCGACGAGATAACCCAGATGCATCGACATGGTCACCGCGTCGCCGCCGGTTTCTCCGAGAGTCGTCGCAGCTATCTTGATGATCCAGAACCCGAGCGTCACTGCGGGCACCTTGCTCAGGCTTTCGCGAAGTTGGTTTTTCATGAAAATTTTCTTTCGATTGGGACCCATTTGCTCCTGATGGGGCCTTCGGCTTGTGACCGGCCGGCAAGGCGATCCATCGTGGCGACGACTTCGTCGACCGTGGACCGGCAGGTGATGTTGACTAGCTCAAGCGCGTTCGTCCGTGACGACCGAGCGGTCGTGCAGGGTCAGGAAGGCGACAAGCGCAACGATGACGGTGAGGAAGCTGAGGCTGGTGTAGACCGAACCGAAACCGAGCCCGCCATATTCACGCGATTGCGAAAGAAGGTCGCCGAGCGAAGCTCCGAGAGGCCGCGTCAGGATGTAGCCGAGCCAGAAGCAAAGCACCGCGTTCACGCCGATATAGTACGACGTCGTGACGACCGCGATCATCGCGCCAAAGACAACAACGCCGAAATTAAAGCCAAGACCCACGGCCTCGGTTGCGAGATCCCCTGCCGCCGTGCCCAGGGCGAACGTCAAAAGGATGGCGGTCCAATAGAAAAACTCGCGCCGCCGCGTGACGATCGTGTGAATCGAGAGCGTGCGCTCCGCGGCGTACCAAGTCCCGAACGTCGCTGCCAAGGCCGCGGCGAATATCGGTGTGCTGATGTAGAGGCTGATGCCCATGCCGTCAGTCAACGCGTCCGTGATCTGGGTCCCGACGACGCTGACCAGCACGACGGTCAGCCAGTAGATCCAGGGAACGTAGCGCGACATCCGCATCTGAAGCGTCAGGGCCGCGACCAATAAGGTGAGCGTGATGCCACCCGTCACTGCCGTGCCGAGTCCGGCATGCACCGCCAGATAGTCGGCCCCTGTCTCGCCGACGGTGGTAGACATGATTTTGATGACCCAGAAGGCCAGCGTGACTTGTGGAACCTTGTTGAGGGCTCCCGGGGCGAGGCCTTTGGCGAAATCCATGTCATTTCCTTCGCTGGGCCGTCGGTATTCTTGCGCCCTTCGTCATCGGTAGGCTGGCTGACTTAGCGATGACTTAGCCAAAGTCCCCCCGCAGCCGGATGCGTCGTCGGAAGGGGAATTGGCTAAGGCGCCGCTAAGTGCCCTGGAACAGACGAGGCGAGGGGCAATTTTCTGGAGAAGACAATATGAACAAGCTGAAGACGATCATTTGCGCCGCCGCCATCATGACCTCGGCAGCGGCTCTCGCGGACACTGCCAAGACGGCATCGAACGATGCGGGTCCCATCGCGCAAGCCAGGATATCAATGGGAGCCGCCGTCGCTGCCGCCGAAAAGCATGCCAACGGCAAGGCGGTCCGCGCCGAATACGAAAAGGGCAAGGACGGCCGGTGGGCGTACGACGTCGAAGTCGCCAACGGTACCGACGTGTTCGACGTGAAGATCGACCCGGACGCCGGCACGGTCATCGCATCGACCAAGGATACGGCGGATGCCGACGACGAGGGTGACAAGGCCGATTGATCGCCGATACGCTGTAAACGAGGCCGGCGGCGGCATCCGCCGCCGGCGCAACGGAACTGAACATGCGCATTCTTCTCATAGAGGACGACCGGATGATCGGAGCGGCCGTGACCCAGGCGCTCAAGGATGCCTCATACGCGGTCGACTGGGTCACAGATGGGGAAACCGCTATCGAGGCAGCCCGCGCAGAAGCCTACGACCTCGCATTGCTGGACCTCGGGCTGCCGCCTCCCGACGGCACCGAGGTGCTGAGGCAGTTCCGCAAGACCGGACGTCAGTTGCCCGTGATCATCGTGACGGCGCGCGATGCGATCGACGACCGGATCCAGGGGCTTGACCTGGGAGCTGACGATTACATCGTCAAGCCGTTCGAGATCCGTGAACTGCTCGCGCGCATGCGGGCAATACTCAGACGGCAGGGAAGCGGCAGTTCCGCCGTCCTGAGCAACGGTACGATCAGCCTGGATCCGGCGACCCACGAAGTCATTCACGGCGCCGAGTCATCGCGGTTGACCGCACGCGAATTCGCACTTCTTCAGGCCCTTCTGCTGCGTCCCGGCACCATCCTGTCGCGCGTCGACCTCGAACGGCATATCTACGGCTGGAACGAGGAGGTCGAGAGCAATGCCGTCGAATTCCTGATCCACGCGATACGCAAGAAGCTCGGCGCTGCGGCGATACGCAATGTAAGGGGCGTCGGATGGATGGTGGACCGCCAATGTTGATTTCCTCGCTGCGCGGCCGTCTCTTCGCGGGGCTCACCGTCTTCATCGTCGGTACCGGGCTCGCGGCGGGTTACCTGGCCTTCAGATGGGCGTTCGAGGAGGCGATCGAGCTTCAGGATGCCATCCTGCTGCAGGTCGGGTCGCTGGCATCGAAAAATCATCTGACCGACCTTCCGTCCGAAGGAAACATCGACGGCGAGGCGAGAGTCCTCATTGACGAACTGACACCGCGTCCCGGCGATCTCGCGCCGGCGGGCTCGCTTCCTCGCCTGCCGCAGGATCTTCCCGACGGTCTCCAGACGATTACGCGCGGCGGGGCGCAGTGGCGGATACTCGTTCGCATGCGAAAGGACGGAAGCCGCGTCGCGGTCAGCCAACCGACGGCCAATCGCGATGAAATTGCCCGAGAAAGCGCGATGCGGACCATCGTGCCGCTAGGCTTGCTCATCCCATGCCTCATGTTTCTCGTCGGCATCGTCATAGATCGAAGCCTGCGTCCGCTATCGAGGTTGGCGGAGCGCCTGGACGCCAAGCAATCGGACCACCTGGAAAAGCTGCCTGCGGAGGGCATCTCGAAGGAGTTGCTTCCTTTCGTCGCCTCCATCAACCGACTTCTCGACCGCATCGGGACGATGTTCGACAAACATAGACGGTTCGTCGCCGATGCCGCGCACGAACTTCGCAGTCCAATCACCGCGCTTTCAGTTCAGGCCGAAAATCTGGAACGGGCCGGACTTTCGGACGATGGACGGGTCCGGCTGGAATCCCTGAGGGCGGGAATCCGGCGAACCGCGCAACTGCTGGAGCAGCTTCTGGCGCTCGCGAGATACGATTGCGACGTCTCCATGGAGATGCCGCTGAGCGAACTCGACCGCATCGTCAAGGGCGTGGTCGCCGATCTGCTGCCCGTCGCCCAGGACCGCTCGATCGACTTGGGTTTCGCACGGATCGAGACGGTGTCGGTGCGGGGCGAACCGGTGGCCCTGGCGATGCTGGTCCGAAACCTGATCGACAACGCGCTTCGGCACACGCCGGCAGGCGGCCGGGTGGACGTGAGCCTGTTTCGGCAAAACGAGGCTGTCATCCTTCAGGTCGCCGATACCGGACCGGGCATTCCGGACGCGGACATTGACCGGATCTTCGAACCGTTCTTCCGCGGAAGTCGCTCTCGCGGCGATGGGACCGGCCTCGGTCTCTCGATCGTGCGACGCATCGCCGAACGGTGTCACGGATCGATCCGTCTCGAAAATACGCGGGTGCCCGAGGGACCCGGTCTAAGCGCCAGCGTCAGCTTTCCGGCCGTCTGAAGTATCGGGCGCGGGTGTCGAAGATCTTCAAGTCCTCGACCAGCTAAACTTAAAGGTCACATGCCCGAAGGCGTGAAAGACATTCAGGCGCAGGTTGATCCGGTAGCGGACACGCGCGGCATGTCTTCGGCGGTCCGCCGGTGAGAGGTCTGTCTCCGCGGATGGAGACCCCTCATCCGGCGCGGACTTTGTCCGCGCCACCTTCTCCCACAAGGGGAGAAGGGAAGAAAAGGCTCTAACCCGGCCCGAACATGAACTTGCCGTCGCCCTCGAGATAGGGGCCGGTGCGTATATAGAGCTGGCCGTTCTGGCCGATGAAGAACAGCGTGCCCTTCGGCACCTTTTTGGCGCCCTTCAGCAGCATGCCGGCATTATTGGTACCCATCTTGTAAGAGAAGGTCTTGCCGTCCTTGCCGTAGCCGTAGCCCATGTCCGGCTTCAGCTCCCAGGGCGTCGGCGCGGCGGCTTGCGCGAAGGCGGATGTCGCCGGCGCGGCAAGCACCGCGGCCACGACAAGCGCCGCGGCCATCAAAACGGGTTTGGTCGAAATTCTCGTCATCCTGCAATCTCCCAGCGACCGGTCCGAAACAGCCGACCTCGATGTCTTGAACAAATCACGAACACCATTCCCCCGTCAACGCGCCTGTTCGCCGCATCGCGGCTCCCTAAGACTTTGTGATTTCCCGCTTCCGACTTCGCGACTATGTTCCGGTTTCGGTCTAGAACCAGTATTTCCGGCAGATTGCTCATAGGGATGATTCGGATGAACCACGTGATGAAGATTTGTCTCGGCGTTGCGCTGGCGTTTGCGGCGCTCGTTCCGGTGGCCCATGCCGATGATTTCAAGCTCAGCAACAACCAGCGAATCGCCTGCAGCCGCGGCCTCGCCCCGGGCAAGCTCAATACCGCGACCTGCAAATCCTACGCCTATATCTTCAACGTCAAGACCTCGGAATATTTCCGCTGCCAGGTCAGCGTGGCGTTGACGCGGGACAACAAGGAAGTGATCAATGTGCAGAGCGACGGCAGCTGCGCCAAGAGGCCCCGCATCTTCGACACCGACTCCAATTATTCGTTCGACGCCACCGAGACCGAGCCGCCGAACACCAATTCGTTCTTCGGCACCGGCGGCTACGCGGTATGGGCCAGCGACAACACCGCCCGGAAAGTCCGCGGCTGCATCATCATCTCCTCCGGCCTCGGCTCCGACATCTCGAAATGCCTCGACATGAAGTTCGAGTGATCGGCTGGTTGGTGTCCCCCGCTGCCTGATGGTGGGGAGTGCGTGCGGGCAGCGCTTGCGCTGCCCTTGGCATGTTCTTTCCTCGAGAATCAATCGGTCTGTAACGGGATGTGAACGTCGATCATCGGACTCCCCATCAGCTTGGAGGGGAAGCTGGCACCGACGAATGCCTTGTTCACGGGTTCAACCTGAACACTGAGCTTGCCTTTGGACACTTCGGCGAGAGGCAGGTTGAAGTCGAAATGCGCCATTGGGTTCTTGACGCATGTTTCACACTGGTCCGCGTCATCAGGCTGGAACATGAAGCGGGAGGCGATTTTCTTTCCATCCTTCATCAGGTGGACCGCGAAACTGCCGGGTATCTTGATGCGGTTGATGCCGGTGACGGACACCGTGGCGCGTTGCGGGTCGAGCGAGACCTCGCGGTTAACAGACACTGCGCGGCTGGTCTTGAGCGCGAAAGCGAGCGCCTTAGGCTGTGCGGCAGGCGGCGCGTAGTCGACACCGAGCGAGTTCACCGAATCGATCACCTTCAAGGTGTTGAGTCCGAGCGGCCCGGCCGTGAACGGCGCCAGCGCCTCCAGTGGAGCGACGGTAAAGATCTGATAGCTGAGCAGATCCGTTGTCTTGTTGATGGTCGAGAGCAATCCATTGAGGTCCGTGGCCTGTACCTTGGTCTGCCACTGCCACCACAACCGGTCCCAATTGGAGTGAAAGAACCAGAAGACCGGGTCGAAGGAAGCAACCGCCTGATTGCCCATCGTGGGTCCGATCGAACCGTGGCCGCCATCGTGGCCCGCGATGATGGTGTCGTACGGCGCGCCCGACCAATAGCCGTGAAAGTCCTCCCAGTCGGTTTTGGTCAGGGCCCGATTGACGCAGCCGGTCACGTCGTATTGCAGCAAATTGGCTGCGATATCGGGGTAGGAAAAGCGCTGGGTGACATAGCCTTTGTTAAATCCGCCGCCGACATCCTTCGGCAGCGTGTAGCTGTCGTACGGAGCAGATTTGAGAAGGTCCGGGAACGGCGTCGTGATGTCCCAGTACGGCAGAGTGACGTTCTCGCATCCGGGAACCGAGCGCAGCGCGTTCTCGAAGCCGAGCAGGTAGGCCCTGTGCCACGGATTGTAGGACGGGACGTGATGCTGGCAGAACCGGTCCGGCAGCCAGTGAATGCCCGCCTGCGCAAAATAGCTGTTCGGGTCGGAAACGTCCTTGGCCATGATCCCGGCGAACGCCGTTTTCAACGTAGCAAGCTCGGCGGCGCTCAGGCTGTTGACGTCCTTCCTGATCCGCTCAGCCGCGGTTTTTTTGGCCGCCAGAGCGTGCATCGCGTAAACCTGATCGGATGTCGGGGTGCCTTTCGGACAGCTGTCGGTCAACCAGTTGAGAAAGGTCTGGACCATGTCCGGCGTCCACGGATTGCCGGGCGGCATGTTCTGAGCCGCGACCTGGCCGTAGATGTTGCCGGAGGCGGCCTGGACCTGCTCGTAACTGGTCAAGTCCAGGTCCTGGGCGCCCATGTGCGCGATGTCCGTTGCGGTGAACATCAGGCGGATCGTGTCGTACCAGGTCGGATGCGCTACAGGGTACTTCGGTGTGACGGACATCATGGCCTCCTTGGGGATCAATCGATTTGGGAATCAATCGGATTCAAGCATGAGGTAGACACTCAGTGTGGGGTGCCCCATCCGTTCGAGTTCAGCGCGTTGTCCAGATGGGGGCGATCCAGCGGGCTCGATCTCGACGGTCAATTTGCCGTCTGACACGACCTCGATGGGTAGAAGGAAGTCGAAGTGGACAAGTTCACGCGGCGCGCCAAGCTGGGCGGCATCCGCGCCGTCCGACGCCTGGAAGAAGAAGCGTGACGCGATGCGCTGGCCGTCCTTGGCAAGGTGGACTGTGAACGAACCCGGGATCGCGCTGGGATCCAGGCCCTCGACGGCGACATTCACTTCACGCGTGTTCACCACAACCGCGTCAGAGATAGAAACCGATTTGCGGGTCTTCCGCGCGCCGTTCATGACCGCAAAACTGACGTACCGCTTACATGCGCCGGACGACACAAAATGTTGTCTCCTTCCAGTTCAATACACGCTAAGATTGAGCATACTCCTCCATGGAGTCCAAAAGCAAGTACGTGCATCCTGGAATGATGCCGCCTTTGCGGGCAAAACGAGCAGGGGCTCTCGAGGGAGGCTACAAAAAAAGCCAAGCGGCACGTTGTGCCGCTTGGCGGTTCGAATTGGACGAATGCTGCGAAAGAAGTTTACCCGCCGATGCCTTTTTCCTTGAAGTACTTCAGCGCGCCGGGATGGAACGGGATCGGCGAGCGTTCCTGCACCTGGTTGTCGAGCGAGAAGCTGAGGGCTTCCTTGTGTACGGCGACGATATCAGCCTTCTTCTCGACCAGCGTCTTGACGATCGCATAGGCGTCGTCATTGCTCATCTTGTTGCCGGTGACGATCAGGTTCCAGACTTCGGTAATGGCGTTGTCCTTGTCCTGTCCGGGATACGAGCCCGCCTTGATCGTGCTGGCGGTGTAGAGCTTGCCGTATTTGGCGTTCATCTTCTCGGCGGTGTCGCTGTGGTCGATCAGCTTCATCTTCATGCCGGGCGTTGCCGCCAGATCGGTCACGGCGGCGGTGGGAATGCCGCCGACCCAGAAGAACGCGTCGATCTTGCGGTCCTTGACCGCATTGACGGATTCGGAGACGCCGAGCCGCTCGCGCTTCATGTCCTTGTCCTTGTCGAGGCCGGCGGCCTCAATGACGCGAAACGCCATCACTTCGGTGGCGCTGCCCGGCGATCCCGTGGAGACGCGCTTGCCCTTGAGGTCGGACATCTTCTCGATGCCGGTGCCTTCGACGGTCACGACATGCATGCGGTTCGGATAGACCACCAGCAGCGCCTGCAGCGGCACCTTGCCGCTCGCGAACTTGTCCTTGCCCTGCAGCGCATCGAGTGCGGCGTCGGCCATGGTGAACGCCATCTCGCTCTGCCCCGACGAGATCAGCTTGAGATTGTCGACCGATCCGCCGGTGACTTCGGCGGTGGCCTGCACGTTCGGAAGGTTCTTCGACAGCACGTTGGCGACGGCGCCGCCGAGCGGATAATAGACGCCGCCGGTGCCGCCGGTGCCGATCGACATGGTCTTCTGCTGGGCGTGAACCATTCCGGCGAGCGCGAGCCCCGCCGAGAGAGTAATCGCCAGCATCGCCGCGATTTTTTTGGTCTTCGTCATCATTAAGTTCACTCCCTGATTATGTTGTGAAGGCCGGTTGTCTTGGTGTTGGTGTTCTGGCCTGCCACAGCAGTACGCCGAGGCCGATGATCAGGCCCGGCACGTAGGTATAGCTGATGTCACGTCCGATGATCGATTCGACGATCGCCTCGACCAGACTGGGGAACACCAGCAATAGTCCCGATAGCAGAAGCAGGACGCCCTCGATCGGCTTATTTTGTCGCAGCCCCCAGTTCTGCGCAACTGCGGCGAGTGCCACCAGCCCGAGCGTTGTCTTGATTGTGATCTCGACGATATCGACCCACGATCCGCCCTTCGGAATGGTGAGCAGCAGGCCGACGCCCTGCGGATCGAGCACGAACACGAACGGCACCAGGAAGGCCGGCAGCGTGTATTTCCACGATTGCAAGGTGGTCTTGTAGGGATCGCCGCCGGTGATGGCAGCCGCGGCGAACGGCGACAGCGCGGTCGGCGGCGACACCTCCGACAGCACGGCGTAATAGAAGATGAACATATGGGCGGCGTAATCGGGCACGCCGAGTTTTATCAATGCGGGGGCAGCGATCACGGCGCAGATGATGTAGGACGCCGTTACCGGCACCGCGAGACCGATGACCCACACGATCAGCGCGGTATAGATCGCGGTCAGCAACAGGCTGCCGCCGGCATAGGCAATCACGATCGACGAGAATTTGAGGCCGAGGCCGGTCAGGGTCACGACACCGACGACGATGCCGGCGCTGGCGCAGGTGGTCGCGGCGTTCAAGGCGCCGATCGAGCCGTCGGCCAGCGCCTTTACCAGTTTCTTGGGCACCAGTGACGTCTCCTTGCGCAGGAAACTCAGCGCGAAGGTCACGGCGGTGGCGTAGAACACCGACAGCGCGGGCGAGTAGCCGATCACCATGAAGAAAACGACGGCGAGCAGCGAGACGAAGTGAAAGCCGTAGCGCTTCGTCATCTGGCCGATCGACATTTCCGGCCTGAAGTCGACGTCCTTGGCGCCGTATTTCTTGGCGTCCAGTTCGACCATGATCAGGAGCGAAAGGTAATAGAGGCAGGTCGGAATCGTCGCCATCCAGATCACGTCGAGATAGCTGATCTTGAGGAACTCGGCGATCAGGAACGCCGCGGCCCCCAGCACCGGCGGCGACAGGATCGCGCCGAGCCCGCCGGCCGCCAGCAATCCGCCGGCGGCGTTCTTCTCGAAACCGGCCTTGGCCAGCATTGGATAGGCCACGGTGCCGATCATCACGGTGGTGGCGACGCCGGATCCGGAGGGGCC
>JBBQUA010000063.1:0-24656 GCA_038212905.1 Hyphomicrobiales bacterium
GGCGGCCATATCCTGATCTGCATCGCCGACAACGGCCGCGGCCTCAACACCGAGCGGATCAAGGCCAAGGCGATCTCGAACGGTCTCGTCAGCGAGGCCGAACTCGAGAAGATGACGGAAGCCCAGATCCACAAGTTCATCTTCGCGCCGGGCTTCTCCACCGCAGCCAGCATCACCTCGGTGTCCGGCCGCGGCGTCGGCATGGACGTGGTGCGCACCAATATCGACCAGATCGGCGGCACCATCGACGTCAAGTCGGTGGCCGGCGAGGGGTCCAGCGTCACCATCAAGATCCCGCTGACGCTCGCCATCGTCTCCGCCTTGATCGTGGAAGCCGCCGGCGACCGCTTTGCGATCCCGCAGTTGGTGGTGGTCGAACTGGTGCGTGCCAGGGCCAATTCCGAGCACCGCATCGAGCGCATCAAGGACACCGCGGTCTTGCGGCTGCGCAACAAGCTGCTGCCGCTGATGCACCTCAAAAAGCTGCTCAAGATCGACGACGGCACCTCCTCGGATCCCGAGAACGGTTTCATTGTGGTCACCCAGGTGGGCAACCAGACCTTCGGCATCGTGGTGGACGGCGTGTTCCACACCGAAGAAATCGTGGTCAAGCCGATGTCGACCAAACTGCGCCACATCGACATGTTCTCCGGCAATACCATCTTAGGGGATGGCGCCGTGATCATGATCATCGATCCCAACGGCATTGCCAAAGCGCTCGGCGCCGCCGGCTCAGTCTCGCACGAGATCTCGGAAGAGAACGCGGCGGCGCGCGCCAATGCCGCCGAACAGCTGACCTCGCTGTTGGTGTTCCGCGCCGGCTCGGCCCAGCCCAAGGCGGTGCCGCTCGGCCTCGTCACCCGGCTCGAGGAGCTCGCCACCGACAAGATCGAACTCTCCAACGGCCGCTATATGGTGCAGTACCGCGACCAGCTGATGCCGCTGGTGCAGATGGAAGGCGTCAGCGTCCAGACCTCGGGCTCGCAGCCGATCCTGGTGTTCGCTGATGACGGCCGCTCGATGGGACTGGTGGTCGACGAGATCATCGACATCGTCGAGGAACGGCTCAACATCGAGGTCGCCGGCTCCCGGGACGGCATCCTGGGCTCCGCCGTGATCAAGGGCCAGGCCACCGAAGTGATCGATGTCGGCCACTTCCTGCCGATGGCGTTCGCCGACTGGTTCTCCCGCAAGGAGATGCGCCCCTCGGTGACCGCGCAGTCGGTACTGCTGGTCGACGACAGCGCGTTCTTCCGCAACATGCTGGCGCCGGTGCTGAAAGCCGCCGGCTACAAGGTGCGGGTGGCGCCCAGTGCCCAGGAAGGCCTCTCCGCGCTGCGCTCGGGACAGACCTTCGACGTAGTGCTGACCGACATCGAAATGCCCGACATGAACGGGTTCGAGTTCGCTGAAACGATCCGGGCGGATGCGCACCTGAGCTCCATGCCGATCATCGCGCTGTCCTCGATGGTGTCGCCGGCGGCGATCGAGCGCGGGCGGCTGGCCGGCTTCCACGATTACGTCGCCAAGTTCGACCGTCCAGGCCTGATCGCAGCACTGAAGGAACAGACCGCCGAACTCAACCGGGCGGCATGAACAAGTTCAGCCCGGCATAAACAAGTTTAGCCTGACGGCGTAAGGAACCAGCATGACCAGTATGATCAGCAAGAACGACAATACCGAAGGCGCCGTCTGCGAATTCGTCACCGCGATGATCGGGGGCCAGCTGTTCGGCCTGCCGATCTCGAGGGTGCAGGACGTGTTCATGCCGGAGCGGCTGACGCGGGTGCCGCTGTCGTCCGGCGAGATCGCCGGCGTGCTTAATCTGCGCGGCCGCATCGTCACCGTGGTGGACATGCGCGCCCGTCTCGGCCTGCCCAAAAACGACGACGGCAAGCCGCCGATGGCGATCGGCGTCGACCTGCGTGGCGAATCCTACGGCCTGCTGATCGACCAGATCGGCGAGGTTCTCAAGCTCGCAGACGACGGCCGCGAGGAAAACCCCGTCAACCTCGACCCGCGCATGGCCAAGCTCGCGGGCGGCGTGCACCGCCTCGATGGCCAGCTCATGGTCGTGCTCGATGTCGACCGCGTGCTCGAAATCGTGCCCAAGACCTTGCTCGCAGCATAGTGATTGGCATGTGCCGCCCGTAAAAGAAGGAGCCAGGAATGCAAACGTGTCTCGTTGTCGATGATTCTAGCATCGTACGTAAGATCGCGCGCCGGATTCTAGAAGGCCTGGATTTCCAGGTCATCGAAGCCGAAGACGGCGTGGACGCGCTGGTCGTTTGCAAACGGGCCATGCCGGAAGCGGTGCTGCTCGACTGGAACATGCCCGTGATGGACGGCTACCACTTCCTCGGTCATCTGCGCCGCATGCCCGGCGGTGACTCGCCCAAGGTGGTGTTCTGCACCACCGAGAACGGCATCGAGCATATCTCTCGCGCGCTCGAAGGCGGTGCCAACGAATACATCATGAAGCCGTTCGACAAGGAAATCATCTCGGCCAAATTCCAGGAAGTAGGTCTGATCGCGGTTCCGGAATAGTCCGGTTCTGCCCGTAGCGTTAGTGTTGTAAGAGAGGCCGCCAGTGACCCCGCCCGATTATGAGTATTTGCGCAAACTCCTCAAGGACCGCTCCGGTCTCGATCTGTCCGCCGACAAGCAGTATTTGATAGAAAGCCGGTTGCTTCCGCTTTCGCGCAAAGCAGGTCTTCCCGGTATCAGCGAACTCGTGCAGAAAATGAAGGGCGGATCCGCTGACCTCACCACCCAGGTGGTCGAGGCCATGACCACCAACGAGACGTTCTTCTTTCGCGACAAGGTTCCGTTCGATCACTTTCGCGATTCCATCATACCTGAGATCGTGAAGGCGCGCGCAAGCCGCAAGAGCATTCGGATCTGGTGCGCCGCCGGTTCGACCGGCCAGGAGCCGTATTCGCTGGCGATGTGCATGAAGGAAATGGGCGCCGCGCTCTCCGGCTGGCGGATCGAAATCATCGCCACCGACCTGTCGCAGGAAGTGCTGGAGAAATCCAAGGCGGGAATCTACAGCCAGTTCGAGGTTCAGCGCGGCCTGCCGATTCAGATGCTCGTCAAATACTTCAAGCAGACTGGCGAGCTCTGGCAGATCAATCCCGACATTCGCGCGATGATTCAGCACCGGCAGCTCAATCTGCTGCACGACTTTTCCCAGCTTGGCGTCTTCGACGTGATCTTCTGCCGCAACGTCCTGATCTACTTCGATCAGGACACCAAGGTGAACATCTTCAATCGCCTTGCCAAGATCACCGAGGCGGACGGCTTTCTGGTGCTGGGTGCGGCGGAAACCGTGGTCGGGCTAACCGATGTCTTCAAACCGTTCCCGGACCGGCGTGGCCTGTACCGGCCCAATGCCGCTCGCGCGACGCCGGCAAAATTGCCGGCCGCCGCCGCAGCTGCGCCGAAGTTCGCTGCGATGGCGGGGCGTTGACCAATGAGCGATGATGCGAAAGCACCGGAGCGCGTGACGTTCAGCCGTGGCTATGGTGTCTGCATCATGGGCATTGACGGGACCTGGCGCCGCGATTGCCTGCTCAACGCCATCTCCGACAACGATGCCATATTGACCGTGGAAGGCTCGATTCAGGGTCTCAATCTCAAGGAGTTCTTTCTGCTGTTGTCGTCGACCGGTCTGGCCTATCGGCGATGCGAGCTGGTCCGCGTCAACGGCGCCGAGATTGACGTTTCCTTCCTGAAGGGGAAGAACAAGAAGAAGCGGGCGAGCGCCATAACAACGGAAGCGCTGATCGGCGCCTGACGACAGCACTACCCCGGGCCTGCCCGTGATACGCGGATGGACGAGTTCGTGCTCGACCTCGTCGTGCAGCAGCGATGTTCCTGAAGCCGGCGATTGCCGATCGGCGGCCCGTCCGTCAAGCCCAACAAGATTCCGGATGGTACAGGGCGGTTGCCCCGGCGTTCCCGGCGCGATTGATCAGGCGGACCGGCCAGCGATCGCTCGCGGTGAATCGCCGGCTTGGTGTCCGGGTGTCCCGGCATCCAGCAGATAGTGAAGAGCAACGCCAAGGCCGGCATTGCAGGCGTTCAGCGCGGCGTTCGCCTTCATGTAGCGGGGGGTGACGTCATCCAGCACGAAAACATTGCCGGCAACATCCTGGTTGCCGGGAGCCAATTCCCTGGCGATGGCGGCTTCAAGCAGCATCATGCTGGCCTGGACGTGTTCGACCAGCGAAACCAGCTCCGAAACGATCGAATGGTGGCCGTCGTTCCGGTCGCCGGATGGGCCTGGAACCCTGCCCTCTGCTGTCGTATGCATGATTGCTCTCCTGCATACGCTTTAATGCCTGCCCTGCTACTTGTGCGTTAAGGCCGTGTCCCGTACAAATACGGGTGGGCTCGAATCTGCATTAGCCGCAGTATTGTGCAGCGAATGGGCGTGTTTTTCACTGTCGATGGACCGGCACATGGCTGAGAACCCTGCTTCCCAACCCGAGATCTTTGTGGTCGACGACGATCCCGCCGTCCGCGACACCCTGTCGATGGTGTTGTCGGCCGGTGGCTACCAGGTGATCTGCTTTGCCGACGGCGCCGCGCTGCTGGCGGTGGCGCGGACGCGAACGCCCGCCTGCATCCTGCTCGATGTGAATATTCCCGGCAAGTCCGGCCTCGATATCCTGAAGGAGCTTTCCGGCGAGGACTATCCCGCGCCGATCTTCATGATCTCCGGTCAGGGCGATATCGCCATGGCGGTCAGCGCGATCAAGAACGGCGCACTGGATTTCATCGAAAAGCCGTTCCGCGGCAGCGAAATCGTGGCCCGGCTCGATGAGGCGATCAGCGCATATGCACGCCGGCAGGCAGAGAACTCCGCCTCGCGAACCGCGTCGCTGCATTTTCCGGGGCGGGAACCGTTGACGCGGCGCGAACGGGAGGTGCTGGAGCAGTTCACGTCGGGCGCTTCCAACAAGGAAGCCGGGCGGCATCTCGGAATCAGCCCGCGCACCATCGAAGATCATCGCGCCAACATCATGAAGAAGCTCGGCGCCAGGAATGCGGCCGATCTCATTCGAATCGTGATGACCGCCGCGCGCGGCGCCTGAACCGGCGCGTGCCGGTCGATGCCTGCGCCGGGGCGCGGGTCAACCGGCCTCGACATCGTCTGAAAGGGAGCTAGCCCGCGAGCGCCTTGCGGATCATCGCGGCCAAATCCGACTTGCGATACGGCTTGGCGAGCAGCAGGACTCCGGAGTCGAGCCGGCCGTGATGGATGATCGCATTTTCGGTGTAGCCCGAGGTAAACAGCACTTTGAGCCCGGGCCTGGTTTTCCCCACCTCGTTGGCGAGCTGGCGTCCGTTCATCGTGCCCGGCATGATCACGTCGGTGAATAGCAGGTCGAACGGGCTGCCGGCGGTAACGATCGCAAGCGCTTCCGCCGCATTGGCTGCATCCAGCGTGACATAGCCCAGCGAATGCAGCTGGGTCAGCACATAGTCCCTGACCAGCTTGTCGTCTTCAACGACAAGGATGGTTTCGTGGCCGCCCTCGACGGCGGCCGTGTTCGCGGCTTCTGCCGCGGACAAGGCTCCGGTGCCCGGCGGTAGATACATCTTGATCGTGGTGCCGTGACCCTCCTCGCTGTAGATCATGATGTGTCCGGCGGACTGCTTCACGAAACCATAGACCATGCTGAGGCCGAGGCCGGTGCCCTTGCCGGGGCCCTTTGACGTAAAGAACGGGTTGAACACCTTGTCGAGTATGGTGGCGGGAATCCCGGTTCCGGTGTCGCTCACGGCAATCAGTGTATAGCGTCCAGGCCGCACGTCGCCGTGCATGCTGACATAGCTTTCGTCGAGAAAGGCCATGCTGGTTTCGAGGATGAGCTTGCCGCCATTGGGCATGGCGTCGCGGGAGTTGAGCGCGAGATTGAGAATCGCAGTCGCCAGTTGACTGGGATCGACGGTCGCCATGCATGCTTCGTCTTCAAATATCGATTCGATCTCGATCTGCTCGCCCAGCGTGGGCCGCAGCAGCTTGGCGGTGTCGATGATCAGCTCATTGACGTCAGTCTCGCGCGGCTGCAGCGGCTGCTTGCGGGCGAACGCCAGCAGATGCTGGGTAAGATCCGCGCCCCGTGACGCGGCTTCGTCGATCATCCTGGTGATGGCGGCAAGCTGCGGCTCCTTCTCGACGGCCTCGGCCAGAATTTCGATGGTTCCCGTGATGACCGTCAGGATATTGTTGAAGTCATGGGCAATGCCGCCGGTGAGCTGGCCGACGGCTTCCATTTTTTCGGCCTGCCGAATCCGGTCCTCCGCCGCGGTCTTGTCGGTCAGATCGCGGATGAAACCGTTGAACACAACTCCGTCCCGGCGTCTCAACGCGGTGATGCTGAGCTCGACCTTGAACTCCGTTCCGTCGCGCCGCAGCGCGTCGATCTCGATCCGGCGTCCGAGAATTGGGCCTTCGCCAGTGCTCAGGAAGCGCGCGATGCCAGACGCGTGGCTGGCACGGTGGATTTCCGGAATGATCAGTTCGCCGAGCTCTTGCCCCAGCGCTTCCTCATGTGACCAGCCGAAGATCGATTCCGCCTGCGAATTCCAGTTTCGGATGCGACCGCTGTCGTCGATCTGGACGAAGGCGTCGAGCGCGGTATCGATAATGCCGCGCGCCAGCTGCTCGCTTTCACGCAATGTTTCCTGCGCCATCCGGCTGTCGGTCATGTCGCGGCCGACGAAGAAGTAGCGCTGGACCGGTTCCGACCATGCCCCCATCCACGACAGCGTCACGATCCGCCCGTCCTTGTGGATGTAGCGCGAATCGGTGTTCCGCGCCCGCTTGCCGCGCTGTGCCAGGCGCATCTCGTTGCGGCTGATCTCAAGGTCGTCGGCAAGAAGGAATTCGCTGGCATTACGGCCGATCATTTCTTTCGGCGCGTATCCCAGGATAGTCGCGGCGCTCGGGCTCACCTGAACCAGCCCGCCCTTGGGATCGATCACCAGGATCAGGTCCTGGGAAGTCTCGAAGATACGGCGACGCTCCTCGATCTGCTGGCGCAGCGCATGCTCGGTTCTTCGGCTTGCCGTGATGTCGCGGGCGGTCGTCGATGCGCCGATGATGGTTCCCGAAGGCGTTCTGATCGGGGAAATGCTGAGCGAAACCTGGACCAGGCTGCAATCCTTGCACAAGCGTTCGGTTTCGTAGTTCTCGATCGTTTCGCCCCAGCCAACCCGGCGCAGGATGTCGGGCACCTCTTCCGCGCGGGTGGGCGGCACGATCAGATCGATGCGCTGGCCCACCGCTTCTGCCGCGGTATATCCGAACAGGCGTTCCGCGGCCGGGTTCCAGCCGGTGATCGTGCCGTCGAGGGATTTGGTGACGATGGCGTCGATGGAGGATTCGACGGCGGCGCTGAAAATGTGCTCGCGCGCGGCGTGGTGGTCACGCGCGGCTTCGGTGCGGCGATGATCCCGAATCTCGCGTTCGAGCGCGGCGGTCTTTGCATTCGCTTCACCCATCACCCGGGCAAAAGCGCGCGCCAGCACGCCTGTCTCGCCGCCCGCATCGACCGGAAAGGCAGTCAGGCCGTCGCGGCCGGCGCCCTCGACAGCCGCCGTCAACTGAATGATAGGCCCGGTCAGCGACCTCGCAATGAACACAGCCAGCACAGCCGCGCACAGCACCGCGATCAATCCGACCAGCATGGAACTGGTCTGGATCGCCGCGGCCGGCCCCATGATGGTCGCGTTCGGTCGGGTTTCGATGACGCCGACCCATTCCTTGCCGGCCAAAACGGCGGGCGCCAGGGCAATTCCGCCCGGCCGTCCGGCCTGATCGGTCAGGATCTGGGCGACGCTCTGCCTCGTTCCGAGCGACGACGCCAGATCCGGGAAGTCGTTCTGCCAGCCGGTCGGCATGCCCGGCTGTGAGCTGAATTCGCGGGCCGGATCGGGGTGAACGAGATAGTCGCCGTTTCCGTTGACGACGTACATCACTCCACCCTGGTGCGCCGCGGACCGGATGCGATCCAGCGCCGGCCGCATGTCGACATTGATGAGCAAAATCCCGAACGGTTTGCCGTCGGGCGCGAAAATCGGCGTCGCAACGTGCAGGGTCGGGTTATTCGGCACCTGGGCACCGGTACGCCCATCCACACTAACCGGAGAGACGTAGATTTCGCCCGGTGACAACCGGACCGTCTCGATAAAATAGTTCGGCTCGCCCTTTCGAGCCAATTCCGGAACGGATACATTCCGAATCGTACCGTTCGGGCCCGCACGGTCGACGCGGAAGATTTCGCGCTGGTCGGCATCGAGGCCGATGATGCAAAGCTTGGAATATGAAGGCTTGGCTGCGAGTACGCCTGAAAAACCACTTGTAAGCCTTGTCCGCCACGTTGCTGCGGAGACGCCATCGACGGGATCGGTGCCGCCTGCCAGATGCGCGCGAATCAGACCGTTCAGCGCAGCGGCGGATCGAAAGCTTGCGATATCGCCACGTACGCCGCCGACGTAGGATTCGAGGTCAGCCGCAAGCAGCCGCGAATGCGCTTCCATGCGATCAAGCACACGTGGAAGTGCTGCCTGTTCCAGGCCGCGATAGCTCAGCCATCCGACCGCCGAGACCGCTACCGCAACCAGCAGGATCATTGCGACGGCTAATCTGGTTGCAAGCGTCATCTCGGTCTTCGCGTCACTCTTGTCCAGCCATGGAACGCGGCTGGCCGGGACGGTCAACGCTATTCCGCTTTATGGCCGGGAAGCAACCTCGCCGGCGGACAAGGATGGGGACGATGCACGCTGCGCGGCCTCAAGCGAAGCGGCAACGGCCGCCAACAGGGCAGCCGGCTTGAACGGTTTTTGCAGGCTTGTGACCGCGCCGAGCCTGGTGGCCATGGTCAGGAAATCCGGGCCGGAATCGGAAGTGACGGGATTGCCCGATATCACGATGATCGGGATCAGCGGTTGCTGCTGATGCACCAGCCGCATAGTTTCGAGGCCGTCCATTCCCGGCATGAAAATATCGAGAAACAGCAGATCGAATTCGCCAGTCTCGAATATAGCCAGCCCGTTGCGGCCATCGCCGGCGACGACAACGCTGTGGCCGGCCCGTTCCAGCAGAATCCGGATGGTCGCCTGCACTGCTATGTCGTCATCCACGACCAGGATCTTTGCCAAGCTCGTCTCCGCTTCGAATCCGGAATCAAATCAACGTTCGGATGCAAAAAGGGTTACTGAATTTGCAACCCCGCGCAAGCACTTCCAAGCGCGGAGGACACGCTGATTCTGGTGTGGCGATGGTTGGCATGAATCTCATCTGCACGATTCCGGGCAGACACGAATCGGAAAGATGCGCGGTGGCCTCCGATTCGCGGCAACTTGACGGGGTGCCGCGACGGAAGCGACCAAGGCCGCGCAGCTTCAGCCGTTCAGATATTCCGGATATCGCGCGCGGATAGTATCGAGATAATTGAGCGTACCCGACAGATGGGTCCGCAAATACCGCTGCGCTTCATCAGGCTCGCCAGCATCGATCGCCCTTGTAATCAGCCGGTGGTGTCGCACGATGTCCTGCGCCTTGCCGGGCGACGGCAAATGCAGCCGGCGCAACCGGTCGATATGGCCGCTGCGGCTGCGCACCAGCGACCAGAGGTCCAGCTTGTCGGCCGCGGCATAAAGCTGCGCGTGAAAATCATTATCCGCGGCCATGAATTGCTCGAAGGCGCCGGCCTTGGCGAATTGCTGCTGGCGCGCGATCATCCGGGTCAGTTCGGTGCCGAGCGTTTCAGCATGGCTGCCAGCCACCAGGCGCACGATTTCCAGTTCCAGCGCCTGCCGCAGGAAATGCGCCTGCTGGGCCAGTCGCACATCGATCCGGCTGACCACCGTGGCATGTTGCGGGAAGACATCGACCAGGCCTTCCTCCTCGAGCCGCATCAGCGCGTCGCGGATCGGGGTCGAACTGACGCCGAACTGCGCGGCCAGCGCGGCGCGCGACAATGGCGATCCCGGCGGCAGCAGCAGCGAGACGATCATGTCGCGCAGCCGCTCGAACACCTGGGGCGCGGCCTGGCGGTCGCGATCGAGCCGATCGGCGGAATGAGGGACTGCGCGGCGGGAGGAGATTTGCGGTGACTCCATCAAGCAACCGGGGTGATCGGGCAAGGCGCTTGCAACAGATGCACTAATGTATTAGTGCATCTTCGCAAAACCGTCAATCGATCGCGGCGATGGAGAGTGTCTGATCGTGGAAAACCCGATCTTCCGTACCATCGAGCGCAACACCGTGCAAAAGTGGGGCACGCAGTCCTGATCCGCAGGATGGGTTGAGCTGTTCGCGAAACCCATCACGACATCAAGCACGCAAGAACAATGATGGGTATCGCTTCGCTCATCCCATCCTACGAAGTGGTACCGACATGACCGACCAGAAAAAGACCCCCGCCCAGCTCCGCAGCGCGCGCTGGTTCGCGCCCGACGATCTCAGGGCTTTCGGCCATCGCTCCCGCGCGATGCAGATGGGCTACGCGCCGGAGGAGTGGAAGGACCGTCCGGTCATCGCGATCCTCAACACCTGGTCGGACGCGCAGCCCTGCCACATGCATTTCAAGAGCCGGGTCGACGACGTCAAGCGCGGCGTGCTGATGGCCGGCGGCTTCCCGATGGAATTGCCGGCGCTGTCGCTGTCGGAATCGTTCCTGAAGCCGACCACCATGCTTTACCGCAACATGCTGGCCATGGACGCCGAGGAATTGCTGCGCGGCCATCCCGTGGATGGGGTGGTGCTGATGGGTGGCTGCGACAAAACCACGCCGGGGCTGTTGCTCGGCGCCACCTCGATGAATCTGCCGACGATCTACCTTCCGGCGGGGCCGATGCTGCGCGGCAACTGGAAGGGCAAGACCCTGGGTTCCGGCTCCGACGCCTGGAAATACTGGGACGAGCGCCGCGCGGGAAAGATCTCCGACAAGGACTGGGTCGATGTCGAGGCCGGCATCGCGCGGAGCTACGGCACCTGCATGACCATGGGCACCGCTTCCACCATGACCGCGATCGCCGAATCCATCGGCATGTCCCTGCCTGGCGCCTCCTCGATCCCGGCCGCCGATGCCGGTCATATCCGCATGGCCTCGGAATGCGGCCGCCGGGTGGTGGAGATGGTATGGGAAGATTTGACGCCCAAAAAAATCCAGAGCCGCAAGGCGTTCGAGAACGCCATCACCGTGGCGATGGCGATGGGCTGTTCGACCAATGCGATCATCCATCTGATCGCGCAGGCCCGCCGCGCCGGCCAGGACATCGGCCTCGACGATTTCGAGATCGCCAGCCGCAAGGTGCCCGTGATCGCCAACGTTCGTCCCTCAGGCGACAAATATCTGATGGAGGATTTCTTCTATGCCGGCGGGCTGCCCGCCCTGATGAGCCGGATCAAGCCGCATCTGCATCTCGACGTCATGACCGTGACCGGCCAGACTCTCGGCGAAAACATCGCCCGCGCCGAAGTCTACGACGACGACGTGATCCGCACGGTGGAAAATCCGATCTATGCCGAAGGCGCGCTCGCGGTGCTGAAGGGTAACCTCGCCCCGGATGGCTGCGTGATCAAGCCGAGCGCCTGCGAGCCGCGCTTCCTCAAGCACACCGGCCCCGCGATGGTGTTCGACGATTACCCCTCGATGAAGAAGGCGATCGACGATCCCGATCTCGACGTCACGTCAGATCATGTGCTGATCCTGCGCAATGCCGGGCCGCAGGGCGGGCCGGGCATGCCGGAATGGGGCATGCTGCCGATTCCGACAAAACTGGTGAAGCAGGGCGTGCGCGACATGGTGCGGCTGTCGGATGCGCGCATGAGCGGCACCAGTTACGGCGCCTGCATCCTGCATGTCGCGCCGGAATCCTATATCGGCGGCCCGCTGGCGCTGGTGCGCAATGGCGACAAGATCACGCTCGATGTCAATGCGCGCACCATCAACCTCGATGTACCGGAAGCCGAACTGGCAAAACGCCGCGCCGAATGGAAAGCGCCGGAACGGCGCTACGAGCGCGGTTATGGCTGGATGTTCACCAAGCATATCAAGCAGGCCAATGAGGGCTGCGATTTTGATTTTCTCGAAACCGGTTTCGGCAGACCGGTGGATGAACCTTCGATTTATTAGCACCGTCGTTCCAGGGCGCGAAGCGAACCCGGAACCTCGAGATCCCGGGTTCGATGCTTCGTATCGCCCCGGAATGACAACACGAGGTGAAAACCATGGCCAGACTCAGCGACGCGACCCGCGCAAAACTGAAGACCATCTCGACGGCCACCGTGGCCACCGCGCTGTTCAAGCGCGGCTTTCGAATGCAGTGCATTCAGGACGTGCACCCGCTCGGGGCCGATCAGCCGACGCTGGTCGGCGAAGCCTTTACCCTGCGTTACATGCCGGCGCGCGAGGACCTCAACAAGCTCGACGTGTTCCGCGACCGCTCGCATCCGCAGCGCAAGGCGGTGGAAGACTGCCCGCCCGGCGCCGTGCTTGTGATGGACAGCCGCAAGGATGCCCGCGCGGCGTCGGCCGGCGCCATTCTGGTGACGCGGCTGATGCAGCGCGGCGTCGCCGGCGTGGTCACCGATGGTGGTTTTCGCGACGCGGCGGAGATTGCAAAACTCGGCTTCCCCGCCTTTCACCACCGGCCGAGCGCGCCGACCAATCTTACGCTGCACCAGGCGATCGAGATCGATGGCCCGATCGGCTGTGGCGACGCGCCGGTATTTCCCGGCGATGTCATTCTGGGCGACAGCGACGGCGTGATCGTGATCCCCGCGCATCTCGCCGACGAAATCGCCAATGAAGCGTTTGAAATGACCGCGTTCGAGGATTTCGTCACCGAGCAGGTGCAGAAGGGTCGCGGCATTTTCGGACTTTACCCCGCGACCGACGAGCAGACGCTGGTCGATTTCGCGGCGTGGCGAAAGGCGACGGGGCGGTGATCAGAAAAAGACGAGACTGACCTCGGGCTGGGAGAGGACCAACCGCATCAGGCGTCGCGCAGATCCCGGCGGTACAAAAACCTTTCCATGTCCGGCACGAAGCGCTCCTGCTGGAACCCCGATTTCAGCAGTACCCGCTGCGAGGCGATATTTTGCGGATGGGCGAAGGCGCGCAGCGCCGGCCAGCGCGCTTGTTGTCTGGCCAAGGCCACGCAGAACAGCGTCAGTTCGGTCGCATAGCCCTTGCCCCATGCGGCCGGCGCAAAGAAATATCCGACTTCGACGCCCCAGCCGGGATCGAACGGGTCTTCATAGAGCCCGCCAAATCCAACCGCCGCACCGGTCTCTTTCCCGATGACGACCCAGGGCGCGCAGCCGATCCGCCGACGCTGCCGCTCATGCGCGGCGAGATAGCGCCGGCAATCCCGCAAAGAGGCCTGCGGCGTGGTGTATTGCATCGCCGTGGCGTCGCCGAGAAAATCAAACAGGGGCGCGGCGTCCGTCAGACGCGGTGGCCGGAGCAGCAGGCGCGCGGTTTCGTGCGGCATGCGTCCAGTCTATGCGCGATGAGCGACGTTTGAAATCCATCTATGTGCGGAGCGCCGTCAGGCCCCGTCCTTCTCCGCCATCCCCACCGCCCACAGCGCAAACCCATACGCGATCGCGACTTCGTCGAGGCGGTCGAAACGGCCGGAGGCGCCGCCATGGCCGGCGCCCATGTTGGTGCGCAGCAAAACCGGGCCGCCTGATATCATGGTGGCGCGCAGCCGCGCGATCCATTTTGCCGGCTCCCAATAAGTCACGCGCGGATCGGTCAGCCCGCCCATCGCCAGGATTTTTGGGTAATCCCTGGCAGCGATGTTGTCGTAGGGCGAGTATGACAAAATGGTGCGAAAGTCCCTTTCGCTCTCGATCGGGTTGCCCCATTCCGGCCATTCCGGCGGCGTCAGCGGCAGGGTGTCATCGAGCATGGTGTTGAGCACATCGACGAACGGCACTTCGGCGACGATGCCGGCGAACAGTTCTCCGGCGCGGTTGGCGACCGCCCCCATCAGCATGCCGCCGGCGCTGCCGCCATGGCCGACGATGCGCTTCGTCCCGGTATATTTCGCCGCGATCAGCGCGCGCGCGGAAGCCGAAAAATCATCGAACGAGTTCGTCTTCTTCTCGCGCTTGCCGTCGAGGTACCAGCCCCAGCCCTTGTCGGCGCCGCCCCTGATATGCGCGATGGCGTAGACAAAACCGCGGTCGACCAGCGACAGCCGGTTGGCGGAGAACGACGCCGGCATCGCCATGCCGTAGGAGCCGTAGCCGTACAGCAGCAGCGGCGCGGTGCCGTCGCGCTTCAGATCGCGGCGATGCAGGATCGAGACCGGCACCAGCGCGCCGTCACGCGAGGGCGCCATGATGCGGGTGGTGACGTAGTCGGCTGGGTCATGCCCGGAGGGTATCTGCTGGCGCTTGCGCAACACCCGGCTGCGGCTCGCCATGTCGTAATCGTAGACTTCCGACGGGGTCGTCATCGACGAATAGGAAAACCGCAGATTCGTGGTCTCGAACTCGTAGCCGCCCATGGTATCCAGCGAATAGGCCGCCTCGTCGAAGGCGATGGCGTGCTCCTTGCCATCGGCGAGGTCGCGGATGATGATGGCGGGCAGCGCATGGGCGCGCTCCAGCCGCACCATATGGCCGGCATAAAGCTCGACATCGATGATGTAGATGCCCTCGCGATACGGGATCAGGTCGCGCCAGTTGGCGCGCTCCGGCGAAGCGAGCGGCGCCGTGACGACCTTGAAGTCGATGGCGTCATCGGCATTGGTGAGGATGAACAGTTCGTCGCCGCGGTCGGCGACCGAATATTGCACGCCTTCCTCGCGCGCCGCGACCAGTCGCGGCGGTACGGAAAGATCGGACAGATCGATCAGGCGCTGTTCCGAAGTCTCATGATCGCCGCCGGCGATCACGCAGAACCGGCCGCTCGCGCTCTCATGGAGATGGGTGAACCAGCCGGCATCCGCTTCCTCGTAAACCAGAACGTCGGCCGACGGCGGCGTGCCGAGCCGATGGCGCCAGACCTGCATCGGGCGGTGGTTGTCGTCGAGTTTGATGTAGAAGAAGCTTTGGCTGTCCGCGCTCCACACCACCGCGCCGTCGGTCTCCTCGATCAGGTCGTCGCGGTCGGCGCCATCGGTCCAGTCGCGGACGCGAATGGAAAAATACTCCGAGCCCTTGATATCGGCGCTCCAGGCCACCAGCCCGTGATCAGGCGAATGCCGCGCGCCGCCGAACCTGAAATAGGCGTGGCTTGCGGCGAGCTTGTCGCCATCGAGGATGATCTCGGCCTCGCCCCCGCCGCGCGGCATCCGGCCGAACATCTCGTGCTGGCCGCCCTCGCGGTATCTGCGCAGATACGCATAGGGACCGTCCGGCGCGGGCACGCTGGAATCGTCCTCCTTGATGCGCCCGCGCATCTCCGCGACCAGATCCTTCTGCAAGCCGGCCGTGTGGCCGAGCAGGCTCTCGGTGTAGTCGTTTTCGGCTTCGAGGTAATTTCGGATGTCCGGATCCAGCACCGAGGGCGCGCGCAGCACTTCCTGCCAGTTGGCGTCCTTCAGCCAGGCATAGTCGTCGACCACGGCAATGCCATGGGTGGTGAAGGCATGGGGACGGCGCGGCGCCACCGGGGCCGGTGTCGATTTTTTCGGTTGCGTCACTCGGTTCCTCGTTGGCCTTGCGGATACGGCGGTTGTTTTCAACACGCTATATCGGGTCTCGCAAGCGGATTGCCATGCTCGCAGCGACCGTAGGGTGGGCAAAGGCGCCTTTGCGCCGTGCCCACCATCTATCCACATCGCATCTTGAAATGGTGGGCACGCCATCGGTCCGCGCATTCGCGCGATCCGCTGGCTTTGCCCACCCTACGGGATCTCAACCGTTCCGCAACCGTGCGGTGGCGCCAGTACCAAAACCCGGGATCTGGTTGACCGCCAGCACCACCGCGAAGGTGATGACCAGCATCGCGATACCCAGCACCGAAATCGCGGCAAGGTCGCCGCTTTCGTTAAGGTCGTAGATCAAAACGGACAACACCTTGGTCTGCGATGTGAACAGGATGATCGCGGCCGACAGTTCACGCATCACGCCGATGAAGATGAAGCACCAGGTCGCGATCACGCCGGTGCGCAGCAACGGCGCCGTGATCTGCCACAGCGACTGCAGCCGTGTGGCGCCGAGGATGCGGCTGGCGTCCTCCAGCTCCGGGTGAATGGTGGCGAACGCCGCCTGCAATTGCTGATAGGCCGACGGCAGATTGATGGTGAGAAACGCGATCAGGAGGATCCACAGCGTGCCGTACAGCACGAAGGGCGGCCTTGTGTAGCTCAGAAACAGCCCGACGCCGAGCACGATCCCGGGTACGGCGACCGGTGCGGTAGCGAGAAAGCCGAGCAGCCGATGGCCTGTGATCGCGCGGCGCGTCGTGACATAGGCGATCACCAGCGCCAGCACGGTGCCAATGGTCGCGGTGGAGGCGCCGAGAATCACCGTGTTCTTCAGTGCCAGCTGGGTCGACGACAGCTCGGTGAACACGAAGACGATGTTGTGCAGCGTTGCGGTCGCTGGCGTCACCAGCGTGGTCGCGTTCGGCGAGAACGCGGCGTTGAGCAGCGCGAAATAGGGCAGGAACACCGGACTGAGCAGGATCAACAGGCAGAACCCCAGCGCCGCCCAGCGCCATCCTCCCATCTCGACGCGACGCGGCGCGCCATATTTGCCGCCGACCACCGAATAACCGCGGCGGCCCAAAACAAACTTCTGCGCCTGCAGAAGCAGGATCGTCAGCAGCAGCAGCGGCACCGCGGCGGCCGCGGCCAGCTCCAGTTTCGGCGGATACTGGAACAGGCTCCAGATTTTCGTGGTCATGGTGTGGAAGCCGGCGGGCAGCGCCAGGATCGCGGGCGAGCCGAACAGGGTCATGGCCTGCAGGAACGCGATCAGCGCGCCGGCGACGAGGGCAGGCAGCGCCAGCGGAATGGTGACGCGCCGCGCCGTGGTCCATGCCCTGCCGCCGAGGATCGCCGAGGCATCCTCGAGCTCACCGGGCATGTTGTCGAGCGCGTTCGCCACCAGCACGAACACGAAGGGGAAGGTGTAGCAGGAAATCACGAAAATGATTCCGGTCAGCGAATAGATGTTGAATAAATGCTCGCCGGCCTCCTGACCGCTCACCAGGCGATAGAACTGGTTGAGCAGTCCGCTGTTGGGCGCCGCCAGCAGTTCCCAGGCCACCGCGCCGAGAAACGGCGGCGTCACGAACGAGGCCGTGACCAGCGCGCGGATGAACTGCCGCCCGGGCATGTCGGTGCGCGACACCAGCCATCCCATCGGCGCTGCCACGATGCAGCAGATCAGGGCGGAGGTGGTGGCGATGATGGCGGTGGTCATCAGCGGATCGAGGAAATCGGGATCCGAAAACAGCGTGACGAAGTTCTGCAGGGTGAGGCGCCCGGCCTTGTCGGTGACGCTGTAGACCGCCAGCCACGACAGCGGCAGCACGATCAGCAGCACCAGGCACGCCGCGACCAGCGCCAGCACCGGCCTGCTCCAGTCGAATTTGCCCTTGCTGCCGTCGATGGTGGTGGTGATGGTCATGTTGTTCTCAATCTCGAAACGAGCCGTCATTCCGGGGCGCGCGATAGCGCGAACCCGGAATCTCGAGATTCCGGGTCTGGTCCTTCGGACCATCCCGGAATGACGGCGGAAAACTACTTCAAACCTGAACGACTCACACCCGAAACAGCCGCGCGTAGCGCGTCTTGATCTCTTCCGTCATCTTTTCGACGCCTGCGGCATCCTCTTTCATCAGCTTGATGTCGGAAATCTTGCGGCGGCCAGGCTTCGACTGCACCTGCGCGTGAACCGAATATTGCGCGGTGTAGTCGATGAAGAACTGCTGGGTTTCCCGCGTATGCAGCCATGCCTGGAACAGTCTTGCGGCGTTGGGATGCGGCGCGCTGGCGAAGATGGCGGTCGGCCCCGAAATTTGCGGCGTGCCCTCGATCGGATAGACCGGCTCGACCGGCTGGCCGGCTTCCTTCAGCAGCACGACATTATACTCGTTGCCGTCGGCCATGACCGCGCGCTCGCCCAGCGCCAGCTTCTTCGGTGGGTCGGTGGAGGACTGCACCTGCATGATGCGCTGCTTCGACAGCTTTTCGAAATACTCCCAGCCGAATTCGCGCACCAGTTGGAACGTCGCGGTCATGATGGTGCCGCTATAGGCGGGATGGCCCTTGACCATCTTGCCGGCCCATTTCGGGTCGAGCAGATCGGCGAAACTCTTCGGAGCGTCCGCCGGCTTCACCAGGTTGGTGTTGTAGGCGATCGACGACAGCCAGAGCCGCGTGGTGGCGAACATGCCGTCGGGGTCGCGATATTGCGGCGGAAAATGTTTGGCGACGTCTTCCGGGACGAACGGGGCCAGCCAGTTTTTGGCCTTCCATGGAATGAAGTGAGAAGCGTCGGCAGTATTGATCACATCGACCGCGCGGATGTTGCTGGCGAATTCCTGCTCGATCCGCTGGAACAGCCGTTCCGAGCCAGAGCGCTCGATCTGCACGGCAATTCCGGGATATTGCGCCTCGAAGGCCTTGCCGAGCTTTTCGCCGACGGGAAGGTCCATCGACGAATACAGCACCACTTTGGCCTCTTTGCGTGCGGCCTCGACCAGCGCGGGCGTGATCGCGACAGGTTCGGGTGCGGCGGCCTTCAGCGGTGCGGCAAACACGGTCAGCCCGAGGGCGGCCGAACCCTTGATGAGGTCGCGTCGGGAAAGCTTCTTTCGCATCGTGGTTCCCTGATCGTTGTCAGCCTTGCCGTCATTGCGAGCGCAGCGAAGCAATCCAGCTTACTTACCGTTGCGCGAAAGCTGGATTGCTTCGTCGCTTCGCTCCTCGCAATGACGGCTCACTCACACTCGAAAAATCTTCTGATACCGCGCCTTGATCTCTTCGCTCTGTTTCTCCGCGCTCGCGGCGTCTTCCTTCATCAGCTTGATATCGGCAAGCGGCTTGCGGCCCGCATGTTCCTTGACCTGGGCGTGCAGCGATCGCAGGCCGCCGGCATCGATCACGATCCGCTGCGCTTCCGCGGTGAAACAGTAATTCTGGAACAGCTTGGCTGCGTTGGGGTTCGGCGCCGCCTTGAAAATGCCGTTCGGCCCGACGATGAACGGCGTGCCCTCGGCCGGATAGACCACTTCCACCGGCTGGCCGGCCTCCTTGAGCAGCAGCACATTATACTCGGTGCCATCGGCCATCACGCTGCGCTCGCCGAGCGAGAGTTTCTTCGGCGGATCGGTCGCCGACTGCACCTGCATGATGTTCTGCCTGGCCAGGTTCTCGTAATATTCCCAGCCGATGTCGCGGACCATCTCGAAGGTCGCGGTCAGGATGGTGCCGCTGTAGCCGGGATGGGCCTTGACGATCTTGCCCTTCCACTTCGGATCGAGCAGATCCTTGAAGCTCTTCGGGGCATCCTCGGCTTTCACCAGTTTGGTGTTGTAGGCGATCGGGCTCAGCGTGGCGCGGAAGCCGGCAAAGGTGCCGTCGGCGTCGCGGTGCTCGGGCTTGTAATGCTTTGCCACGTCCTCCGGCACGTAGGGCAGCAGAATGCCCTGCCGTTTCCAGGCCAGCAGGTGCGCGGCGTCGGACGAATTGGCGACATCGACGGCGTGGACGTTGCTGGCGTATTCCTGGCCGATGCGCTGGAACACCCGCTCGGCGCCGGTGCGCTCGACTCGCACCTCAATGCCGCCGAACTTCTCCTTGAAGGCGGCAGCGATCTTTTCGGATACTGATAGATCGATCGAGGTGTACCAGACCACCTTGCCTTCCTTCTTCGCCGCTTCGATCAGTTGCGGCGTGATGGCTTCAGGCGGCGGCGCCGCGGCGCGGGCCACAGAGGCGAATACGGTGCCCAGCGCCAGCGCGGTCGACGCTTTCAGCGAGGTCTTGAGAATGTCGCGCCTGGAAATTTTTTGCTTCTTCATCGCGTCTTCCTCTTCGTATCAGCGGCTCAGCGCCCGGCAGCGTTCGGCCGGCAGATGCAGCCAGACCTCGGCGCCCCGGGCCACGGCATTGTCCGTCGCGGTCACCACGCGCAAGCTGGTGCCGTCGGCGGTTTCGACCATGTAGTCGCGGCTGGCGCCGAGAAAGACCTGGCGCGTCACGGTGGCCTTGACCGCATTCTGCCGATCCTGTGGCGCTTGCGTCGATAGTTGAATGTCATGTTGGCGGATTGCGATGGCGCCGCTCTGGCCGGCGGTGAGCTTGGCGCCCGTCACCCGCAGGGTCGCGCCGGCAAATTCGATATGGGTATCGTCGCGGGCGATGCCCTTGATCACATTGCTGGCGCCGATGAAGCGCGCGACGAATTCCGATTGCGGCCGGTCGTAGATATCTTCCGGGGTGCCGAGTTGATCGACCTTGCCGGCATTCATCACCGCGATCAGGTCGGCGGTGGTCATCGCCTCGGACTGGTCGTGGGTGACGTAGACCGTGGTGTAGCGGTATTCATCGTGCAGCCGGCGAATCTCGAAACGCATCTCCTCGCGTAGATTGGCGTCGAGGTTGGACAAGGGCTCGTCGAGCAGCAGTGTCTCCGGCTCGACGATCAGGGCGCGCGCCAGCGCCACGCGCTGCTGCTGTCCGCCGGACAATTCCCCGGGATAGCGCTGCGCCAGAACTTCGAGTTTCGTCGCCCTGAGGATCACGTCGAGCTTTTTGGCGATGGTGTCGCGGTCCAGTTTCCTCAAGCGAAGCCCGTAGATGATATTCTCGGTGACCGTCATGTGCGGCCACAGCGCATAGCTCTGGAAGATCATCGACATCTTGCGCTGCTCGGGCGGCAGCGTGCGTGCCTTCGAGGACACCAGCCGGTCGCCGACAAGGATTTCGCCGTCGGAGGGCTCGAGGAAGCCGGCCAGCAACCGCAGCGTCGTGGTCTTGCCGCAGCCGGACGGGCCCAGCAGGCAGACCATCTGGCCGTGATCGATCCGCAGCGTAACGTCATCAACGACCGCCAGCGCTCCAAATCGCTTGGTCAGGCCACGCAAATCCACGGACGCCAATCAACTTCCTCCCCTATCAAGTCGCGGTTTATTTATCGCTGGATCAATATAAGCACGAATGCAGGGCCGGCGGGAAGGCTTGGGTGCCTTAGAACCCTCGTTCATTTGGCGAGAGCAACGATGGATAGGCAATCGCCATGCGCTCGTCCGCGCGGATCAAATCTCTCACCATGTGGGAGACCGATCGACGCCGCTTTCAACGGGTGTCAATTGATCATGCACCCCGTTGATGGTAGAGGGAAACTTTTCATACTACCAAAGCGGGATTTTTCACCATGAAAAGATTTTTGCTGATTGTCGGGTTCTTGCTCGGATTTTCCGGGATCGGCATGGCCTCCACACTGGAGGCTCCGTCGCTGTGGAAGAACCAGCGCGGGTCCGAACTCCAGGTCACCGCCGTGCGCAACGGAGGATTTAGCGGCACCTTCACCAACGCCGACCCGACCTATAAATGCTTCGGAATTCCTTATCCCGTGACCGGCATCACCAGCGGCGGGCTGACCACGTTTACCGTCAACTTCGCGAAATGCAGGACGGTGACGAAATGGAACGGCCATGCTCAGGGCCTGGGAATGTCGAGCCAATGGGTGCTGACCTATAACGGGCAGGCCGAATGGGGATTTGACTTCTTCTTCCGGCTCCGCTGACGCGCTTCGCATTTGCCGCGAACGTCGGAGCACCTCCTTGCTGGCCCCCGCTTCCCGGAGCGAGGGTGAGCGACGTCACGCCCCCACGCTCCGCGACGTTGAAGCCGGGCACCTGGCCCTCGGCCCGCACCGCCACCGCGTGGCGCACCGCTTCGGCGAGCGGGCGATGGCGGTAACCTCCTCTTCCCTGGACTGGGGGTACCCGGCCTCTGCGTCTCAAATCATCCAGGTCGGATATATTCGGCTTTGATCGCGAGAGGGCCGGAGTGATCGGTTAAAGTCTGGTGTTTGGCCGTAACTTCACGCGGCGTGGGCACCCGCTCTCCTGGCGGCTCGCATTATCGGCATTGCCGGTGCAGATTGGTCTTTCCGCGCAACTTGCGCAGCCGTCCCGAAGACAATCTGTTCCTGCTTTTCCATGTTGCGGAGAACCGCGGCTACTTCCAACAAGGCCCTTCTTATCCAGGTTTTGACGGTATTGACCGGCACCCCGGTTCTCTTTGAGAGCTGCTCCCTGCTTTCACCATGGATGTAGGCTGCGATGACAAGCTCGCGACTCGTTGGATCGAGAGCCTGCAAGGCTGACTGCACATTCTGATGGTGCCTGACCGCAGTTCGATGATCCTCCATTGCCTCGATTGCTTCAAAGGCAGTGAGACCGTCGCTGGGTAGCTCGAGCAGAACTGAATCGTCGGAGCAACCTTCTCGCGCGGGCCTCCTGACCAGGTCGATCGCCAGATTTCGGGCGATGGTGATCATCCAGGTCATCGGCGACCCGGATGATGAGCGGTATGAGTTCGCGTTCAGCCAGATGCGCACGTAGACGTCCTGGATAACATCTTCGGCAAGATCCCAACGCCTGACGATGAGAAAAACCGTTGAAAACAACTTGCCCCTCGTTGCAGCGTAAAGTTCGGCAAAAGCCGCCTGATCTTGCCTGACGGCAATTTGCGTCAACAAGTGTTCGAGTTGGTTGGATCCTGATCTGGCGGCGGTCATTACTTGCATGGTTTGTCCTGCCGACGAGAAGTTGATGCGCGCTGAATTCCAGTGCCCGGCATTCACGCGCCGGGCGGCAGTGTTCGGATTGCAACAAAGCCTGCCACGGCTGCGAAAGCCGTGACGAACGTTCCCCAAGCCATGTCGACGAAGGTGACCCGGAGAGGCCATCGGTCGAGCGTGGCAAGATTGGTGAGGTCGTAGGTCGCGAATGTGACCAGGCCGAGCAGGCCGCCCAGCATCAAGGCAGAAATCCATCCGTCATTACTGGCGGCCGGCAGAACGGCGAATACGACAATCCCGACGACGTAGATCAGGTAGAGGGCTGCCGCCGCGGCGAGGTTCGGCTTCTCTGCCAACAGTCCGCCCAGGGAGCTTCGGTAGAAGCCCATGGCTCGAGTGAGCCAGATGTAGTCGGCGCCAAGAAAGACGCCCCCTGTTACGACATATGCGATAGCGTAACGGAGCATGGTGATCACCTGTCTTTCGTTCTCACCAGTGCCAACTAAATTCCGAACAGCGGCTGCAACAAACGCGCAAACATGCTTTTGAACCGTAGCGGAGCATCGGTCACTGCAAGGCAGATGCAATCTTCGCCCGAACCGGCAAATGGCTGATGCTCGGTATGTTCGTCTGTTTCTGCGATGTCGCCGCGATACAGAACGGTATCGCGATCGCACAGACTCCCAGTCAAGATAAGCGTGAGCTCGCGCCCGTTGTGACCGTGAGACGGGACCTTCAAGCCACTTTGGAAACGCAACAGCCGTGCTTGAGAGCGTTTGTCGAGCGTATCGATGGGAATTTGCTGGACACGAGGTGCGAGTCGTTTCCAATGCAAGTCGCTCAGATCTCCGCCGAGGTAGCTTCGGAGCGGATCTGGAATGATTGCATTTGAAAAAGTACGCGACGGTTCCCTTGTCTCGGGAGACGTAGTATCGCTTCTGATCTGCGATAATACGGACGCCATCATTGTCGGCGATACCGGCGTTGCTTCAAGAGAATCGAGCAAATAGCCGCCCAGAGCGTCGGCCGAGCTGTTGCGTGCACGGCAATGCGGACAAAGAGCAAGGTGGGTGGCAACAAGCAAGCTTGCCGCTTCATCCAGCGTTCCCGCCGAATAGCTCAACAGGATATCATTGCTGATATGAAATTTAATCGTCACCTGTTTGCTCCGTCTTGGGCATCGAGGGTGGAACGGATCTTGGCGAATGCCAGTCGTATTCGGGACTTCACGGTTCCAAGGGGAAGACTGAGTCGTCGGGAAATTTCGAAATGCGAAAGGTCTTCGTAAAAGGAAAGCATCAGGACATTTCTCTCATTCGAAGAAAGCGTATCCATTATCTTGCGAACGTTCTCTTGCGTCTCAGTCTGCTCAACTAAAAGATCGGGCGGCGGCTGGTCGTCGGGGACTAGCGCCGGGTCAGCTGGATCGAATTGAGGTCGGCGCGTCTTACGAAAACGGTCGATAGTCATATTTCTCGCGATCGTGAAAATCCAGGTAGACGGCGATGCCTTCGATGGGTCGAATTGTGCTGCATTGCGCCAGATCGAAACCATCGCCTCTTGCGTGATTTCCTCTGCGCCGGAAGGATCGGCGCCTAACCTCAGACAATAGGATTTGATGCGAGGCGCAAAGTATCGGAACAGGACATCGAACGCCGCCTCGTCTCGGTCATTTGCGATCTTTGAAATGGATTCGGCAAATTCCGATGCCTTCGGTCGCGGGTCACCCTGCAGAATTTCTTTGGCGACCATAATGTCCTCAGGCCTGCTCCGCGCCAGCTTGGCTCCGTATGGCAGTTCGGCGAACCGGACGGCGAATGCAATATCGAATATAAGTCTCGCAAGTAGACTGTCACCCAGATTTGCGAGCCTGTTGGCCCAGTTTGCATGCCCTTGCGAGCCGGCT
>JBBQUA010000064.1:0-24184 GCA_038212905.1 Hyphomicrobiales bacterium
TTGCCGGCGCTGGAATCGGCGGCGTCGACCGCGAGCTGCGGCGCCAGCAGCACCGCATTGACGCCGGAGTCCGAAATCTGCTGCGGCACCAGCTGACGGTCGCGCACGTCGCGTTCCAGCGTCGCGCCGTTGCCGTGGAAGAACACCACGATGACACCGGGCTTTTTGGCGTCGAATTTTTCCGGCACATGCATCAGCACGCGATTATCGTTGTAGGTTTCGTCCTGCCAGTGGATCCGGCCGCCGTAGCCGCGATGGCCGCGGCGCTCGCCCCTGGAAATGTTCAGGAACGGCTCGTCGGTGTGCGGATTGTTGCCGAGATAGGGAAAGGCCGAGGATTTCAGCCCGACCAGCATGGTTTGTTCTTCCCGGGCCGGACGCTCAAACGGCACCGTGGGCGCCAGCGAGGCTACGCGATAGGGCGCGGGCTCGGCTTGTACGTTGCGTTCGCGCGGTGCAGCGGCGGGCGGTTGCCGCGACGCCAGGTTCACGCTGGTCTCGGGGAAGCGATCCCGGAATGTCGGCGCCGGAAACCGGTCCTCGAAGGTATCCGCCGCGGAGGCATGGGCGTTGGCGGCGAGCATGCCGGCGCTCGGCGCCTTGCCGCATTGAACCAGCAGGAATGACAGTGGCACAAACACCGAGAGGAGGGCGATCCAGCGCCATCGATGGGAGCCGGCGCTGAGCGAAGCGGGGATCTGCAGATACCGCGACGCGTCAGGTGAGCTCACCTGACCTGCGCGATCATGCTGTTTCGGATCCGCCCCGACCATCCACCCACTTGCCCCAATATCCGCCTGTCTTTGGCGTATGCCGCTCGCGTTGAGGTGACGTTAAGCTTCCGGGGAAGATTCCCCATTCCCGGATGCCCCAAAGAACACGAAATCGTGTCGCGATTGTGGGGCGGCCACCTTCTTTGCGCAATGTCGCGGGTAACGGAAGTGCCCAATAGGTAATTTGATACCAAGTTCGGCTCATGATTTAAATCATTGTTAACACTCTTGAATTGATGGGGAGCAGCCTGCACGATGATCAGATCAAAGGCGGCTGGGCCAAGGGCGTGGACCGAGATGGCGGCATCAGAGACGGGAAGCGCGGCCTTGCCAGGTCGGCTGCCCGCTGGCGGTTCGAGCGTTTCGGTCCTGGTGGCGACCGCCATCGTGGTGGCCGACATGGTCGGCGTTGGGGTTTTCACCAGCCTCGGCTTTCAGGTCAAGGACATCCCGTCGGGCTTTTCGATCCTGCTGCTGTGGGCGGTCGGTGGCGTCGTGGCGCTGTGCGGGGTGTTTGCCTACAGCGAACTCGGCGCGATGTTTCCGCGCTCCAGCGGTGAATACAATTTCCTGACCCGGGCCTACCACCCGGCCTTCGGATTTGTCGCGGGCTGGGTCTCGGCGACCATCGGTTTCGCGGCCCCCGTGGCGCTGGCCGCGATGGCGTTCGGTGAATACGGCAAGTCGGTGCTGCCGGACGCCCCGCCGCTGGCGCTTGCCCTCGGCGTGGTCTGGCTGGTGTCGCTGGTGCAACTCGGCGGCGTCAAACACTCCGGCACCTTTCAATTGATCGCGACTATCCTGAAGGTCGTGCTGATCGTCGCGTTCCTGGTGGCGGGATTTGTCATCGGCACGCCGCAGCCGGTCACGTTCACGCCCTCGGTTTCCGATTTCGCCCATATCGCCAGCGCGCCGTTCGCCATTGGCCTCGTGTTCGTGATGTACTCGTTCTCGGGCTGGAACGCGGCGACCTACATTATCGGCGAGATGCGCGACCCCGAGCAGAACCTGCCGCGCGCGATGCTGGCGGGGACGTTGATCGTGCTCGTGCTGTACGTCGCGCTGAATGCGGTGTTCCTGCACACCGCGCCATCAGCCGAACTGGCCGGGCAACTCGATGTCGCCCGCATTTCCGGCGCTCACATCTTCGGCGAGTTCGGCGGCCGCATCGTCGGCGCCATGATCTGCATCGGGCTGATATCCTCGATCAGCGCGATGATGTGGATCGGCCCGCGCGTCATGATGACGATGGGCGAGGACATTCCGTCATTGCGGGTCTTCGCGCGCAAATCGACCCAGGGCGCGCCGGTTTACGCCATCCTGTTCCAGCTCGCGATCGCCAGCCTGATGCTGTTCACCCGCAGTTTCGAGGCGGTGCTCGATGTCATCCAGTTCAGCCTGTTGTTCTGCTCGTTCTTCACCGTGCTCGGCGTCATCAAGCTGCGCATCACCCGGCCCGATTTGCCGCGACCCTACCGGGCCTGGGGATACCCGGTCACCCCAGTGGTTTTCCTGCTCGTGACCGGCTTCATGATGTACTATCTTTTGACGGAACGGCCGGTGCAGTCGTTCCTGGGTGTCTTGATCATGATTTCGGGCCTGGTGATTTACGCCGTTTTCCGCAAGCGGGCCGATCGCGGCGCCGCATCTCCGAATCGCGAATAGCGATGTTGCAGCCGGTGAAAATCGCGGCGCTCGCTGCCGTCATGTTTCTCGCGGCAGCGCTGCCTGCGCGCGCCGCGGATACCGTGACCGCCGACGACACCGCGCGGTTCCTCGCGGGCATGGCGCCTTCGGCCGATTCACCGCTGACGCCGTTGACGAGGGATCCTTCGTGGCAGCGGCATGCCAAATTCTTCGACAACGCGTTCGCGCAGCTCGAGCAGCGCCAGCTTGTGAAAATCCGCGGCTGGACCGAAGTCAACCTGGCGGCGCCGCGGCCGACCATGTTCTACATGTTCAGCGGTCCGGACTTTCTCTACGCGGACGCGTTCTATTCGAAGGCTTCGACCTATGTGCTGAGCGCGCTCGAGCCGGTCGGCTCGGTTCCCGATCTTGCGCGATTGCCGCCGGGCGGCATCGGAGCCGCGCTCCACAGCGTGGAGCGGTCGCTCGGCTCCATCCTGAGCTTCAGCTTCTTCATCACCAAGCAGATGAAGACCGACCTGCAGGCCGGCAAGCTCTCCGGCACCTTGCCGATCCTCTATGTCTTCCTGGCGCGCTCGGGAAAAATCATTCGCGACGTCAGCCCGATCGCGCTCGACGACAAGGGAGCTGCGTATTTCGCCAACGAGAATCCGGGCCCCAATGCGACGCGGGGCGTCCGAATCCTGTTCGCCGGCAGCGATGGCGCGGAGAAGACGCTGTATTATTTTTCGACCGACCTGTCGAACAGCGGCGTCAGGGTCTCGGGCTTTCTGAAATTCTGCGCCACGCTGGCGCCCGGCAACAGCCTGATCAAGAGCGCGTCCTATCTTCTGCACTCCGGCAACTTCACCACCGTGCGCGACTTCATCCTCGCCAACTCAGCCACCATCATCCAGGACGATTCCGGCGTCCCGCTCGCTTATTACGATCGGAAGCAATGGCGGTTCTTTCCGTTCGGCCGCTATGCCGGCCCGATCGGCGAATTCCCCGGCAGATACCAGCCGGCCTATGCCGAGCTGTTCAGGCGCAGCCAGCCGATGGATTTCGGCATCGGCTACCGCTGGCGCACGCATGAATCTAATCTGCTGCTGTCGGTCAAGGTGCCGTCGGACGGTTCAGGCAGCGTCGACGCCCCGTCATCGGCCGAACCGCCGCCGCGTCCGCCGCGCGCCCGGCGCGCGCCGCGACCGCCGCGGGACGTTGTCGAGCCGCGGGGCGGATTTCTCTGGTTCGGCCGCTAGCGCGAGACTCTTTTCAAGGCGCGTTGACGCCGCGCCAGCGCGCGAACCGCCACGGCAGGTACCAGCGCGCGCCCGGTGGCGCCGCCACCGGCACGTTATCGATCCCCGACGTGCCCCAGGGCTGACAGCGCAGCAGCCGCGCCAGCGTCATCCAGCCGCCGGCCCAAAGCCCGAAACGCTCGATCGCCTCGTCGCCATAGACCGAGCAGGTCGGCAGATGGCGGCAGTTGTAGCCGACCAGCGGCGACAGCGTGTGACGGTAAATCCAGATCAGCGCCCGGCCGAAGTAGCGCGGCAGGCGCTGCAGGGTCCCCGCACAGGCTGAACAATCCACTGAATGCTTCATGGGCGATTGGCTTATCGATGAGCGCTGGTTTGCACGGTTCCTTCGCAGGGAACCGAACCGAAGAACCACGGATATGCAATTGAGTCACACTGGGCAAAATACCGCACCGATTCCGTGGCAATGCAGCAAATGTTAATAGACGCTTATGTGACGCACGGTTAACTTTTTCACAACGCCGATGTGACGGAATCATTGGCGTTGAAGTGGGGCCGTTACCACCGTCCAACAGTGGGCTCTGGGGGAAGGAACCAAATTGAGGCTCGTAAGGTCGCTCCGAACAGGCGGCTGGGCGCTGGTCTGCGCCGCCGCCTTTTGCATCGCATTGCCTGCCATCATGGCCGGGAATGGCGGCCGGGCACATGCCGGCGTCAGCCTCGAAGAACGCAAGCAGCCGATGAAGTTCAGCTGGGTCGGCTGTGAGCCGAATTGCCGCGGCTGGGTCAGCGCGGTCGGCATCGTGACCGCGGACAGCCCGAAGGCTTTCGACGAATTCGCCCGCGGACACCAACTCGCCGGCGCCACCATCGTGTTGGATTCCAGCGGGGGCTCGGTCAATGATTCGATCGCGCTCGGACGGCGTTGGCGCGCTCTCGGCGCACTGACGACCGTTGGCACCAGCGTCCGGGCCCGGACCGGGCAGGGTGAGTACGGCAGCGTCGTGCCGGAAGCCTATTGCGAGTCGATGTGCGTGTTCCTGCTGCTTGCCGGCAAGACGCGTTACGTGCCTGACGGCGCCCATATCAGGGTGCATCAGATCTGGATGGGCGACCGCGCCGACGACGCCAGGGCCGCGAGCTACACCGCGCAGGACCTGATGATCGTGGAGCGCGATATCGGCCGTCTCGCCAAGTATACTTTCGATATGGGCGGCACCGGCGATCTGCTGTCGCTGTCGCTGAGCGTGCCGCCGTGGGAAGATCTGCACCAATTGTCCCGCGACGAATTGAGGCTGACCAATCTGGTCACGACCGACGCGGTGGCCGAGGTCCTGCTTCCGGACACCCGCGCTATGCCGGCGGCCGAGGTGAGCCTCAAGCCGGTGCAGGATCGTTTTGCGAGCGAAACGGTCAGCGCGGAGAAGCCGCAGGTGCAGTTTGCGCCGTCCAAATCGACCCAGACGGCGGAAGCGACAGCGCCAACCGGCGGCGTCGCGGTGGCAGTCCCGGCGCAGTAGCGGCGGCGATGCCCGCCCGGTCGTGGACTCCGGCCCAGGAACACGGTTAAGCTGTAGGCGGTCGCCCCCTCTACTGGCTGTAAAAACCATGGATGCATTCGACAAGGAACAGCAGGCATTCAACGGGAGCCCGCTCGACGACGAGAACCTCCTGAGCGGCCAGTTCTGGGGCGAACTGCGGGTCTTTCTCGCGGTGGCCAAGACCAAGTCGTTCAATCGCGCCGCCGAGATCACCAACACCAGCCAGCCGACGGTGAGCCGCCAGGTCAAGCGGCTTCAGGACGTGGTCGGCTCGCAGCTTTTCATCGCAACCGCCCGTGGGGTCAAGCTGACCCAAAAGGGAGAAGCGCTGGCGCGGGCATTGTGCCGGCTGGATCACACGCTCTATTCAATCACCAGCGACTTGAAGGCAGAGACCAGCGAGGCGGAAGGCACCGTACGTGTCAGTATCACGGACGGACTGAACGTGTTGTTCGCGGCGCCGGCTCTTGAGCATTTTTCAGCCCAATATCCAAAAATTCAACTCCATCTGAAAAGTCCGCTCAACATCATGAACCTTAGGGAAAATCAAACCGACATGATGATTGGCTACGCCCCGGCGGAGTCGTCGGACATCCTGTTTCGAAAGCTCGGACAACTTCATTTCATTCCCATTGTCGCGAAGGACTACATCCGGAAGCACGGCCTGCCGACGCGCGATAATCTCGAACAGCACGTCTTCCTGCAGTCGGAATATTATATGGCCAGGACCGGGCTGTGGGACGGTTGGCAACAAATCGCGTCACGCGGACGTATCGCTCACTATTGCGACAATTCCTTCGCCTACGGCATGCTGGTCAAGGCGGCGCAGGGAATAGGGATTTTGCCCAGCTACACGCTGGTGGAGCCTTGTTTTGTGCCGTTGGAATTCGACTTGAGGATTCCGGTTCCGATTTACCTGATCGCCCTTACCGACCGCCTGAACGCTCGCCCGGTCCGACTGGTGTTCGACTGGTTGAGCGAGGTCTTCGGCACCAACAATCCCTGGTTCGGCGACGAGTTCAGATTGAACAATCCGCCCAGTGTGCACGATGCCGGATTCAGAAAGATGTTCAATCTTGAAGGGATTTCTGAGACCGACAGGTCTCGTTGAGCCGTTCCGAAATTTTCAGGTAAGTCTTGCCTGCGTCATGGAATAATTCGGCCAAGTCCAGATTCATGGCCGCATCCTGATCGAACAGGAGCTTCTCGAACATCGCTTGGTGGATGGCTACCACCTGCTTCATGTAGGTGCGGGAGAAGTCCACTGTGTTGCTCGTATTTTGGCGGGGTTCACTGCGGAAGATGTCCTCTGCCGGATATGAGGCTGGCTATGCGACCGCCTCGTATTCCGACGGAGCATCCCAGAAGCCCTCGGTTCGAAACATAACGACCGGGTCCGTGCTTACCGAAATTGCATCGAGTGGAGGGGTAAGCTCCTTGACGAGTTCGATATACGGTTCCCCGTGACCGTCGAAGCAGAACGGCGCCTTTCCTTCGGCCTTCTTGAATCCGAAGAGAATCCGCCACAGCCGTGCATATTTTGGCTGCGCGTGGGCAATCACTTTGTCGTATCCTTTGCGGGCGACGTGGTTGAATACGAAATCCACGAACATTTTCAGGACATGGGTATTTCGATAGGCCTCACGGAAGGCCATGCGCTCGATCTTGGCGAAATCCTTGAACCATCGAATACGCAGGGCGCCGATCGGCTCGTCGCCGGAGTACACGATCATGTGGGTGGCCTGATAGTCGTTGCCGTCAAAGGTCTGCTGCGCTTTGACGCCGTGCTCCTCCATGAAGCAGATGCTGCGGATGGCGTAGGCATGCAACAACTGCTCGTATGTCGTCACGACCTCCGTGCGGATTTGATTGTGATTGGGGGCGATGGTCCGCACGTTATTCTGCATAGTCCTGGCTCCTAACTATCTAAAGTCGCTTTACTGATAATTACTACCTGACATAGTAAGAAGTAAAACAACCCGGCCGGCGTTTCGGAAGAGGGCAAAACGTGCCGCCGTTCTACGCCAGCGTTGAACTGACCGGGCCTAGCCGTCCCCGAGACGATGGCGCTTCCAGTAATCCGATTGTGGGATTTGGCCCAAGAATCCGCGGCGAAATACGCCCGGCGAGCGAATTGGCGAGATTATTGAGCTCACTATTCGATCTACAAAACAGCAGAACGCACCAAGAGATAACATATCTAGAATTGCATTCCATGAATCATCTCCCGAAGGTAGCGCATTCCAAAATGAAGAGAAAAACTCGTCGGCCGAATTCCGCGGACATCCAGATTGGAGAATCCATACGCGCTCATCGGCTGATCGTGGGCATGTCGCAAGGCGACCTCGGTCGCCGGCTCGGTGTCTCGTTCCAGCAGATACAGAAATACGAGAAAGGCGTAAACCGGGTCGGCGCCGGGCGGCTTCCCCAGATCGCCAAGATATTCGGTATCCCGGTCGGCGCCCTGTTCGACGCCAATGCCGTCACGTCCCCCGACGCCAACACGCGTTCCGCTCCGGTCAAGCTCATCCCCGACCGCAACACCCTGAAACTGTTGACCGCGTTCGGGGGTATCGCGCATGTCAAGATCCGCCACTCGCTCGTCGGGCTGGTCGATGCGATCGCAAAGGCGACGCCGAAGACGCAGCGATAGTGGACCGAGGCCATGACCGGCGCGGTCGAATCCCCTCTTCGCGGGACCTGACGGAAGTCTTTGTGTCGGCTCAGGCCGACGCCGGCGCTTTCGCCCTGGTCTCGATCTGGCCGATGGCATCGACCACGGCATCGAAGGTCAGCATGGTCGAGGCGTGTCGCGCCTTGTAGTCGCGCACCGGCTCGAGCAGGGCGATATCGGCCCATTTGCCTTGCGGGGGAGCGCCGTTTTCCTTCAGCATCCTGCGCACGGTCTCGCGCAGTTCGCGCAGTTCGTCCGCGGTCGAGCCGACCACGTGGCGCCCCATGATCGAGGACGAGGCCTGGCCGAGCGCACAGGCCTTCACGTCATGGGCAAAGTCGGTGACGACGGGCCCGTCCATCTTGAGGTCGATCTTGACGGTGGAGCCGCACAGCCTGGAATGCGCGGTGGCACTGGCGTCCGGGTCGGGAAGGCGGCCGATCCGGGGTATATTGCCCGCGAGTTCGATGATCCGCTTGTTGTAAATGTCATTCAGCATGGATCGAGGCCTCGGGCTTCAGGCGGCGGCCGCCCTTGACTACCGCCCTTGACTACCCTTGGCGGCGGCACGCTGGGGTCCTATATATGGTCGCAGGCGGCGGAAATACAGTCCGTCCGATGCATCCCCGGTGTCCGAAATGGCAACCTGTTCAGCGGCGGGGGTGTTAATATAGTGGGACTCAGGCGCCCGGCGGCCAACCGCCCCGTCTGCCCGGTGACACTCCGGTCGTAATGACCGGTCGAACGGAGTTGACATGGACGCTTTGATCAAATCCCTCCGCCCCGGCAAGCCTTCTGATGTGAAAGGCGCCGAAGTGCGTCCGGCCGAACTCGATCCCGCCGAATTTCTGGCCGCCGCCGTCCGCGCCGACCAGCCGCGACCGTCGCGCGCCGAAGCCGAAGCCGCGGTGAAAACCCTGCTCGGCTATATCGGCGAAAATACCGGCCGCGAGGGCCTGATCGATACCCCGCGCCGGGTGGTGGAAGCCTATGACGAGCTCTATCAGGGCTATCACCAGTGTCCGGCGGAGGTGCTGGACCGCACCTTCGGCGAGACCGCGGGCTATGACGACTTCGTGCTGATCCGCGACATCGAATTCACCTCGCAATGCGAGCATCACATGATGCCGTTCTACGGCAGGGCGCATATCGCCTATACACCGGTCGAGCGGGTGGTGGGGCTGTCGAAGCTGGCGCGCCTGACCGATATCTTCGCGCGCCGCCTGCAGACCCAGGAACATCTGACCGCCCAGATCGCGGCTGCGATCGACGAAGTCCTGAAGCCCCGCGGTGTTGCCGTGGTGATCGAGGCGGAGCATACCTGCATGTCGGTGCGCGGCGTCGCCAAGCATGGCGCGATGACGTTCACCAGCCGCTTTACCGGCATGTTCCGCGACAATCCGGCGGAGCAGGCGCGTTTCATGTCCATGGTGCGAGGGTCGCAGCGCTGACCTCGCCTAGTCATCGCAAGGACGGCCCGTGTCCACATCACCGGATAGCCACGACATCGAGGAAGGGCTGAAGTTTCAGCCCAAATTCGACGCATCAGGCCTCGTCACCTGCGTCGCTACCGACGCCGGCAGCGGCGAGGTGCTGATGGTCGCCCACATGAACGACGAAGCCCTGCGCAAGACCATTGCCAGCGGCGATGCCTGGTATTTCAGCCGCTCCCGCCAATCGCTGTGGCGCAAGGGCGAGAGCTCCGGTCACACCCAGCGCGTGGTCGAGATGCGGCTGGACTGCGACCAGGACGCGATCTGGATCCGGGTCGAGCAGACAGGCGCTGCCTGCCACACCGGGCGTCGCTCGTGCTTCTATCGCGCGGTGACGCCAGGCGACGGCGGAGCGCGATTGTCGTTCGTCGATGCGGACAAGCTGTTCGATCCCGCCAAGGTCTATCGCTAGGGGCGGGTTAACCCGGCATTAACCATAACCGACGCAGGGTGTAGGAGGCCTGAGCGCCGCCTGTCGTGCCGAGATGGCCGGGCGGTCGTTTCGCGAGGAGCGGGGCACCAACAAATGGCGGTCGACACATTAAGCGCCACGGCGACGGCAGGTGTCGAACCCTCGCGCGCCCGGATTGCCGGCGCCATCAGGCAGGCCGCCGATACCACCGGCACCAGCTTCGAATACATGCTGGCTACCGCCAAAATGGAGTCCAACTTCAATCCGAAGGCCGCAGCCACCACCTCGTCGGCGCGCGGGCTCTACCAGTTCATCGACCAGACATGGCTCGGCACCGTCAAGGAAGCCGGCAGTCAGCTCGGCTACGGCAAATATGCCGACGCCATCACGAAAAACCCCTCCGGCGGCTATTCCGTCAGCGATCCCGCCGCGCGCACCGAGATCATGAAGCTGCGCGACGATCCGCAGGCCGCTTCCGCGATGGCGGCGGTGTTTGCCCAATCCAACAGCTTCAAGCTCACCGGCAAGATCGGGCGCCGCCCGACCGACGGCGAACTCTATATGGCGCATTTCATGGGCGCCAACGGCGCCGGCAAGCTGATCTCGAACGCCGAAAACAATCCGAATGCCTCGGGTGCTGCATTGTTTCCCAATGCCGCCGCCGCCAACCGCCCGATCTTCTACGACAAGACCGGCAGCGCGCGCAGCGTCTCCGAAGTCTATTCCGTGCTGAACGCGCGCTATGCAAGCGCCGCCAATTCGCAGGCGACGCGGACCGCGATGGCGTCCGCCGGTGGCGACGCGCCAAGGCGCGTGACGCTGGCCAGCGCCACGCCGGCCCCGGCGCCGGTGGACAATGCCGCCTATCTCTCGAGCTTTCCGGACTCCCGCGCGGTGACGCCCGCCGTGATGACGTTCGCATCGGCGCTGACACCGCCGCAGCCGACCGATCCGATCTTTCGTTCCCTGTTCCAGGCCGGCGATCGCGCGCAACCGCTCTCGCCGGCGGTTCAGGAATTGTGGGGCAATTCTTCGTCGTTGACGTCGGTTGCGTCGGCAACCTTGGTTTCATCCACGAGCGCGGCGCAATCGCTATCGGGACGCAAGCCCGAAGTCCGCCCGCCCGGTCGGCTCGATCTCTTCAGCGACCGCGCCGGCATCTTCAGCAGCTAGCCTGAAGCCTTTGTCCCGGGCGCGACGCAGCGCGCAGCGCTGCCTCGCAGAACCGGGACCCACCTTTTCCTGTGAACGATGGACCCCGGATCTGCAGCGCATCACTTCGTGCTGCGCTGCGTCCGGGGAACGATGCTGCAGCGGTCGCCGCCCCCTTAACAAAACGTCAACAAAACCAGCCGTTTATGGTGAACCCTTTGTTAAGCGGCGTGGTTTATTTTCTCTTGCAGTGGCATCGCGTCACGGTGTCGTCAGGTTGCGTAGGCCTCCCCGGTCATGATTGTTCGGCAGTTCATCAGTTGGATACGTACCGCTCCGGCGGGCGAGCGGGCAGAGGCAACGCGGTCGCTGGCGCGGGCCTGGCTGATTTCGGATCTGTCCGAGGACGATCGCGCCGCCGCAGAAGGCGCGCTGCTGATGCTGCTCGACGATGCCTCCCCGCTGGTGCGCCAGGCCATGGCCGAAGTGTTTGCGCGCAGCTCCGAGGCGCCCGCCGGCATCGTGCAGGCGTTGTCGCTCGACCAGGCGTCGGTCGCGCTTCCGGTGCTGGAACATTCCCCGCTTCTGATCGACGCCGATCTCGTCGACATCATCGCGACCGGCAATTGCGCCATGCAATGCGCGGTCGCCCGCCGCATCAATCTGCTGCCCTCGGTCTGCGCCGCGATCGCCGAAGTGGGCTCAGCCGCGGCGGCGCTCGAGCTGATCGAGAACGCCTATGCCGAGCTGGCGCCGTTCTCATGGGACCGCATCGTCGAACGCCACGGCCATCTCGCCGCGATCCGGGAATCGATGCTGGTACTGGAAGATTTGCCGGCCGCGACCCGGGTCGCGCTGGTCGCCAAACTGTCGGACACGCTGGCGCGGTTCGTGGTCGCCCGCAACTGGCTGAGCGCCGACCGGGCAGGCCGGATCGCCAGCGAGGCGCGCGAGCGTTCAACCGTTAATATCGCGGCGCGTTCCCGCGGCGACGACATCTGCGGCCTGGTGCGGCATTTGCGCGCCACCGGCCAGCTCACCGCGGGCCTGATCCTGCGCGCGCTGCTGTCGGGCAATCTCGAACTGTTCGATACCGCATTGGCGGAATTGTCCGAACTGCCGCTGGCGCGGGTTTCCGCGCTGCTGCATGATCGCGGCAGCGCCAGCCTGCAGGCGCTGCTGCGCCGCGCCGGCCTGCCGCCATCGACCTTCGCGGCGTTCCAGATGGCGCTCGAAGTCTGCCAGGAAACCGGATTCGTCGACAGCCTCGGCGGCGCCGCCCGACTGCGACGCCGCATGGTGGAGCGCGTGCTGACGCATTGCGAAACCGACTCGCAGGCCGCCGAGCCGCTCCTGATCCTGTTGCGCCGCTTCGCGACGGAGTCGGCGCGGGAAGAAGCCCGCATGTTCTGTGACGAACTGATCGCCGAAGCGGCGATCGCGTCGCTTGAGCATGAGCTGATCGCGGCGTAGTGATTTTGCATCAACACATTGAGCTGTCGTCCCTGCGAACGCAGGGACCCATAACCGCCGATGTCGGTTGTTGCAAAAGGTTTCTCAACTCCGCGCTCTAACCGACAGTGCACGGTGTATGGGTCCCTGCGTTCGCAGGGACGACGGGTCTCACTCCGACGGCACGATGCTCGGGGCCAGCACCGCTTCCAGATGCTCGGGACGGTCGCGATTGGCATGGGTGAGAAAGACGTCCGCGATGCCGCGCAGCTGCTTGCTCAATTCGCCGGCGGTAGCGACGGTGTCGAGCCTGGTGCGCTCGCGCACGATGGCCTGGATGGCGTTGATGTGATGCGCGATCAGGTTGGACGGCACCTCGTCGAGATCGGGCGCGTGCTCGATGATCCGGCACAGGCTTTCGGCGGCGGCGCCGGCGGAAGGAAATCCGAAGGTGGCGGCGTCGCCCTTGATGTCGTGGGCGGCGCGAAACAGCTCTTCGCGCGTGACGTCGGTGAAGCCATCGCGCAGGATGGAGGCGTGGGCGTCCGAAAGCCGGTCGGCTTCGATCGCCATCCAGTTCTTGAATTCGCCCGACAGGCCGGCGAGCGCCTTTTCCGCGCGCGCGACGGGATCGTCGAGATCACGCGGGGCAACGCGCTGCAGCACCTTTCGCAGCGGATTGGGCTGCCGGATGATGTGATGGTCGGCGAATCTTTCGATCTGCACCGTCGCGGGCTTTTCTCTCGCCATGTTGGTTTCCTTGAGGCCTCGCGCTAGACGGTGGACCGTGCCTTGTCGAGCAGCGACGGCTGCTGCATCACCTCGACCTCGCCGCCGACGCGGCGCTCCGGACCGATATAGGCGTTGGCGGTATTGCGGCGGCGGTCCGGGCCGAAATAGGTCTTGGTCTTGATGAACGGGCGCGGATTGGCGACGACATTGAGGATGCGCTGATAGAGCCCCTTGGCCGAGATCGGTTTGGCCAGGAATTCGGTGACGCCGGCGTCGCGCGCCACGGTGACGCGCCGCTTCTCGGAATGGCCGGTCAGCATGATGATGGGGGCGAAGGGGTTGCCCTTGGAATCCGGCTGCCGGATCATTTGCGCCAGTTCGAGGCCGTCGAAAATCGGCATCGACCAGTCGGTGATGACGATGTCGGGAACGTAATGGCTGTACATTTCCAGCGCGGTCGCGCCGTCTTCGGACTCATAGACCTCGCGCGCGCCGAACGAATGCAGCAGCGTCCGCAGGATGCGGCGCATATGCGGATTGTCGTCGCAGACGAGAAAGCGCAGCTTGTTGAAGTCGATGCGAAACATGGCGCGGCCCTGAGGGCAGACCAGCAACGGTATACCCGGCGTTAACCATATCGCGGTGCCGGTTAACGAATGGTTGCGATCCGGAGGGCGGTAACCATGGGTCCCGGCCCGGTGGCCGGGCCGACGCCGGAGCTTGGCTCAATAATTGAACTGCTCGCTCAGAATGCGCTCTTCCAGGCTGTGGCCGGGGTCGAACAGCATCCGCATCGAGATGGTCTTGTCTGAGAGCACCTCGACCCGGCGAACGTCGCGCGCCTCGTCGTGGTCGGCCACCGCCGCGACCGGGCGCTTGTCGCCCTCGAGCACCTCGATGACGACATAGGCGGTGTTGGGGAGCAGGGCGCCGCGCCAGCGCCGCGGCCGGAACGCGCTGATCGGGGTCAGCGCCAGCAGCGCGGCGTTGATCGGCAGGATCGGTCCCTGCGCCGAAAGATTGTAGGCGGTGGAGCCGGCCGGCGTCGCCACCATGATGCCGTCGGCGATCAACTCGGCCATGCGCTGGTGCTCGTCGATCAGGATTCTCAGGCGCGCCGCCTGATGGGTCTGACGAAACAGCGAGACCTCGTTGATGGCATGATGCAGGTGCACCACGCCGTGCACGTCGGTGGCGCGCATCAGCAGCGGGTGGATCACGCTTTCCCGCGCCGCGGCGAGGCGGGCGTGCAGGTCGACCGTATTGAACTCGTTCATCAGAAAACCGACGGTGCCGCGATGCATGCCGTAGATCGGCTTGTCCGAACGCATGTGCCGGTGCAGCGTCTGCAGCATCAAGCCGTCGCCGCCGAGCGCCACCACGACGTCGGCGCCATCGGGGTCGTGATTGCCGTACAGCGCGGTCAGCTGGGCCAGCGCCGCCTGCGCCTCAGCGCCTGGGCTCGCGACGAAGGCGATCCGGTCATATCGCTTGGGGCTGGTCATCGGATTTCCGGCTCATCTCAAGCGCGCCGGTGGGAGCGGGTGCGCGCAAGGTCGTCTATACGACCTTGACCGGACTTGTCGAGCCGAGCGGGCTTGCCCCGGGTCACAAATACATACGGGCGGTCGCTCGACGCGACCGCCCGCATATCATCGGAGCGAATTCGAACGCGATCAGAACTTGGCGACGACCGTGCCGGGGCCGAAACGATAGTTCAAACCGACCTTGGTCACCTGCAGATCGGTACGAGAGGTCAGGAACGTTGTGCCGTCGCTGGCGAGGGCGGTTCGCGATCCGAAGTCCATATAGTTGTATTCCGCCTTGGCCGACCAGTTGGAGGTCAGCGCGAATTCGCCGCCGAATCCGATGGTCCAGCCGACGCGGTTGTCCGAGGTCGAAATGTTGTTGATCAGAGCGCCGGCCTGGTTGTTGCAGTTGCGGGTATTGCCGGGCACGTTGAACGGTCCCACGATGCAATTGGCCGAGACGGTTTCATTGATGAAAGCCGCGCCGCCCTTGACATAAAGCAGCGACCGGTCCCAGGCATAGCCGAGCCTGGCGGTAGCCGATGCGAGCCAGTTTACCTGCGTGTTGCAGCTCAGGAAGAACGGGCTGAAGCCGCCGGGCAAGCCACCCGCGTTGAGGCCGGTATCGGTGCCGCACGTCCTGCCGCCCTTGAGATTGGCCCAGCTCGCATCGGCTTCGACACCGAGCACGAATTTGTTGGCCATCTGGTAGTTGTAGCCGATCTGGCCGCCGCCGAGCAGGCCGGCAGAGCGTGTGCCGGCGGTCTGGCCGTAGCCGACGAAGCCGATGTCATCACGTCCATAGGCCGCGCCGCCATGGGCGCCGAGGTAGAACCCGGTCCAGTTCACGTAGGTCATTGCCGGCGGCAGGGCCTTGACCCGCGCCTTGGTCGGCATCGTGCTCGTCAGCAGTTCTGGCGTGAACTGATAGCGGATGCCGGCGGTGCCGGACCAGCCTTCGATCGTCTCGCCGTTGCGATAGTCGACGCGCGCAAATCCGAGCCAGCCGGTGTTGACGACTTGCCCGGCGATGCCCAGCGAATACTGGCCATAGGTTCCGACCCGCGACGTCGTCGTGGCCGCGGTGAAGGTTGCGGGAGAGAAGCCGCCCGGCACCGGCACGCCCGGTCCGAAGAAGCTGCAATTCGCGCAGGTCGCGAAGTTCGAGGTGACGTTGCCGGCGAATTCGTGGAATACGCTGGCCGTGAAGAAGGGCGTCAGCGCCAGGTTGCCGGACTGTACCGACGTGCCGACCCGCAGGCTGAGCCGGCCGAGTTGGGTGGTGATGTCATCGACCTTCACGGTACCTGAAATATTGGCGCCCTGGCCCACGCCGGGCTGACCGACCGCGGAGAACGAATCGAAGCTGGTCCTGGCATAGGTGAAGCCCGCCGAGGGCTCGATGAACCAGTTGTTCGAAATCGCGAAATTGTAACCGGCGTTGACCGCAAACGACGTGCCACGACCGGAAATCGGCTGCGAGAAGAAGCCGGCGCCGGCATTGCTCAATGCGATGTTGTAGAAATCCTGCTTCAGTAGCGCGTCGGCAAAGAACCGGCCGTGGGTCGCAACCGCATAGGTGCCAACAAACGGCACCTGGATGTTGCTGGAGAACCCGTTGTTGAGAGATGTCGAGTTGGATTCGAGATAGCCGGCGGTGGTGCCGAGGTGCAGATTCCAGCCGTTCCAGTTCAGCCGCGCCGCATCGGCGCCGATCTGGAAACCGGCGTAGTTTTCACGAATCTGGTTGTTACAGTTGACCGTCGTGGTTTGATTGAGCGTGGCGGGAGGCGACTGATTGAGCGTCTGCGTGGTCGACGTTCCCGTTACCGTGGCCTGGCCACCGGTGGCGCGTCCCCAGATACCGCCGCCCGGGGAGTCCGGCGGCGGGTTGCCGGGCGCGGATACGAAGGCGCTGCCCTGACCCGCCTGGAAAACCGTATTGGCGTTGCTGGTCGCCGCCGATATCTGCGCGGACAACGCGCTGGTGAACTGACCGAGGATGCCGGCACCGGGACCCGTTGTGCCGGGCGGTACGCCGATTCCGCCGGGCCCTGCAATATTGGTTACATTGCAGTTCTGCGCCAGCGCGGCGGTCGGCGCCGACAGCATGACGGCAAATGCGATGCCGGCAAAAATCCTGATCCTGTTGCCGTGAAGCACGCGCGATCCTGCAATGAGCAAAGCAGTCATTCTAAATCCCCATTCCCGAAAAAAAAGAATCAACGCAATGTACGCGGTCGTCCCGCAAAAAATCTAAGACAGCAATTCTCGCGGCGAAAGCGCAACAAAGAGGCTGCGCTTGATCCGGCCTGTGAATTTCGGGGCATGTAGCATTCGTGCCACAAGTTGTGACGCTGCAACCGGCAAACCCCCATCATATGAATAGGGCCGGCGGCTGATTATTTGTCCGCCTGGTTTTTGGACGCCTTGTCGGACCTTGCTTTGGGCGTGACTCAAATCACACTGCGTTCTGTATCTGAGTTGTCAGATTGACGGATCCATCGGCGTCAATAGTAGCCCGTTGATCGGGGAGGACGGAGAAGATATTGATTCGGTGGGCACACGCGGGTCAATGGATTTCGGGCCAGCCTTCCGCCATGCCGGTTTCGACAGGAAAAATGCTCAAGCGCCTCGTTCCATTTGCGGCACTGATCGGAGGAGCCATTCTGTCGATGGCTCCCGACGCCGCATGGGCGGAAAAGCGCGTCGCATTGATCGTCGGCAATTCGCGCTACCAGACCGTTCCGCAGCTTGCCAACCCGTCGCGGGATGCGAACGCCGTGGCCAAACTGTTCAGGGACGCGGGTTTCGATTCCGTCGAGGTCCAGATCAACGTCGGCAATCTCGAATTCAAGCGCGCGATCCGGAAGTTCGAGACATCGGCCGATCAGGCCGACATCGCCGTTGTCTACTACGCCGGTCACGGCCTCGAGCTTGCCGGAACCAATTACCTCATCCCGGTCGACGCGAGGCTCGCCAGCGATCGCGACGCGGACGACGAAGCAATTCTGCTGGAGCGCCTAGTGTCGTCGGCGGATGGCGCCAAGCGGCTGCGTCTGGTCATTCTGGACGCCTGCCGCGACAATCCTTTCGTCCCCGCCATGCGCCGCGAACGCAAGCTGGCCAATCGCGCGGTTACGTCCGGCCTCGGCAGGGTGGAGCCCACCAGCACCGACACCCTGATCGCCTATGCCGCGAAGGCTGGCTCGACTGCCGATGACGGCGATGGCCAGCACAGTCCCTTCACCGCGGCAGTGCTGAAAAACCTCACCGTGCCAGGTCTCGACGTCCGGCTCGCGTTCGGCCGCGTCAGGGACGAGGTATTGAAGACCACCTCCAATCGGCAGGAGCCGTTCGTTTACGGCTCGCTCGGCGGCGGCAATATCTCGCTGGTGCCGGCGCCGGCATTGGCGCAGGACGCGCCGATCACCGACGTCAAGGCGGACTATGAACTGGTTCAGAAAATCGGATCGCGTCGCGCTTGGGAGGTATTTTTGGGAACCCATCCGACCGGATTCTATGCCGATCTCGCGCGCGCGCAGATGGAAAATGCGCCGTCGGCGAACATGATCATTGCGGCGTTGCCGCCGCAGCCTGCGCCTTCGGCCCGCGAATCCTCCTCCAAGGAAGCGCTGGAGTGGGACAGGCTGAAGGACTCGACCGATCCGGCGGCGCTGCTGCGGTTCATCAAGCGCTATCCGGATTCACCGTTATCCATCACTGCCCAGCAGCGGATGGACTTGCTCAGGAGGGCCGCTCAGGAGCGCGAAGATCAGGCGCGTGGGGCGCGCGAGGCCGCGCGCAAGGCCGCAGAGGAAGCGCTTCGGCAAGCTGAGCAACGCAAGGCCGAACTGACGGCTGCCAAAAAGCGCGAAGAGGACGAACGTCGCGCGCGCGAGGCCGAGGCGGCCGAGAAAGCGAGGGCCACCGCGGCGGAACTGGCGGCGACGAAAAAACGCGAGGAAGAGGAGCGCCGCGCAAAGGCGGCGGAAGCCGAACAGAAAGCCAGGGCTGCGGAAGCCGAGCGCAAGGCGGCGGAGACCAAACAGAAAGCCGAGCAGGCCGAACGCGACAAGGCAGCGGCGGAAGCCGCGAGCTTGCGGGCGGCGAGCGAAAAGCAAGCCAGAGAGGCGGAGGCCGCGCGCAAGAAGGCGGAGTTGACGGCTGCCCGCGAAGCCGCCTGCAAGAGCGAACAAGCCAAACTCGAGGAACTCATCGCCAAGGGCAGCGAGGGCTCGGGCCTCCAGGACCTCAAGTCTTTCTCCAGGACCATCGGCTGTGACCGGCTCGGACCGCTGGTTGTCGCCAGCCTCGACAAGTTCAACGCCGAGGCGGCCAAGCGCGCTGCGGCGCTGCCCAATTCACCCGAGTTGCTCCGCGCCGCGCAAACCCAGCTCATCCGCGTCGGCTGTCTGACCGGGAAGATCGACGGCACGCTCAATCCCACGACCAAAACCGCGCTCGGCCGCTACCTCTCGATCGAGGGCCAGCCGAGCGAGAATGCCAGCGTTACCGAGGGGCTGGTTGCGGAACTGACCAAGCATACCACCCGTGTCTGCCCGATTGAGTGCCGGGCCGGCGAGACCTTGAAGGGCGAGACCTGCGTCGCCGACGAGAAGTCGAAGGCGCCGCCAGCTGTCGCCGCGCGTACGAAGGATGATGAGGACGATGTGCGGTCGCGCCGCAAACAGAACCGTCGCCAATCGGATCGCGAACAGCGTGCGAAGGCGGGACAGGACGCTCCGCGTGCGCGCCAGCAAGCCGTGGCCCGGCCTAGCATCGTCAGTGGCGGTCGCAGCGGCGGCGGGGGCAGCGCGATGATCGGCGTCGGGTTCTGATCACTTTTCCTGCAGGGTCCGGACCGGGTCCCATTCGCCTGATGGCACCTGCTGCGCCTGGATCCTCGCCCGTTCGAGAAACATCCGGGATGGCCGGTCGGTTTCGGCGGCCTGCTCGAAGCATTTTTCGGCCAGTGCAAACTCGCCGGCGCGCCAGTGCGCGAGTCCCCTGGCGTAATCCGCGGTGACCGAGGTCTGCGCCGGCGTCAACTCCGCCGCCAGCGCCAGCAATTGGTAGATCGTCAGCTGATTGGTGCGCCCCTTGACGCGGATGGTGTCGAGCTCGCGCCAGCCAAATGTTTCGCCTGTCAGGGCGACCGTGGTCTCGGAAGCGATCACGGTGGTGCCGTAAAATTTATTGGCGCCCTCCAGCCGCGAGGCGAGGTTCACCGCGTCGCTCATGACCGAATAGTTGAAGCGCCGCCGCGATCCGAAATTGCCGACCAGCGCTTCGCCGGAATTGATCCCGATGCGCTGCGCCACCTTGCTGCCGCCGAACGCCACCGCGCTGCGATTGAGCTCTTCGAGGCGCGCGCAGCAATCCAGCGCGGCGCGCAGCGCATTGCAGGCATGGTCGGGGTCGTCGGCCGGCGCACCGAATACCGCGACGATGGAATCCCCGATATATTTGTCGACATAGCCGCCATGGCCTTCGATGATGTCGGTCATCTCGGACAGATACTCGTTCATCAGCGCCATCAGGGCTTCGGGCGACATCGTTTCCGCGATCAGCGAAAATCCCTCGAGGTCGGAAAAAAACACCGTCACGTGGCGGGTTTCGCCGCCCAGCACCGGCGGCTTGTTCGACGCCAGCATGCGGTCGATCACGTCGGGGGCGAGGTACAGCGCAAAACTCTTCTGCAGCAGCCGGCGGTCCTTGTCGGTGATCATGAAGCGGTAACCGACCATGGCAGCCAGTGCGGCGAAACCGGCAATGAACGGCTCGCTGAGCGGCAGCACCAGCGCGTGGTTGAACGCCGCCGTGGCGCCGATCAGGTAAACCGCGATGGCGCCCAGAAACGTCAGCACCGCGGCGCCCGGCTTGAGCATTCGCGCGATCAGGGCCGCAAACGCCGCAACCAGCGCCGCGATCAGCGCAATCGGTAGCCGGCGGAGTTCGACCGCCGCATCGCGGGCGATCAGGTTGTTGACGGCGGTGGCATGGATATAGATCCCGGCGATGTCGCGGCGCTTGAAGCGGCTGCCGCCGGGCTGCTCCGCCAGCGCGCAACGCGGCGCCCGCGAGCCCTCGATCCCGGTCGTGAAACGCTTGGAGGTCCGCTGGCGATCCTCCGCCTCCAGCATCGTGCCGATGATGACGACCTTGCCTTCGAACTGGCGGCGAAAGAAATCCTTGTCGCCTTTCGCAGCGCAGGCACTCAGGTCGGCCAGCGAATAGGTCGGGATGTCGTCCGCGCCGCCCTCGAAATTCAACGTCATCGTGTTGCGCACCGCGCTGGGAATCCGGTAGCCGGCGAGTGTGGTCGTTCCCCTGGTCTTCAATTCCGGCTGGGCGTTGAGCGCGCGCGACGCCAGTTCCAGCGCCATCGAGGGCACCGGCCTGCCGTCCACGGTAAACGTCAGCGGCAGCCGGCGGACGATATCGTCGCTGTCGGTGTAGATGTTGAGCGCTCGAATGTTCTGTTGCTGGCGAACCGCGATGCGCTGCCCGGGCGAGGGGCGGGTCGGCTGGTCGCCGCGCAGAACTTCCCCCAGCACCACCTTGCCGCCGGAGGCGGCCGCCGCCAGCGCGCGAAGGAAATCGCGGTCGAAGCCGCGGACCTTTTCGCCGAACAGGCCGCCGTCGAACGGGATCTCGGACTGCTCGATCGACTTCTCGAACACGATGTCGAAGCCGACGACCTTGGCGCCGCCCTCGACGACCGCGCCGAGAACGCGGCCGATCTCGCCGGTCCATGTCAGCAATGGCGAGCCCTTGAACGGCGGCGCCCGGTAGGTTTCCTCGTCGATCGCGACCACGACCGCCGGCGAGGAGGCGGGATCCTGCCTCCTGCCGAACATCTCCCAGCGCAGCGCGGTGAGAATGTCGATCGACAGGCCATGGGCGATGTTGAAGACGGGCGAGACCGAGATCGCGGCGCAAGCCGATACGATCGCAACGATGGCAATGGCGTCCCGCGTCTTGCGCCCGATATTCACGGCTTGATGCCCGGCAAAGTCTATTCCAGCCGCAGCAGGCGGCCGACGATCGGGGTCGGACCTGATTTGGCCTGGGGATCGACCCGGAACACGATCCTGCGCGATGCGAAAGTGGCCGCATAGGTCGCGCCCGGCGTGAGCGATTTGCTGGTGCCGGCAAGATCGTAGAACCTGCCCTTGAGCTGGTTGCCGGTGAGGTCAAACTGCTGGCGCTCGCCTTTGCGGTCGAGGCGTTCGAACACCAGCGTGCCGCTCCCTCTGGCTTCGACCAGCGGCGAGGTGCCGTAAAGCGTCAGCTGGGGACCGGCTGGCGCGGCGCCTTTTTCCAGGCTGCGGACGACGCTTGCCGCGGCGTCGCTGGTGGCCCTCGTCGTCGCATGGGCCTGGGCCGGGTCGCAGTTGGTCCTGGCGGCATCGACCTCGGCAAGGTGGACCTTGCTCTCATCCTCGCCGACGATGACCGTGCCGACGCCGCTGATGGTTTCGCGCCGGCAGGATTTCATGTAGCCGACCACAATCGAAGCGCCCTGTCCGAGCTTGATGACGTTTCCCGGGACAACATAGTCCATGAACTCGGCGCCGGTGACATTGCCCTGAACCTCTTCCACGACTGCAACGGGCATCTGGGCGGTCGCGGATCCCGCAAACCCCATGACGCCGACAACCACGACAATCGCCTTGTTCATCCCAAAAACCTCATTCCAGGAGGCGAAGCGGGTTTCAGTGAATTGAGCCAACCGCTTCGCAAGTCAGAGATCCGACCCTACCGCTACCGCTAGCTTGGTCGCCCTCCGGAAAGTGTGATCCATATCACATATCCGCGAACGGCGCGGCGTCGGGACCAAACTCTTAATACATCAACGGACTCAAATCGAGCTTGGCCCGGTCGCGCGCAGGGCGGCGCAATGCAGAGTGTGTGTGCTGGATCACGCTGGCGACCGCCAATCCGGCGTAACCTCCCATCATTCACAGGCAATCGATGTCTCGAATGAGGATTGCGATGAGCAAGATCTTTACGGCGGTCAAACCCGCGCTGCTGGCGATCGATGTCGTCATCGCGCGCACGATTCTGCACTTCTGGATATCCACGCTGCAGGCCCAGCTCCGGCATGAGCGCGAGCCGCAGCATTGATTCGGTTGCGAGCGCTTTGCTGGCGTTAGCGGAATCGTGATTGTCATCGTCCTGCCTTTGTTGCGAACAGTATCCGGTGTGATCGCGGGGGCAGGGAGAGCAACGGACATGGCTATTCGTCTCGTGGCGCCGCGCCATCTGTGCGTCGCGCTCGTGTTTCTCACGTTTTCGGTGATGACGGGCGCGCGCGCCCAGGATGCGCCGCATCCGCAGCCGCCGGCCGCGGCAACGCCCTCGGAGCAGAAGGCCGGCGCCACCGGCACGCGCGGCAACGCTTCTAATTCGCCGGCCGCCGAGCAAGGCCGGCTGCCGCCGGATTCGACCACCCGACATACGCTCGCGCTTCCGGGGCGGACGCTCGACTTCACCGCCACTGCCGGTTCAATTCCGCTGTTCAACGACAAGCGCGAGCCACAGGCCGATATCGCCTACACCGCCTACCAGCTCAACGGCGCCGACGCGCGCACCCGGCCGGTGACCTTCCTGTTCAATGGCGGGCCGGGCGCGTCCTCGGCCTGGCTGCAATTCGGCGCGGCCGGACCGTGGCGGCTCGCCATCAATGCCGATGCGGTGACGTCCTCCGCGTCGCCTGATCTGATGCCCAACGCCGAGACCTGGCTCGACTTCACCGATCTGGTCTTCATCGATCCCGTCGGCACCGGCTACAGCCGCTTCGTCGCTGGAGGTGAGGAGGTGCGCAAGCGGTTCTATTCGGTTGACGGCGACGTCAATGCGATCGCGCTGGTGATCCGCCGCTGGCTGGAGAAATCCGATCGGCTGCTGTCGCCGAAATTCATCGCCGGTGAAAGTTATGGCGGGATTCGCGGGCCGAAGATCGTGCGCAATCTGCAGAACGACCAGGGCGTCGGGGTGAGGGGACTCATTCTGGTATCGCCGCTGTTCGACTACCGCGAATTCACCGGCACCAGCCTGTTGCAATATGTCTGGAGCCTTCCTTCGATGACGGCGGTGGCGCGCGAGATCAAGGCCGGCGAGGGAGGGGTGACCCGGGCCGACCTCGCCGACGTCGAGGATTATGCGCGAGGCGAATTCCTGGGCGACCTGATCCGGGGAACGGCCGATGTAGCGGCGACGACCCGGCTCGCCGACAAGGTGGCCGCATTGACCGGGATCGACCAGGCGGTGAGCCGCCGGCTGACCGGGCGGCTTGGCGTCGGCGAGTTTCGCCGCGAGTTCGACCGCCGCAACGGCAAGGTGACCGGCCGCTACGACGCCTCGGTTTCCGGCTTCGATCCCTTTCCGGATTCGAGCTCCCATCGTTTCGGCGATCCCTCCGGCGATGCGTTGGAGGCGCCGCTGACCAGTGCCGCGGTCGACCTCACCAGGCGCAAGCTGAACTGGCGGCCGGACGGCTCCTATCAGCTGCTCAATGGCGCGGTGCAGG
>JBBQUA010000065.1:0-23925 GCA_038212905.1 Hyphomicrobiales bacterium
TACGCCTCGCATGGCGACACCAAGCATGTGCTGCTGTTTCCGGAAGACCCGGCCGAAGCCTTCGAATTCGCAGCCCAGGCCTTTGATCTGGCCGAGCGGCTGCAGACCACGATCTTCCTCATGCTGGATCTCGACATCGGCATGAACCACCGTCTCTCCCGTCCGCTAAAATGGGATGATGCCAGGCAATACGACCGCGGCAAGGTGATGACGGCGGAGATGCTGGACGAACCCAGCCGGGACTTCGGGCGCTACCTGGACGTCGATGGCGACGGCATCCCGTACCGCACCTATCCCGGCACCCACCCGACCAAGGGCTCGTTCTTCACCCGCGGCACCTCGCGCAACCGCTATGCGATCTATTCCGAGGAAGGCCCTGTCTATGCCGACAACATGCAGCGGCTGGTGCGCAAGTTCGAGACCGCCCAGGACATGGTGCCGCGGCCGCTGCAGGCCAACGCCGCCAAGCCTACCAAATACGGCGTGATCTATTTCGGCTCCACCGCCCCGGCGATGGACGAGGCGATCGGGATCCTGGAATCGCGCGGGCATCAGCTCGACCGGCTGCGGATCCGCGCTTTCCCGTTCCATTCCAGCGTCGCCAGCTTCATCGCCGACCATGACTTCGTCTATGTGGTCGAGCAGAACCGCGATGCGCAGCTTCGCTCATTGATCGTCAACGAGAACGGCATCGATCCGGTCCGCCTGATTCCGATTGTGCATTATGACGGCACGCCGATTACCGCGCGCTTCATCGCCGGCGCCATCGGCGACCACCAGGACCAGCTCAAGGTGACCCCGCTCCGCAAGGTGAAGTCATGACCTATATCGCCAAGCCGAAATTCCAGCATCCGGGACTTCCGAAGAACGATCTCGGCTTCACCCACCGGGATTACGAGGGCAAGGTCTCGACGCTGTGCGCCGGCTGCGGCCATGACTCGATCACGGCGTCGATCATCGAGGCCTGTTTCGAACTGTCGATCGAGCCGCACCGCGTCGCCAAGATTTCCGGCATCGGCTGCTCCTCTAAGACGCCGGACTATTTTCTCGGCAATTCGCACGGCTTCAATTCGGTTCACGGAAGGATGCCGTCGGTGCTGACCGGCGCCAATCTCGCCAACCGCGACCTGATCTATCTCGGTGTTTCCGGCGACGGCGACTCGGCCTCGATCGGCTTCGGCCAGTTCGCGCATTCGATCCGGCGCGGCGTCAACATGACCTATATCGTCGAGAACAACGGCGTCTACGGCCTGACCAAGGGCCAGTTCTCGGCCACCGCCGACCGCGGCTCGAAATCCAAGAAGGGCCTGATCAACAGCGACAGCCCGATCGACCTGGTGGCGATCGCGCTGCAGCTCGGCGCGAGCTTCGTGGCGCGCAGCTTTTCCGGCGACAAGACACAATTGGTGCCGCTCATCGCGGCCGCGATCCAGCACAAGGGCGCGGCGTTCATCGACGTCATCAGCCCCTGCGTCGCCTTCAACAACCACGCCGGATCGACCAAGAGTTTTGACTATGTGCGCGAGCACAATGACGCGGTGAACCGGCTCGACGTCATCACCGACCGCGCCCCGATCACGGTGGATTATGCCCCGGGCACCGTGCAACTGGTCGAGCAGCATGACGGCACAAGGATCGCGCTGCGCAAGATCGATGCCGACTATGATCCGCATGATCGCGTCGGCGCGATGTCGTTCCTGCAGAAACACGCCGCCAGGGGCCAGATCGTCACCGGCCTGTTGTATGTCGATCCGGAATCGGACGACCTGCACAGCCATCTCGACACCGTGGAAGTGCCGCTCAATACGCTCGATGCCGGGGATCTTTGCCCCGGCACAACAGCGCTCGAGAAGATCAATGCGAGTCTGCGCTAGGCCGCAGCAACTGCGCCCACTCCGTCTCCAGCCGTTCGATCGCCGCGGGAAGCGGCAACGCCGACAGCACACCGCCGCTCTCGTCCAGTAGCCCGAGACGCTTCAACCGCGTCACCGCCTCGCCGATCGCGAAATCGGCCGAAACCTCGAAACGGTGCGACAGAAGTTCGTCGATACCAGCACCGAGCGCCGCGCGCGTGAGCGGTTGCGCCGCCGTACTCAGGCAGTAATAGGCGAGCAGCGCTTCCTTGCATTCCTGCTCCTCGGCCTCGTCGATCAGATAGCTGAAAATGCCGGAATTGTTGTTGATGTTGCGGTAGTAGATATTGTCGGTCAGCTGCTTCTGATGGATCAGCGACTGGCGGTGGAAGTTTCCCCATTGCCTCAGCATAAAGGCCCCCAGCGCGAACAGGCCGCTGAGCGCGGCCAGCGCCTGCTCGAGATCATTGTCGCCGAGCGTTCCGTTGACGCCAAGATAGAAGCCGGCGACCAGAAACAGGATCACCAGGGTCGAGGCGAGCTTGATCAGGATCGGGATGCCGCCAAAAATGGCTGGCACACCCAGCATGAGCTGGTCGGACAGGCTCATCACCACCCGCACATTGGGCAACAGCGCCTCGAGATCGGCGCGGGCGACGTGCCGGAAATACTTGAATAACACCGCGCCGCCGCGGATTTTTGATCGTGTCCGCCCGCCCCGGACTGCCTTGAGGGCGTTGGCTGGCGTATCGCCGCCCGGCCGGGTCGCAACCATCATGACCACGTCGTCGAACACCTCGATCTCGCGCGCGCGCCGGCGCCAGCCCCGCCAGACTGGAACCTCGATGGTCTCCTGGTGGCTGCCGCGGCGGAACATGCGGACGTCGCGATACTCCTCGACCGGAGCCTTGAGCTTGACTTGAACCAAGGCGTGGTCGGAAAAGGCCTGAACGATTTCGGCATGCGAAATCTCGATGAAATTGGCCTCGGTGAGCACACGGACCACCTCTTCACTCAGCCGGCGATAGGCCGCTTCCAGATCCTGCTGAGGTCCGCAGGCCCGCGGATCGACCTCGGGGTCGAAGTGAAAATAGGCCTCACGCAACAGGTCGAGCTGCTCGAAATACTGGTAGTGAAAGATGGCGCCAAGCTGACGCGCAAATTGCCGGAAGCCGACCTCACCGGCGCCGTCGAGATGCCCCGCGGCCAGGAGGCCCTCGATCAAATCCGACTTCCGAAGCGGAATGAAATGATCCCGCGACTCCGGTACGGCCGCCTCGCTTGTTACTCCCTTCACAAGACTGCCGTCCTCGCTGGAATAGTCACTGCAAAGGTGATCCTGCCTGCCATTTTCGCGGACAAATTTACGCGCGCCCGGGGCAACTCTCCCCGCACAAGATAGCTTCCTTGCTGCCGTTGCGCCACTCACAGCCAGCAGCAGCCAGCAGCGCGAAGGCGCCGGCCGCCGCACTATCTCGCTCCGGTCGGATGCCGCGGCCCCATAACCGGCCGCCTTGCCACCGTCACAAAATCGCGCCGGTCGTCCGAATAGCCTGTTCCCCCGGATCCAACGGTTGCGAATGGCGTTAGCCCACGGAGGCACGCATATTCCCCTCCTCGGCGTTGCCCAACGACTTGTTGACAATCCGGCCCCTCGCCAGAAAAGGTGCTGGGAACCGCGATAAACCCCGCTCGAACAGAACAAGGCATCATGAACCCCGTCAAAGCACTCGAAAACCACGGCCAGGCGGTCTGGCTGGATTTCCTGGCCCGCGGCTTCGTCGCCAAGGGCGACCTCAAGCAGCTGATCGACACCGACGGCGTCAAGGGCGTCACCTCCAATCCGTCGATCTTCGAGAAGGCGATCGGCAGCTCGGATGAGTATGATGGCGCGATCGGGAGCGCCTTGAAAAAAGGCGATCGCCCGGTGGCCGAGCTGTTCGAGCATCTGGCGATCGAGGACATCCAGAACGCGGCGGACGTGCTGCGCCCGGTCTATGACCAGCTCAGGGGCGAGGACGGTTTTGTCAGCCTCGAAGTGTCACCGTATCTGGCGATGGACACCAAGGGCACGATCGCCGAGGCCGAGCGGCTCTGGAAGGACGTTGACCGCAACAACCTGATGGTCAAGGTGCCGGCGACGCCGGAAGGCCTGCCCGCGATCCAGCACCTGATCGGCCAGGGCATCAGTATCAACATCACGTTGCTGTTCTCGCAGAAGGTCTATGTTCAGGTCGCCGAGGCCTATCTCGCGGGCCTGGAAAAACTCGTCAAAAGCGGCGGCGATCCCTCGCGCGTCGCCAGCGTGGCCTCTTTCTTCGTCAGCCGGATCGACAGCGCGGTCGACAAGGAACTCGATGAGCAGATCGCGCGCGCCAACGATCCCACCGAAAAGGCGCGACTTACCGCGCTGAAGGGCAAGGTTGCCATCGCCAATGCCAAGATGGCCTACCAGGATTACAAGCGCCTGTTCTCGGGCGCGCGCTGGGACAAGCTGGCGGCCAAGGGCGCCAAACCGCAGCGGCTGCTGTGGGCCTCCACCGGCACCAAGAACAAGGACTACAGCGACGTGCTCTATGTCGAGGAGCTGATCGGCCCCAACACCGTCAACACCGTGCCGCCGGCGACGCTCGACGCCTTCCGCGACCACGGCACGCCGCGCGACAGCCTCGAGGAAAACATCGAGGATGCCAGGCACGTTCTCGCCGAACTCGAAAAATCCGGCATCTCGCTCGACGCCATCACCGCCGAACTGGTCAAGGACGGCGTCAGGCTGTTCGCCGATGCCGCCGACAAGCTTTACGGCGCGGTCGCGCACAAGCGCGCCAGCGTGCTCGGCGCAGGCCTTGACCGCCAGCAGTTGAAGCTCGGCAGCAGCATCGCCAAGGCCGTCGAGAAGGCCACCGAGGACTGGCGCGCGTCGGCAAAGATCCGCCGACTTTGGCAGCACGATAAATCGGTGTGGAGCGGGAGCGACGAACACAAATGGCTGGGCTGGCTCTCCAGCGCCGCAGCTGCCGATATCGCCGATTACGAGGATTACGCGCAGCGCGTGAAGGGGCAAAACTTCACCGACGCAGTGGTGCTGGGCATGGGCGGATCGAGCCTCGGTCCGGAAGTTCTGGCGCAGACGTTTGCGAAGACAGCCGGTTTCCCGAAACTGCATGTGCTTGATTCGACAGATCCCGCGCAGGTCCGCAGCCTGCAGGCCTCGGTCAACCTCGCCAACACCGTCTTCATCGTCTCCAGCAAATCCGGCGGCACCACCGAGCCCAACGCGATGAAGGATTATTTCCTCGCGCGCGTGTCGGAGACCATCGGCGCCGACAAGGCCGGCCACCGCTTCATCGCGGTGACCGATCCAGGATCGTCACTGGAGAAGGTCGCGACCAAGCAGGGCTTTGCCCGCATCTTCCACGGCGATCCCACGATCGGCGGACGTTACTCCGTGCTGTCGCCGTTCGGGCTGGTGCCGGCCGCAACCGCCGGCATCGATGTCCGCACCCTGATCAAGCACACCCTCGCCATGGTCCGCTCCTGCGGACCCGACGTGCCGCCGCACGAAAATCCCGGCGTGCAGCTCGGCCTGGCCCTGGGGCTGGCCGGTCTCGAAGGTCGCGACAAGGTCACCATCCTGTCGTCCGCAAAGGTGGCCGATTTCGGCGCCTGGGCCGAGCAGCTGATCGCGGAATCCACCGGCAAGGAAGGCAAGGGCCTGATCCCGATCGATGGCGAACCGCTGGGCGAGCCCGCGCTCTACGGCAAAGATCGGTTCTTCATCGACATCCGCACTGAAGGCGAGGACGATGCCGCGCATGACGAGAAGCTGTCGGCACTTGAAGCAGCCGGGCATCCGGTGGCCCGCATCGTCATGAAATCGATCGAGCATATCGGCCAGGAATTCTTCCGGTTCGAGATGGCGACGGCGGTGGCCGGCTCGGTGCTCGGCATCAATCCGTTCAACCAGCCCGACGTCGAAGACGCCAAGATCAAGACGCGCGAGCTTACCACGGCATTCGAGAAAAGCGGGAAACTGCCCGCGGAAAAGCCCGTTATCTCCACCGCCGAGGCCGATCTCTATACCGATGACAAGAATGCGGCCGACCTGCGCAAGGCCGGCGCCGACGGCGACCTCGGCTCCTGGCTGAAAGCCCACCTCGCCCGCGCCGGGGCGGACGATTACGTGGCGCTGCTCGCCTATATCGAACGCGATGCCGATCATATCGACAGCCTGCAAAACATGCGGCTCGCGGTACGCGACAAACGGCATGTCGCGACCTGCGCCGAATTCGGTCCGCGCTTCCTGCATTCCACCGGGCAGGCCTACAAGGGCGGACCCGACAGCGGCGTGTTCCTGCAGATCACCGCCGAGGACGACAAGGATCTCGCGGTGCCCGGCCAGAAAGCCAGCTTTGGCGTGATCAAGGCGGCGCAAGCCCGCGGCGATTTCGACGTGCTGACCGGACGCGGCCGCCGTGCGCTGCGCGTCCATCTCAAGGGCGACCTCGCATCGGGCCTGAAGATGCTCGATGCCGCGATCACCGAGGCATTGAACTAGGGATGGCAACCGGGATCGAAGACATGCGCTGCCACCTCTCCCACAGGGAGAGGTCGGATTGCGCAGCAATCCGGGTGAGGGGTTTAAGCCTAACGATAGACCGTACCCCCTCACCCCAACCCTCTCCCCATGGGAGAGGGGGTTCACCGTCACTGCCAAAACGTTGAAGCCGACCTCACAATTCTGAAGCGATCTCAGGGAAAACAAAATGCAGCTCGGAATGATCGGCCTGGGGCGGATGGGCGGCAATATCGTCCGCCGACTGATGAAGCACGGCCACGCGGCGGTCGTTTATGACAAGGACCCGAAAGCGATCGCGGCGGTCGCGGCCGAGGGCGCAACTGGCGCTGGTTCGCTGCAGGATTTTGTCTCCAAACTGGAGCGCCCGCGCACCGCCTGGGTGATGCTGCCCGCGGGCAAGATCACCGAGGCGACCATCGACGAACTGACAAAGTGGATGGAGAGCGGCGACATCATCATCGACGGCGGCAACAGCTTCTGGCAGGACGACGTCCGCCGCGGCAAGGCGCTGAAAGAGCGCGGCATCCATTATGTCGACGTCGGCACCTCGGGCGGCGTCTGGGGCATCGAGCGCGGCTATTGCATGATGATCGGCGGTGACAAGGCCGTGGTTACCCGCCTCGACCCGATATTCGCCGCGCTGGCGCCGGGCATCGGCGATATCCCGCGCACCGACGGGCGCGCGGGCCGCGATGCCAGGATTGAGCAAGGCTATATTCATGCCGGTCCGGTCGGGTCGGGTCATTTCGTCAAGATGATCCACAACGGTATCGAATACGGCCTGATGCAGGCCTATGCCGAGGGTTTTGATATTCTCCGCAATGCCAATATCGACGCGCTGCCCGCCGAACACCGGTTCGATCTGGATATCGCCGACATCGCCGAGGTCTGGCGGCGCGGCAGCGTGATCCCTTCCTGGTTGCTCGACCTTACGGCTTCGGCGCTTGCCAAGAACCCGACATTGGAGAGCTATTCCGGATACGTCGATGATTCCGGTGAAGGCCGCTGGACCGTCAACGCCGCGATCGACGAAGCGGTCCCGGCGGAGGTGCTGACTGCCGCCCTGTTCGCGCGGTTTCGCTCCCGCAAGGAACATACCTTCGCCGAAAAAATCCTTTCCGCGATGCGCGACGGTTTTGGCGGCCACAAGGAGCCGCAGCAGAATCCGGCGCCGGAGCAGCAGAACGCGCCTGACATCGTCAAGCCGAAGGCTTGACACCAATGACCGTCAATCACGCGAAGCAACAAAAGCCGGATCCCTGCTCCTTCGTCATTTTCGGAGCGACCGGCGATCTGACGCACCGGCTGGTGGTCCCGGCGCTCTATAACCTCGCGGCGAATGATCTGTTGCCGGACAATTTCTCCATCGTCGGCATCGCCCGCAAAGGCATGTCAAGCGAGCAACTGAGCGACAGCCTGATGAAGGGTCTGCACCAGTTCGCCACCCGAAAGGTCGACGACGCCATCGCGCGGCGTCTGCTGGCCTGCGTCACCTGTATCGAAGCCGACCCGAAAGATCCGGCCTCATTCGACACCATGCGCGAACAGCTCGACGAGCTCGACGCCAGCAGAAAAACCGGCGGCAATCGGCTGTTCTATCTTGCGACGCCTCCCAACGCCTTCCTGCCAATCAGCCAGCAGCTCGGCCGCACCGGCATGCTGACCAAAAATGGATCATGGCGCCGGCTGGTGGTCGAAAAGCCTTTCGGGACCGACCTCGCCTCGGCGAAAGTCCTCAACAGCGAATTACTGAAGCTGGTCGACGAACATCAGATCTACCGGATCGATCATTACCTCGGCAAGGAGACGGTGCAGAACATCCTGGTGCTGCGCTTCGCCAACGGCATGTTCGAGCCGATCTGGAACCGCAACCACATCGACCATATCCAGATCACGGTCGACGAAAGGCTGGGCGTCGGCCATCGCGGCAGCTTTTACGACGCCACCGGCGCCTTGCGCGACATGGTTCCGAACCATCTGTTTCAGCTGCTGTCACTGGTGGCGATGGAGCCGCCGACCAAATTCGACGCGCATTCGGTGCGCTCCGAGAAGGCCAACGTGCTGGCGGCGATCCAGACCCAGACCCAAGCCGAGGCGCTGCACAATTCGGTTCGCGGGCAATATCGTGCCGGCAAGGTCGGCGACACCGAGATCGATGACTATCGCAAGACCAGGGACGTCAAACCCGGCAGCACGACAGAGACCTACGCCGCGTTAAAACTGACCATCGACAATTGGCGCTGGGCGGGCGTGCCGTTTTACCTGCGCACCGGCAAGGTGCTCGGCGTCAAGCGGACAGAGATTGCGATCAAGTTCAAGCAGGCGCCGTTCGCGATGTTCCGCGACACGCCGGTCGACCGGTTGTCGCAGAACTTCCTGATCATCTCGACCGAGCCCACCGAGGGCATCGCGCTGCAGTTCAACACCAAGGTGCCGGGACCGGCCATCGACATCGATGGCGTCGAGATGAAGTTCCTCTACAAGGACTACTTCAAGGTGGAGCCTTCTACCGGCTATGAAACCCTGATCTACGACTGCATGATCGGCGACAACATCCTGTTTCAGCGCGCCGACAGCGTCGAAGCCGGCTGGCGGGCGGTGCAGCCGTTTCTGGATGCCTGGAAGAACGCCGGCGGCAAGGGGCTGAAGATCTATGAACCCGGCAGCGAAGGCCCCGAAGAGGCCAACGAGCTGATGGAACGCGACGGCCGCAGCTGGCGAAAGCTCGGTTAGATGGTCAACGACGTCAGCCATGTGATCGCGGTTGCCGATCCAGCCGAGCTGGCGAAAAAGGCGGCGGAGCGCGTCATCGCGCGGATATCGGCCAATGCGGGCCGCGCCGCGATTTGCCTGACCGGCGGCTCGAGCCCGCAGCAGCTTTATCAACTGCTCGCCACCGACGCCTATCGAAGCCGCATCCCGTGGGACCGCGTCCATTGGTTCATCGGCGATGACCGCTTTGTCGCGGCCGACGATCCGCTCAACAATATGGCGATGGCACGCCGCCTTTTCCTCGACGCTTGCGCGCCTGAAGACACCATCCATCCGATTCCGACCGATGCCGCCGATCCCGAGGACGCGGCGCGGCGCTACGAGAGCGAGCTGAAATCGTATTATGGCTTCAGCCAGTTGAACCCTGCCCGCCCTTTGTTCGATCTGGTGCTGATGGGCATCGGCCCTGACGGCCATGTCGCATCGCTGTTTCCCGGTTATCCCGCCGTTGACGAGATGGAGCGTTGGGTGGTCGGCGTACCCAAGGCGCCTGTCGAACCGTTCGTTCCCCGGGTCTCCCTGACCCTGCCGGTGCTCGCGTCCTGCCACGAAATGCTGTTCGAGGCCGCGGGCGCCGACAAGCGCGCGATTCTGACCCGGGTGTTCAATGGCGAGGATCTGCCTGCCAACCGTGTCTGCGCCGTCGGCGAGACGGTCTGGCTGGTGGACCAGTCGGCGCTGCCGGAGCATTTCCGTGGCCGATGAAACAGCGAAGATGCCATGCGCGCTGATCGTGATGGGCGTATCCGGCTCCGGCAAGAGCACCATCGGCGAAATGCTGGCCGTACGTCTGGGCTGGCCTTTCGAGGACGGCGACAGGTTTCATCCTGCCGCCAACGTTGCGAAGATGAGCGCCGGCCATCCGCTGACCGATGAAGATCGCTGGCCCTGGCTGCAGGCGATTGCCGACGAGATCGACCGGGTATGCAGGGACGGCGAACGCGTGGTGATCGCTTGTTCCGCGCTGAAGCGCGCCTATCGCGACGTCCTGGTTCATGGCCGTGACGATGTCAGGATCGTCTTTCTCGACGGCACGCAAGATCTGATCGCCGCCCGGCTTGCCGCGCGCAAAGGTCATTTCATGCCGCCGGGACTGTTGGACAGCCAGTTCGGGACGCTGGAGCCGCCGGCAAGCGACGAAAAGCCCGTCGCCGTATCGATCGATGCTCCGGTCGAAACCATCGTCGATGACATCGTGCGCGAGCTCAGACCTGGCCCCGACAGCAGGAACCGCCCATGACCCGCATCGCGCTCGTTGTTTCCGACGTCGATGGTACCTTGGTGACCAATGAGAAGGTCCTGACTGATGCCGCGAAGGGCGCAGTGCGCCGGCTCAGTGATGCCGGCATCGGATTCACCATCGTCTCCAGCCGACCGACCCCCGGGATGCGTTTTCTAATCGAACCGCTGGAGATCATACTGCCGGTCGGATCGTTCAACGGCAGCTCGATCGTCGACCCGCAACTGAACCCGATCGAGCAGCACCTGATCCCGGCGGCCACCGCGCAAACCAGCCTCGATGTATTGGACCAATTCGGCGTCGATATCTGGCTGTTCACCAACGATCTCTGGATCACCCGCAACGGCGATGGCGAGTACGTCCCGAATGAAATACGCGCGATCCGCGCGAACCCGACCATCGTCGCGGATTTCGCGCCCTACCTGACCGCAGCCTGCAAGATCGTCGGCGCCAGCAGCGACGCGGCGCTGCTGCAGCGCTGCGAAGTCGCGATGCAGAAGGCTCTGGGCGGGCGGGCTACCGCGGTGCGGTCGCAAAGCTACTATCTCGACGTCACCCCGCCGGGGCACGACAAAGGCACCTTTGTTCAGACCATGGCGAAGCGCCAGGGCATTCCGACCGACGCGGTCGCCACCATCGGCGACATGGAAAACGACGTACCGATGTTCAGAACCAGCGGCCTCTCATTCGCGATGGGCAACGCCGCCGACGGCATCAAGAAATTGGCGACGCATGTCACGGCCTCGAACGAGGACGACGGCTTTGCGAAGGCCATTGAGACGATCCTGAAGAATAACAACGCTGGTTAATGGATTGACCGTTCGGCCCCCGCATGGCGCGCGGGAGCCGCCGGTATTACCTGGTCGAATCAGACCGCGCGCTGACGACCGGCGACGAGGCCATAGACGAACAACACGATGATCGCGCCGACGACGGCGCCGATCAGGCCGGCGCCCTGGCCCGCGCCATACCATCCCATGGCCTGCCCGAGATAGCTCGCGACGAAAGCGCCGACGATTCCAAGGATTGTGGTGAGGATGAACCCCGATGGCTCGTTGTCTCCCGGCATGATGAACTTGGCGATCACGCCGGCGACGAAGCCAATGATAATGGTCCACAATATACTCATCTAGATACTTCCTTGTTGATAGAGGGTGATGACGGTGCGTGCGTGTTAGCCGTTCGGTAGCCGGCCGTCGGGCGTGTATTTGTCCACGGCAGCCGGAAGCTCGCGCGAAAGCCGCGCCAAAATCTCATCCTGCGAAAGGCCGGTCTGCTGCTCCAGCGCGGCCAGAACGTCGGTCCCGATCGCCTGCTTCAACTGCGGGGGCGCGACCTCCTTGTTCGGACCATCCTTGACCCAGGAGTCGGCTGTTTCACCCTGGCCGTTCTGCTTGAACTTCTCGAGCAACTCGCCGATGCCGCCGTTCAGCAGGCCGCCGACACCGGCCCCGCCCAGCATGCCGCCGAGGTTGCCCAACAGGCCCCCCAGCGGAGATCCCGGGGCGCCGCCGGCGGGGTTCGCCTTGCCGGCGCCGGCTCCGTTGAGCATCTCCGCCAGCTTGTCCCGGTTCTGATACCCGGCGATCGCGAGCAGTCCCAGCAGCGCAGTCATTGAAGGCAATCCGCGGCTCATCTTCGTCTCCCATGCCATTGTCGTCGGCAACGCTCACGGTTCCATTCGGTTCCCAATCCGGCTTGAAACCAAAACATCAAAAACAACCCCATGCACAGTAAGAGGCGTGTTGATTTATCAGCGTTTTTTGGTGCCGGCCGGCTCATCCAAGAACGCTACCGGGATACCCTTTTTGACACTGGCGCCCAGCAGGTCCACGTCCCAGTTCGTCAGCCGGACGCAGCCGTGGGATTCGGCTTTGCTGATCTTGGAAGGGTTGGGCGTGCCATGAATGCCATATCCTTCCGCCGATAGTCCGATCCAGTAGGATCCCGCCGGGTTGTTCGGCCCCGGCTTGATGGTGAATGCCTTGGTCGATTTCACGCCCTTGAATTTGTAGTCGGGGTTGTAGCGGTAGTTCGGATTGGCATCGGCGGAGACGACCTTGAGGCTGCCCGTCGGCGTCGGCTTCTCTTCGCTGCCAACCGTCGCCGGAAAGAACGCCACCAGGGCGCCTGCCGGGTCAAACGCCTTGACGGTTTGACCCGTTTTGTCGACCTCGATGCGGCCGACCGTGAGCTTGCTCGCCTTTTTCAACACGTTGGCAACAAAAATGGTTTCGCCTGTTTTGTCGAACGTCTTGCCGGGATTGAGCACGGCGAGCAGGTCCTCGCTCATATGGAATTTCTCGGCGAGGCCTTCGCGAGCACTGGTGTAAGCCAGCGCCTTGAGTTCCTTCATGTCGTCCATTTTCGCCGGCAGCTTTTCGAGGAATGGTCCCTTCACATCCCTGTCCGCGATCTTGTACTCGACGATCACCGCATCTTCGCCGGCCACGGCGAGTGCCTTCCAGATCTCCGGGTTGGGCAGTTTGTCGGAAGCCAGGCCCTTCACCTCGGCGAAGGCCTTCAGGGCTTTCCGGGCATTTTCGCCGAGCTTGCCGTCGATCTCGCCGGGTGAAAAACTGACACGGTCGAGCCAAACCTGGATTTTGACGACGGCGGCATCCGCTTGGTCGTCCGCTGGCCGCTTGGCGTTATATTCGGCGCTGTTGATGGCGGCAGCGTCAAGGCTGGCGGCAGCGGCGGGCAACAGCAGCCAGCCCGACAGGATGGTGGCGAGGAACAAGCGGATCAATCGAGCGGCCTCCGGCAAGAGTTCGGATGATCAAGCCATCCGGAGCTTGCGGGTTCCGCGGCCGCCGACGGATTCGTCGCCGTGCTTCCGGAGCGCACACCGAACGCGACGATCCGCCCAGGGCGAAAACTCACAAATCGAGGTTCGTGTGCGCGGCTCGATGTCCGCTATTCTGCGAATTCCAAACTCAAACCGGACATCGCCTCAGGTCTGAAAAGTGCCAATTTCGGAAGTGAACCGTCTCGCGTGGTTCCGCCGGAACACCCAATTGCCCTGGAGTGGCCACGAGTTGCGCGTCATTGATATTCAGACAGCGCATTCGCTTAGCTTCTCAATTCGGTGACACCGATGCCAACTGTGATGGTCCGCGCGACCACGATCCTCGGCGAGTTCGAGCACGTTCAGGCCGAACTTGTCGGCACGGCCGTGATGCTCACCGATGGCAGGGCGGGGACAGTGGAAAGGGTTTGGCTTGATGAATTGCACGGCCTGCGAATTTCAATCAGGGGCCACGATGGCAAGTGGCCTATCTCCACGGTGAAGTTGGCGGAGACCCGCTGAAATCGGACCTCGGTGAGCGTCTGAGCGCATGTCCGCTTTCCCTTCGATGGCGACCAAACTGCGGACATTGCGGCGGGTCCGGTTCGTGCCAACAGGGCGATATGGATCGATAGATGAAAGAGGCCGCCAACTGAGGCGGCCTTAGATCGACAAGATATTACCCCGGCTGTCTGCGGTTCTCTGCATTTCGTGCGGGCGGCACCTGCATGTGAATGTTTGCAGTTCATAGGCAAAACCGTACAATGGATGCGGCCCGCGCCTGGTGAGCCACATACGGCTTTTGCATTCCGTGCAATTCGGCTGGTCAGTCGCGCCGAAGGCAATTTGCATTAGCGGGTAACCTTATTGGAGAGGCGCCCCGGAACGCTCTCCATTCTCGATCTGCACAGCGCGCATGAGGTATTCAGCGGCCAAGCCAAGCAGTTGATCGCGCGTGTCAACGGCGGTCATTTGGTTAGCGTGATGTCGGCATTTGTCGGCCTGGTCTCGCAAATAGGATGAACGTTCGGACATGGCGCGACCGTAGAACTAAATCCCGGGCCGCATGTGAGCAATACGGATCACCTCCGTAGCTTTACTGCGAACATCTGGCGACGAAATAGGCCACTGCCAAAATAAAAATAGGCCACAAGGGGTTAAAACAGGCCAGTACCCGCCGGACTATAGAAACAGATCGTGACCTTGGACCAATTCAGGAACATGGCCATCGCTGGCCGCAAGTCCGCTATGGGTCAAGTCACCACTTTCAAGCTGCGCCTTGCGCATATCGTCGCGCAACGGAACACCTGACGAGGGCGAGCATTAGCCCTCGTTATGCACCGCAACCCCGTGGAGCAGACCGGAGTATGCAATATGTCGGCAGGACAAAGCAGTGGAACTGGTGCGATGACCGAGCTTGAAGATGAAAAGGTAAGGAAGAATGACATCCTCAGCAATCGGGACAAGACGCAAAGGCTGCCTGATCAAAGTTTAGATGGGAAAAGCGTCGAAATAGATGAGTACAAGGACATGCCGTCCAACCGTCGCCCGTCGAGCGACGATGGCCAGCAACCCGATAAGAAGGCAATTGCAGAAGAGACGACGGAGCGGTCACCCAAGGACAAGCCAGAGCCGGCGAACACTTCTGAGCAAGTTGACCGACCCGGTTTTGATTTGGGCGGATCGACCGGAGAGACCCAAGCAGGAAAAGGTCTGGGGCTCGGCACCGATGCTAAGGAAAACCGAAAAGGATGGAGTTTGCCAAGATAGGACCGCCATCAGGCCGCTAGTGGAGGGGGTGGGGGCACACTCTCCCGTTGGCTTCCGGCGACCCTACTCCGGCTTTGGCTCAAATTCCGCGACCCTTGCGGTTGCTCTGCCAGAGTTTGATATCTTTGCCGTCAATGAACTGTTTTGTGTATTCAACGGCGGCGGCATCGTCAGGACAATCCACCTCGATTTCTTTGTGAGAACTCCCGTCGGCGTCCACAGTGTTAATTGTGTTCCGTTGCTGGTCCTTCCACGATGAGGGCGTTAAGCCAATTCTTGTCCTTAAACAGCCCGCGCAGTGAACCGGCGATTTGCCTGCGCTCGTTCCGAACAGGTCCGGGCGGTATTGACCGGGCGAAGCGCAGCATCTGGCGGCGCAGTTCAAGAAGTTGCTCGACCGTGTAACGGGTCTGGCCGCCTACGAGCATGGTAATCCATTTTGATCTTTTGATCGCACGTGATGCTTTCCTTTGATCAGGGGGGGAGCGCAAGGCTCTCTATCGCCGATAGAAACCAATGTCGGGCGGCGATTTGAGGTGAAGTGCCGCCTCAGGACGGAAAGGCTACTTTCAGAAGGCTCAATTCAATCCGGGCGGGGATCCACGTCGAGCCTTCTCGCGCGGCTCACACAGCCCGACGCTCAGGCGAGATGTCGTGCGAGTAGCGCGAGCGCAGGATAACAGCTGACAGTGCCGCCACTTTTAATGCTATCGGGTTTCGCTCGCCTTTTGCGGCGCAAGCAAGAATTGCCGAGGCCATATCGGCTTTCGTCGCAGACGTACGCTTCGCATCGCGGAGCGACCCCGTGGCCTCCTCAAGGACATTCTTCATCAATTCGATCAACTCCGGTTGAAAAACCGTCCCTCTACGGAGCATCTGGCGGCGCAGATCAGTAAGCTCCGCCAGGGTGTAACACGGTTCTTCGATGGGTTGACGATTGGCAGATCGCATGTTGCTCACCATTTGGATCAGGCGGGAGCACAGCACTCTCAGTCACCGATGGACGCCGACATTGGGGCGGTGATGGTATCAACCTACGTTCGCCAGTTCCAAACATTGTGGTCAATACAGCTCACTTTTAGAATTTAAGACAAATCGACCCTCGGGGACTGGAACCGTTGCCTCCTAGTTAACTTGTCGATGTACTACCGGACGCCCTTTCGCCCACGGCGCCCGATGAATAGCGGCCTCAGCATCCCCCGTGCTGGGGCCGATTTTCTAAGGTTCGGCTGGTATGCCGCATGAAGAGCAGCGAAAGTTGCTGCCATGCACGGACTGCATCATTTCAAAACCTTCGGGAACGCTATCCACATGTGCGTTTCATCCATCAGTCTGCGAAAGCCGGGCTGCGCCGGTTTTGCGGCAATTGGGACATCGAAGATTTTCAACCCAGTGATCGATCACGATCATCCTTCAATTGTGGGATCACGGAAAGGGCAGATCAAGTCAGCTGCGCTGCCATAATCAAACTGACCCCCATATCTTCGTTCGTGGGTCGATGTCCGAGTTGGGTCAATCGCTACAGGAGGTTTGCCGCCCGGCCGGCCCGTGAGTCCGCTTTGTTCCGAAAACCGACCTGATTTCCTATGCCCTACTCTGGTGACTCATGCTTCTCGCCTTTGTAACCGAGCCGAGGACTATGGCCATGCAGAATCGAGTGAATACCGGTTCGTTCGTTGACGAATGGCTGGATCATGGAGGTCCTCGCCGCAAGCCAGCTTGCCTTCATCAAGCTTGCAGCCATTCGAATTTGGCCACGCGCTTATGAGTCCGCGCCCTACTCTGACCGCTGCACCGCCGGCTTCTCGGCCGGCCTCTTGGCGGCGCTGAGATTATGTGACGTGTTGATCAGCGCGATATGGGTCAGCGCCTGCGGGAAATTGCCGGTCTGACGGCGTTCGCCTGAATCATACTCTTCCGCCAAGAGCCCGAGGTCGTTGGCGATCCCGACCACGCGATCGAACAGCGCCTGCGCCTCGTCGATCTCGCCGGCCAGCACATGGGCATCGGCCAGCCAAAGGCTGCAGGCGAGAAAGGCGCCCTCGATCGGCTGCTTTTCGTCGGTGACCTCGCGGGGATCATGACGCAGCACGAACCCGTCGCGCATCAGATGCTTTTCGATGGCCGCGATGGTGCCGCGAATCCGCAGGTCCGAAGCGGGCATGAAGCCCACCGCCGGTAGCAGCAGCAGGCTGGCGTCGAGCAGTTGCGAGCCATAGGATTCGACGAACGTGTTCTGTGTCGCATCAAAACCCTTCGCGCAGATATCGCGATAGATCGCATCGCGCAAGCTGCGCCAGAGATCGAGCGGCGCCTCGAAGCCGAATTTTTCGGCGCTCTTGATGCCGCGATCGAACGCCACCCACGTCATTACTTTGGAAAATACGTAATGCCTGGCGGCGCCGCGCCGCTCCCAGATGCCGTGATCCGGCTGGTCCCATACACCCGCCAGATGCTCGATGACGGTGCATTCCAGCGCCCATGTGCCTTCATCGAGTTCCAGCGCCGCCATGCGCGACTGATGAAACGCGTCGATCAATTCGCCGTAGACGTCAAGTTGCAACTGCGCATGCGCGGCGTTGCCGACCCGGACCGGCTGCGCCCCCTCGTAGCCGGGCAACCAGGAGGCTTCCCATTCCAGCAGGCGGCGCTGCCCCATGATGCCATACATGATCTGCATGTTGGCCGGCGCGCCGGCGGCGGCCCGCAGCAGCCAGTCGTGCCAGGCGGAGGCTTCCGCAGTGTAGCCGGAATTCATCAGCGCCAGCAGGGTAAAGGTGGCGTCGCGCAGCCAGCAAAAGCGGTAGTCCCAGTTGCGCTGGCCCCCGAGCTTTTCCGGCAGCGAGGTGGTCGGCGCCGCCACGATGCCGCCGGTCGGCGCATAGGTCAGCGCCTTCAGCGTGATCAGCGACCGTATCACGAGGTCGCGGTGATCGCCCTGATAGGTGCAGCGGCTGCACCATTCGATCCAGAAATCCTCGGTGTCCTGCAAGGCTTGCGCCGGGTCGATCGGCGCCGGGACAGGCAGATGCGACGGCCCGTAGGTGAGTACGAAGGGGATGGTCTCGCCTTCGGCCACCTCGAACTCGGCCACGGTTGTCATGTCTGCGCCGCGGGTCGCAACCGGCGTTCGCAGCACCGTCATGTCCGGCCCGGCAATCGCCAGCAGCGCCCCGTCTTCGGTGCGCCTGACCCAGGGGATGTCGGTGCCGAAGCCAAAGCGGATCACCAGCTCCATCCCGAGCTTGACCCGGCCGCTGACGCCGCGCACCAGCCTCACCACCTCGCAAGCGTTGCCGCGCGGCGGCATGAAATCGATCAGCGCGACGACACCATCAGCGGTCTCGAAACGCGTCTCCAGGATCAGCGTATTGTCCCAGTAGCGGCGGGACGATCTTGTCACTTCTTCGCTGGGGGCGATCAGCCAGCGGCCATGCCGGGGCGTGCCGAGCAGTGCGGCAAAGCAGGCGTCGGAATCGAAGGCGGGCCAGCACAGCCAGTCGATCGAGCCGTCGAGCCCCACCAGGGCCGCCGTCTCGCAGTCGCCAATCAACCCGTAATCTTCGATCCGGCAGGACAAATCATTTCACCAATTGAAAACTCAGGCGGTCGCCCGCGACCGCTCCGCCGTCGCGCGCTTGAGCGCGGCGACATCGATCGCGGCGGCCATGGCGTCGATCGTCAGCGGCAGCCGCTGCTGCCAGTTCGGATGCTCGTTGACGGTGCCGGGAATGTTGGGCTGCTCGACTACGCCGAGCAGATCCTCCAGCGAAATCGCGAGCAGGCGGGATTTGGTCCGCGCCAGGAAGCCGGCGACCGCATAGAGATCATGGTCGTCGATGGCGTGATGGCGCAGCACGTCGCTCAGCATGCGCAGGGCATGCCATCGCGCGTCGTCGCTTTCGCCGGGATCGATCCCGATCGAGCGTTTCAGCTTGAGATCGCTGAACGAGCGCCAGCCGGCATAGGTCGACAGATCGTGAGTGTTGAAGGTGACCAGCGCATTGGAAGCGTAATGGTCGACGCCGCGGAACGAACCCTGCTCGTCACGCTCGAACATCATCACCTGGTAGGACCAGATGCCCCCCTCCGCCATCTGCTCGCGAAATCCCTCCGGCACGGTGCCGAGGTCCTCGCCGATCACCACACAGCGATGCCTGATGCTTTCCTGCGCCGTGGCGGCCAGCAGCGCCTCGAACGGCATCTGCACATAGACGCCATTGTCGGCGGCAAAACCGTGCGGCACCAGATAAAGCCGCTTCAGGCCGAGCACATGGTCGAGCCTGATCGCGCCGGCATGGCGCATCGAGGCGCGCAGCATTTCGCGATAGGGCTCGAACGACTGCAGTTCGAGGCCAGCGGCGTTGAAGCCGGCGAGGCCCCAGTTCTGGCCCGCGGTATTGAGCGGGTCGGGCGGCGCGCCGACCGAGAGATGGCGCGAGATCGCCGATTGCTCGTTCCAGGCGTCGAACCCGTCGCACTGCACGCCAACGGCGACGTCGAGGTAAAGCCCGACCTTCATGCCGAGCCGGCCCGTGAGCTCCTTGCAGGCCTCCAGCTGACGGTCCGCCGTCCATTGAACGAATTCGACGAATTCAATTTCCGCGGCATCCTCTCCCTGACGCAGGGAGGCGCATTTGGCCTCGTCCGGCCGACGCCATTGTTCCGGCCATTCCCACCACGGCTTGCCGAATTTGTGCCGCAGCACCTCGAAACAGGCGAACCGCGACAGCAACGGCGCGCGCTCGGCGCAAAACGTCACGAAGTCCTGCTTGCGCTCTCCCTTGGGGTTGGCCTTGAAGGCCTCGAAAGCGAACCGCAGCGCGCGCCATTTCAGCTCGGCAATGGCGGCATAATCGACGGTGTTGCTCGCTCTCAGCCCGGCGACGGCGCCCTTGGCCTCGAACGCGAGCTGAACTCCCGGCAGTTTTTCGACGTCGACATAGAGCGGATTCAAAAACAGCCGGCTGTTCGGCGAATAGGGGCTGCAATCGCCCGGGCGGTCGTCGAACAGCGCGTGCAGCGGGTTGAGCCCGACACCGTCGGCGCCCAGGCTGGCGGCAAGCTCGATCAAGCCTTCGAGGTCGGTGAAATCCCCGATCCCCCAGTTGCGCGCCGACCGAACGCCGTAAAGCTGCACGGCCAACAGCCAGCAGCGGTCGAAATCCCCGCCGAACGCCCGCGCTGGCGCAACGATCATCGGCGCCTGCTCGGTGAAGCCGGACGCGTCCGTCAGGTGCAGCCGGTAGGAGCCGACAGGCAGGTCCGGCCAGACGACAGCCCGATCCAGAGTCTCGCCATCAGCGATAACCCTGTCTCCGGACACGATCTTCCAGCGCAGCGGGAACTTGGCGGCCGGGCTGAGTTCGGTCCGCGACGGCTGCCCCGACCGCACCACCACCGCCTGATCCAGAAACCGGTACGGGGTGCGCACCGGCAGGGCATCGACGATGATTTGCAGCGCGGCTGGTTCCGTCACATGGCGGTGACCCTGACCGTCGATATATTCGGCCTGGATGCCCAGTTCTCTGGCTCGGGTAAAAAGGTCCATTCGGCACGCCGTTTGCACGTGATATCAGGGGATGTCGCGAAATTCCCTAACTGTCGTAAGAGGATAGCTATGGTTAACTCGCTGCCCCCTGCGCGGTTCCCCGGGGAACCAATGTCCGGTGAGCGGCTTGTCTATATGTCCGGCGGAACTTGTCCCGTCCCGCAACTACAGTGGGACGTCATTCCCACGTCAATGGCATCACCGTGAATAAGACAACCCAAACTGACGCGAGCGCCAGTGGCGCTTTCCATATCGAGGACGTTTACCCGCTGATCGACGGCGGCCGCTTCCCTGTGAAGCGCATCGGCGGCGAGCGCGTCGAGGTATGGGCGGATATCTATCGTGACGGCCATGATGTGGTCGCCGCGGCGCTGGTCTGGCGGCGCGAGCAAGACCGCGAGTGGCGCCGTGCGCCGATGAGCCATCAAAGCAATGACCGCTGGAGCGGCGCGTTCGTACCCGACGCCCCCGGCCGCTATTTCTATGCCATCGAGGCCTGGACCGACGAATTCGCCAGGTGGCGGCACGGCGTCGAACTGAAGCAAAAAGCCGGCGCCGATCTCACCCTCGATGCCATCGAAGGCGCGGGCATGCTGACCAAGGCGCAGTCCGGTGGACAGGCCGCGGCCGCGGTGATCCTGCGACAATGCGAGGAGTTTCTGCAGACCGGCGAGGCCGCGCCGCTGCTGACCGAGGAGCTGAGGGCCGCCATGGCCGAGGGCCAGGCCCGTCCCGATCTGACCCGATCGCAGCTATTTCCGTTTGTCGCCGACCGGCCGCGAGCGCGCCACGGCGCCTGGTACGAAATGATGCCACGCAGCCAGGGCGTTCATCCCGGCCAGCACGGCACCTTCCAGGACTGTATCGCGCGGCTGCCCGACGTCGCGGCGATGGGCTTTGACGTGGTTTATCTGACGCCGATTCACCCGATCGGCCAGGTTAACCGCAAGGGCCGCAACAACGCGGTGAAGGCGGCGGAAGGCGATCCCGGCAGCCCCTACGCCATCGGCTCGGCCGACGGCGGCCACGATGCCGTGCATCCGGAATTGGGCACGCTGGAGGATTTTCGCGGTTTCGTCGCGGCCTGCAAACAGTTGAACATGGAAGTCGCGCTCGACATCGCGGTGCAGTGTTCGCTCGACCATCCCTGGCTCAAGGACCATCCGCAATGGTTCAGGAAACGGCCGGACGGCTCGATGCGCTATGCGGAGAACCCGCCCAAAAAGTATGAAGACATCGTCAATCCCGATTTTGCCTCCGAGGACGCCGGCGCGCTGTGGAACGCGTTGCGCGATGTCATTCTGTTCTGGATCGATCAGGGCGTCAGCATCTTCCGGATCGACAATCCCCACACCAAGCCGTTTCCGTTCTGGGAATGGCTGATCCATGAGGTTCAGCTGCTTCATCCCGACGCGATCTTTCTCGCCGAAGCCTTTACACGGCCGAAGCTGATGAAGGGCCTCGCCAAGCTCGGCTTCACCCAGTCCTACACCTACTTCACCTGGCGGACGCAGAAATGGGAGCTGGAGCAGTATCTGACCGAACTGACCAGCTATCCGGAGCGCGATTTTTATCGCCCGAATTTCTTCGTCAATACGCCGGATATCCTGCCCTATCATCTGCAGAGCGGCGAGACCTGGATGTTCAAGTCACGCGCGGCGCTCGCCGCCACGCTGTCCAGCACTTACGGTGTCTACAGCGGGTTTGAGCTGCTCGAACACGATCCGATTCCCGGCAAGGAAGAATATCTCGATTCCGAAAAATACGAGATCAAGGTGCGGGATTGGAACAAACCGGGCAATATCAAGCCCTATCTCCGCGACCTCAACCGCGCGCGCCGTGACAACGCGGCGCTGCAGCAGACCAGCAATTTGCATTTTCTCCCGGTCGAGGACAACAACATCATCGCCTTCGTCAAGGAATCGGTCAATCAAACCAACAGCGTCATCGCCGCCATCGCGCTGTCGCGCGACATCCATGAATTCTGGCTGCCGCTCGGCGATATCCAGGTCGGCATGGCCGGCGACCGCCGCAACGTCGCCGCGGTGGAAAACCTGATGACCGGCGAACGTTATCCGGTCGAGCACAGCGGCATCCGGCTGCGCATCGATCCGGTGCGCGATCCCGCGCTGCTGTTCCGTTGCCTGGCGTGAGGCGCGCCATGAACGTGATGTCATCGATCGATGCCAAGGAGCTTCCCATCAAGGACGTGATCGACGAATTGTGGTACAAGGACGCCATCATCTATCAGCTGCACGTCAAGGCCTTTGCCGACAGCAACAATGACGGCATCGGTGATTTTGCCGGACTGACCGAAAAGCTCGGCTATCTGCAGGAGCTCGGCGTCACGGCACTTTGGCTGCTGCCGTTCTATCCCTCGCCCGGCCGCGACGACGGCTACGACATCGCCGACTACGGCGCGATCAATCCCGATTTCGGGACCATGAAGGATTTCAGGCGCTTTATCGCCGAAGCCAAGGCGCGCGGCCTGCGGGTGATCACCGAGCTCGTCATCAATCATACCTCGGACCAGCACGACTGGTTCAAACGCGCCCGCCGCAGCGATCCGAATTCGAGCGCGCGCAACTGGTATGTCTGGAGCGACACCGATCAGAAATATCAGGGCACACGGATCATTTTCACCGACACCGAGAAATCGAACTGGACATGGGATCCGGAAGCCGGCCAGTTCTACTGGCACCGCTTCTTCTCGCACCAGCCCGATCTGAATTTCGACAACCCGCGCGTGGTCAGCGCGCTGGTGCAGGTGATGAAGCGCTGGCTCGATACCGGCGTCGATGGTTTCCGTCTCGACGCCATCCCCTATCTGTGCGAGCGCGACGGCACCAACAACGAAAATCTTCCCGAGACCCACACCATCATCAAGAAGCTGCGCGCCGAACTCGACGCCTATGCCAGGGGCAAGGTGCTGCTGGCGGAAGCCAACCAGTGGCCCGAGGACGTGCAGGAATATTTCGGCCAAGGCGACGAATGCCAGATGGCCTATCATTTTCCGCTGATGCCGCGGATCTACATGGCGATCGCCCAGGAGGATCGCTTTCCAATCACCGACATCCTGCGCCAGACCCCGGATATTCCCGCCAACTGCCAGTGGGCGCTGTTTCTGCGCAACCACGACGAACTGACGCTGGAAATGGTCACCGACGTCGAGCGCGATTATCTTTGGTCGACCTACGCCAACGATCCTCGCGCCCGCATCAATGTCGGCATCCGGCGGCGGCTGGCGCCGCTGATGGACAATGACCGGCGCAAGATCGAGCTGATGAATTCGCTGCTGCTGTCGTTTCCGGGCACGCCGATCATCTATTACGGCGACGAAATCGGCATGGGCGACAATATCTATCTCGG
>JBBQUA010000066.1:0-23895 GCA_038212905.1 Hyphomicrobiales bacterium
GCTTTCCATCTTGACGACCTTGCCGCCGAGACCTTCGACGATGCCGGTCATCTGGGTGGTCAGTTCTTCGACCTGCTGGGTGCTCGCATCCTGACGCGCGAGAAAAACATGCTCATAAAGAGGCATGGGTGTCCTTTCCTAATGTTGGCGCGGTTCCCGGCGGCAAGCCCTTCGAGACCTTCGGAAAGGACTCGGGGTAAAGCTCAGAAGGCGGAAGCACGGGACGACGGACCGACTGGCCCTGCCGCATCAAGATCGCCTGGAAGGTGAAATTGCTGAGACCGTCCGTTCAGCTCCCGGCCGGGATCCACGGATGCTGCGGTTTATAAGGATTTTGAGCGCAATGGCAAGGGAAAGTGGCGCCTGTGGGCGGCTGCCGGTTCACGCCCGATCCGGTCAATTCGGGCGTCGGACTCGGCCGAGGGTGCAAGTTCCGTCACCTCCGTCGGCAGCGCGCCGCAGGCAACAAACAGGCCTTTTCCAAGCCTTTTGGCCGCGTACATGGCCTGGTCGGCCGATCGCATCAGTACATCAGCGGTTTCGCCATCCAGCGGAGCGGACGCGCTGCCTATGCTGATGCCGATCCGGACCGGCACACCCCAGCCGATGTCGAAAGGCTTCGCGACACGGGCGATGATGCGTTCGGCAATCACGGCGGCGTCCGCGGCGGAGGTCGCCGGCAGCAGAACTGTGAATTCATCCCCGCCAATTCGGGATACGAAGTCCTGGACGCGAACGCTGTCGCGGAGGCGGCCCGCAAGGGCAACCAGAACGGCATCCCCCGCGGCATGTCCGAACCGGTCGTTGACATCCTTGAAGCCATCGAGATCGAGACAGAACACGGTAAAACCATCTTGCTTCTTGTCCGGCGCCGAAACCAGAGCAGCAAGCAGTTCGTCGAACCGCTTCAGGTTCATGAAGCGATTCGGCAACCCCGTGAGCTGGTCGTCGTGGGCCAGTCGGTGATTTTCTCGCTCGGAATGATGGAAGTTGAGCAACACCTCGTAATTCCGAAACATCACGAAGATCAGGCCGCAGGCAAACAGGGGTAGCTGAATAGCGGTCAGAAACAGATTGGGGATTGGCGAGGCGAGCGTCGCCAGTGAAAACGGCACCGTAAGGATGCAGATCAGCAGGAAAGCGTAGCGCGGTGTGCCCGCGTTGCGCGATGAGACTGCACCGATCAAAATGGCAAGGCTCATTCCCGACATTAGGATCAGCGGCCATTCGCCCGATATGACGCTTCGACTGGCGCCGGCGGACATCACGATAAAGGAAGTGAGCCCGGCCCAGATCGGAACGAGGTTGTCTGCGTTCTCTCCCGAAGCCTCGGCTTTGACGAAACGGCTCATTGCAAGAATCCTGACGCAGCCGAGAACCAGTTCCGCCAGCAGCCACATATAAGCCCAGAGTGCGGCGGTAACGAACACCGCGATTCCGGCCAGCAGCGAAGTTGACATGATCGATACGATCAGGGTCGGTGACCTCGTCAGGCTTTGATAGAGCAGCCGTCTCTGAATATCGGGAGCTTGTGCCTGGGAACTGGAGACTAGCCAATTGGTAAAGCCGCGAAACGCCCCGCCCCCCCGAAATTCCGGAGGCATCGACTGGGTCTGTTGGCGGTCCGGTTCTGGCGACATGAGGTTTCAAGTCCGAGCGATACCGATCCGTTTAAGGCGGATGTCCCTGCATGCTTCTTAAGAAAATTGCTCGATTGGTGTGAGCGTTAACATTGCGTGCCCGGCAGCGGGGTTTCTCAGGCTATTTACTGGCTTTCGGGTAACAATTGGCGGGTGGCCGCAAAGCGCAGGCCCGACCCAAGGTGTCCGGATCCACCCCTGCAGGTCGGCTGGCTTGACAGCATGGTCGCGCTCGGTGTCTTTCGGCTCAACTTCAGGGATTTGGAACGTTCAGAGGGGCCGATGACGGCAGCATTCACCTTTCCGGGGCAGGGCTCCCAGGCGGTCGGCATGGGCAAGGCGCTGGCGGAGGCTTTTCCGGCGGCGCGCGCGGTTTTCGACGAGGTCGATGCGGCGCTGGGCGAGAAACTGACCGCCATCATCTGGGACGGCCCGGCCGAAACCCTGCAGCTCACCGAGAATGCCCAGCCCGCGCTGATGGCGGTCTCGCTCGCCACCCTGCGGGTGCTGGAAACCGAAGCCGGCTTCTCGGTCGGACGCGATGCCGCCTTCGTCGCCGGCCATTCGCTCGGCGAATATTCCGCGCTGGCGGCGGCCGGCAGCTTCAGCATCAGCGACACCGCGCGCCTGCTGCGGATCCGGGGCCTTGCCATGCAGAAGGCGGTGCCGGTGGGGACCGGCGCCATGGCGGCGCTGCTCGGGCTCGATTATGAGGCCGCGGTAGCCGTCGCCGAGGAGGCCGCCCAGGGCCAGGTCTGTCAGGCCGCCAACGACAATGGCGGCGGCCAGGTCGTCATTTCCGGTGACAAGGCCGCGGTCGAGCGCGGGCTCGAGATCGCGAAGACAAAGGGCGCCAAGCGCGCCATGCTGCTGCCGGTGTCGGCGCCGTTCCATTGCCGCCTGATGCAGCCGGCGGCCGAGGCGATGGCGCAGGCGCTTGCCGGCGTCACGATCCGGCCACCGGCTTCGCCGCTGGTCTCGAACGTGCTGGCCGCGCCGATCACCGATCCGGACGAGATTCGCCGCCGCCTGATCGAACAAGTGACCGGCACCGTGCGCTGGCGCGAATCGGTGGCATACATGGCCAGCCACGGGGTCACGCGATTTTTCGAGATCGGCTCCGGCAAGGTGCTGAGCGGGCTGGTCAAGCGCATCGCCGACGGCGCGGTCGGAATTTCAGTGGGCGGACCCGGCGATATCGCCGGCGCCAGGGACGCATTGGCGGCATCGCATTAGCTGGTGGCCGAGAGGAGATATTGATGTTCGATTTGACTGGCAGGACGGCGCTCGTCACCGGCGCGACCGGCGGCATCGGTAACGCGATCGCCCGGGCGGTGCACGCCCAGGGCGCGACGGTGGCCATTTCCGGAACGCGGCGTGAGGTGCTGGACACGCTCGCCGGCAAGTTGGGAGAGCGCGTTCACGTGCTGCCCTGCAACCTCTCCGACAGCGCCGAAGTCGAGGCGCTGGTGCCGGCGGCCGAGGCGGCGATGGGGCAGGTCGATATCCTCGTTGCCAATGCCGGCATCACCCGGGACAATTTGTTCGTGCAGTTGCGCGATGAGGACTGGGACGAGGTCATCAAGGTCAATCTGACCTCGACGTTCCGCCTCACCCGCGCCGCGACCAAGCTGATGATGCGCAAGCGGTTCGGCCGCATCATCGCCATCACCTCAATCGTCGGCGTCACCGGCAATCCGGGCCAGGGCAACTACACGGCGTCGAAGGCCGGGCTGATCGGCATGATCAAGACGCTGGGGGCGGAATATGCCAAGCGCAACGTCACCGCCAACTGCATCGCGCCCGGATTTATCAAGACGCCGATGACCGATGCGCTCAACGACAAGCAGCGCGAAACCATCCTGTCGAAAGTGCCTGCGGCGCGGCTGGGAACGCCCGAAGATATCGCCGCCGCGGCGGTCTATCTTGCCTCCAACGAAGCCGCTTACGTGACCGGACAGACGATTCACGTCAATGGCGGAATGGCCATGTTTTGAACCGGTTACCGGCCCTTCCGCGTTGCGGAGGTGGTTTCCGGCTGTCATCGAGGCTTGTAGTCAAGGCTTTGTAGTCAAGGCTTGGGAAGTATGATAACCGAACCACTATCGGATGGGCAAAGAACGCCATTGCAGGAATTTGAATCCCTGTATATTGGCGGGGCGGAGCCTGCCGTCGTTCGCCGGGCCTTCGTCTGACATGACGGGGCAAATCAAGACGATGCGCGATTGCGAAGGAAGTTTAACGACCATGATGGTTCGTAGCGTCTTGGGGACGACGGGTCACATGGAACAAGCACGAGGTTGAACGATGAGTGAGATTGGCGAGCGAGTTAAGAAGATTGTGGTCGAACACCTTGGTGTTGAACCCGAAAAAGTGGTCGATGCCGCGAGCTTCATTGACGACCTCGGCGCGGACAGCCTCGATACGGTCGAGCTGGTGATGGCGTTCGAAGAGGAATTCGGTTGCGAGATTCCCGACGACGCCGCTGAGACGATTTTGACCGTCGGCGACGCCACGAAATTTCTTGAAAAAAACGCGAAGAGCTGACGCTCCACGCGGTGCTGACGAAGCCGGACGGGCCGTGGTCAAGCGGTCCACCGGTTTCTTGTTGTCGGCCGCGACTACTGGGCTGGAGTGCTGGATATGAGGCGGGTTGTCGTCACGGGCCTCGGCATGGTTACGCCACTCGGCTGTGGCGTCGAGCCGACCTGGAAGCGCATCCTCAACAGCGAGAGCGGGGCCAGGAAGATCGACACGTTTGACGTGTCCGATCTGACCAGCCGGATCGCCTGCGTGATTCCACGCGGCGACGGCACCGGCGCCACCTTCAATCCCGACCAGTGGATGGAGCCGAAGGATCAGCGCAAGGTCGATGATTTCATCATCTTCGCCATGTGTGCCGCGCGTCAGGCGCTCGATGACGCCAATTGGCATCCCTCTACCGAAGAGGAGCGCTGCGCCACCGGCACCATGATCGGCTCCGGGATCGGCGGCCTGTCGGGCATTGCCGATACCGCGTTGCTGCTGAAGGAGCGCGGCCCGCGCAAGGTGTCCCCGTTCTTCATTCCCGGCCGCCTGATCAATCTGGCTTCGGGCTATGTGTCGATCGAGCACGGCCTCAAGGGTCCCAACCATTCGGTGGTCACCGCCTGTTCGACCGGCGCGCATGCGATCGGTGATGCCAGCCGGCTGATCGCGCTCGGCGATGCCGATGTCATGGTAGCGGGCGGCACGGAATCGCCGATTTGCCGGCTGTCGATGGCGGGATTTTGCGCCTCGCGCGCGCTGTCGACCGGCTTCAACGAGACCCCGGAAAAGGCATCGCGTCCCTACGACAAGGACCGCGACGGCTTCGTGATGGGGGAGGGCGCCGGCATCCTGGTGCTGGAGGAATACGAGCACGCGAAAAACCGCGGCGCCAGGATCTATGCCGAGGTGATCGGCTACGGGCTGTCCGGTGACGCCTATCACATCACATCGCCGTCACCCGACGGCGATGGCGCATTCCGCAGCATGAGTGCGGCGATGAAGCGCGCCGGAATCAGCGCTTCCGACATCGACTACATCAATGCGCACGGCACCTCGACGCAGGTCGGCGACGAAATCGAGCTCGGCGCGGTGGAGCGGTTGTTGGGCAACGCCGCTTCCACGGTGTCGATGTCGTCGACCAAATCGTCGACCGGGCACCTGCTCGGTGCCGCCGGCGCGATCGAGACGATTTTCAGCATCCTGGCGATTCGCGATAACGTCGCCCCGCCGACCATCAATCTCGACAACCCGTCGGTGGAAACGGCAATCGACCTCGTGCCGCGAACCCCGCGCAAGCGGCAGATCAATGTTGCGCTGTCGAATTCGTTCGGTTTCGGGGGCACCAACGCATCCGTGATCGTGCAGCGGGTGACTAATTAGCCCGTAATTAGAACGACTCCACCGTTTCGCCGCATTCCGCGATAACGCCAGGGTGTAAACAGCAAAACCGGACGCCGGTTTTGCGTCCGGTCGCGCTCTAAACTATAAGATGCCCTGAACTACAAGATACATGGGCGTATGCCATTGGCATGGCTGTGATTTGCCAGGCCACGATCAAACCGACAGGATTCAGGTTGCATCGATGAGTGAGAGGCCGCCCATTTCGCCCCGTAGTCCGCGCGCCGCGCTGGAGCCCGAGCAGGTTCCGCCGCCGCCGAAGCGGTCGGAGCGCGCCCGCAATCCGTTCGTCATTGTCGGTAACGCCATCATTACCGTTGTGCTGGTGGTGATGATCGGCGGCGCCGCCGCCTACGTCTATGGCAAGCAGTTGATCGAGGCGGCGGGTCCGCTGAAGGAAGACAAGATCGTCAACATTCCGGCGCGGGCCGGAAAACGGGACATTGCCGATGTGCTGCAGCGCGAAGGCGTGATCGACGTCAATCCCTGGGCCTTCATCGGCGGTGTATTCGCGCTGAAGGCAAGCTCGGAACTGAAGCCCGGCGAATATTCGTTCCAGAAGCACGCCAGCCTGCGCGACGTCATCGGCACCATCGTCGAAGGCAAGGTGGTGCAGCACGCCGTGACGATTGCCGAAGGGCTGACTTCGGAACAGATCCTCGCCCGCCTGAACGACAACGATATCTTCACCGGCACGCCCCGTGAAATGCCGCGCGAAGGCACCTTGCTGCCGGAGACCTATAAATTTCCGCGCGGCACCACGCGCGAACAGGTGATCCAGCGCATGCAGCAGGCCCAGAAACGCGTGCTGGCGGAAATCTGGGAACGCCGTAATCCGGAGATTCCGGTCAAGTCGCCGGAGCAACTGGTGACGCTGGCTTCGATCATCGAGAAGGAAACCAGCAAGGCAGACGAGCGCAGCCGTGTCGCCGCGGTGTTCGTCAACCGGTTGCGGCAAAAAATAAAGCTGCAGTCCGATCCGACCATCATCTACGGGCTGGTCGGCGGCAAGGGAACGCTGGGCCGGCCGATCAAGCGCTCTGAAATCCAGCAACCGTCGCCCTACAACACCTACGTGATCGAGGGCCTGCCGCCCGGACCGATCGCCAATCCCGGTCGCGCCTCGCTGGAGGCCGCGGCCAATCCGGCGCGCACGCGCGATCTGTTCTTCGTTGCTGACGGCACCGGCGGCCACACCTTTACCGAAACCTACGACCAGCATCAGAAGAACGTCGTCAAGTTGCGCGCGCTGGAAAAGCAGATCCAGAACGACACCGTCGAACCACCAGCCGAGGAGGCCCAGCCGGCCGCGGCCGGAGCGCCGGCCGATACCAATCCCACGGCCACGACGACCAGGCCGGCCGCGCCGAAGAAGCCCGTGCGCGCCGCTCCTCCGGCCGCTCCTGCCCGGCAGGGCGCGGCGCAATCGACGACGACGCCCCCGGTGGTTCAGCGCTAGCGCCGTTTCCGCGCCGGAGCCGAATTCCACTTTGGCCGAAAACGTTTTAATGTCGCAGTTCCTGCTGCGAATCCCACCCGTGCACTACCGGAGAAATTCAAACGATGGCGTTGTCGAGCATGACCGGCTTTGCCCGTAGCCACGGCGCCAGCGGCCCCTACACGTTCGAATGGGAATTGAAGTCGGTCAACGCCAAGGGATTTGACCTCCGCATGCGGTTGCCGCCCGGCTGGGACGAACTCGAGGCGCTGGCCAAGAAGCGCGCCGGCGAAGTGCTGTCACGCGGCACCGTCTATGCCAATTTGAGCGTCAAGCGGACCAACGCAGTCTCCACCATCCGTATCAATGAGGACGTGCTGGCGTCGATCGTCAAGGTAGCCCATGAGCTCTCCGGCAGGATCGATGCGGTGGCGCCGAGCATTGACGGGCTGTTGTCGATCAAGGGCGTCATCGAGGTGGTCGAGCCGGAAAGCAACGAGGTCGAGGACAAGGCCGCGAAGGCGGCTGCCGCCATCGCGTTCGAGCAGGCGCTGACCGACCTGCTCGAGATGCGGCGCCGTGAGGGCGTTACGCTCGGACAGATCCTGTCGCAACGGATGGATGAGATCGAGCGTCTGGCCAAAAAGGCCGAAGCCGCGCCCGGCCGCAAGCCCGAGGCGATCCGGGCCCGGCTCGCCGAGCAGATCGCGGCGTTGCTCGATACTTCGGACCGCTTCGATCCCGACCGGCTCAATCAGGAAGCGATCATGATCGCCGCCAAGGCCGATATTCGCGAAGAGCTCGATCGTATCGCCTCGCATATCTCGCAAGCCCGCGAGATGATCGGCAAGGGCGGACCGGTCGGACGACGGCTCGATTTTCTGGCGCAGGAATTCAACCGCGAGGTCAACACCTGCTGCTCCAAGTCGAATGATCTCGAATTGACCAATACCGGCCTCGAGATGAAGAACGTGGTCGAGCAATTCCGCGAACAGGTTCAGAACCTGGAGTGATCATGATGGCTGGCGGCCACAGCTTTGACGGAGTTGAGCGGCGCGGACTGATGTTCGTGCTGTCGTCGCCGTCGGGCGCCGGCAAGACCACGCTGTCGCGCATGCTGCTCGAACGAATGCCCGATCTGCAAATGTCGGTTTCGGCGACGACCCGGCCGATGCGGCCGGGCGAAGTCGAAGGCCGCGATTATCTGTTCGTCGATGCGCCCGGTTTCGAACAGATGGTGAAGCGGAACGAGCTGCTCGAATGGGCACCGGTGTTCGACAATCGCTACGGCACGCCGCGCGCGCCGGTCGAAGCGGCGTTGGCGTCAGGACGGGATGTGCTGTTCGATATCGATTGGCAGGGCACCCAGCAATTGCGCGAGAAGGCCGGGATCGACGTCGTCAGCGTGTTCATTCTGCCGCCGTCGGCCGCGGACCTCGAGAAACGGCTCCATACCCGTGCGCAGGATTCCGACGAAGTCATCCGCGGCCGCATGGACCGTGCCAGTCATGAGCTCAGCCACTGGGCTGAATATGACTACATCGTCGTCAATCACGACCTCAATGAAGCCTTCGCCGAGGTTCAATCGATCCTCAAGGCGGAGCGGCTCAAGCGCCTGCGACGGGTCGGCCTGACCGAGTTCGTGCGCGCCCTGCAGCAGCAGCTGGAAAAATAGGCGTCAGGTCGCGGCCCCTCGCGGCAGCCGCGAGAGCATTGGCGCGATCCGTTCGTCCGGATCGTCCGCCGCGTGCAGTTCGCGGGGAAGACTATCCTGCGGCAGCAGGTCGGGTTCCCGCATCGATCTGACGGCTCGTGCCTCATCCGATAGCGACGGGCGATCGGTCCGGACCGAATCCCAGTTCACGCGCCGGTCGACGCGACTGTTGTTCCGGCCACTGAGCCTGAAAATCGCGCTCGCCAGCAAGCCCGCGAGCGCCAGTGCACCAAAGATGGCGATCAGCAGCATCTGCACCGAGCCGCTCGGCTTTTCGGTTGACGATGCGTCCGCGGCGGCAAGCGGGAGCGCGGCCACGACAGCTGGTGGCGCGTTCCTGGGCGTGGTCTTGGAAGCTGTTGGCGCGGCGCGGGAAGCCGCAGGCGCGGTGGCGGAATTTGCCGGTGCGGAATTGTCCGCGGACGGTTCGGGGCTGGCCGGCCTGCTGCTATCCGCCAGTTCAACCCAACGCGAAGCAACGACCGATCTGTGGGCGCCGGCATCGTCGGCGTTTGCACGCCGGCCGTGGTCCGGGCTGATCGCGCCGGCGACCGTCGCCAGCGGACGCGGCGCAGTGAAAACGCTGGTTTCCTGCTCGACGCGCGATGGCGGCAACGGCAATTCGGCGCGCGCGTTGGCGATCGAAGGTTGCGTCTTGGCGCTGTGCGGCGGTGAAGCGGAATTGGCCGGCGACGGCGTTTCCGGCGTGGCGCGCGCGATTTTTTCCTTGGTGTCGCCGATGTACCAGCAGGCGCGCTTGGTGGCGCGGTCGATGCGATAATACCAATGGCCGCCCGCGGGCGGCGCGCCTTTCGGTCCGGTGAGACATCTTTCGGCCTCGGCCGGCGCGCCGTGCGACACAGTAGCGACCAGGGTTCCGGCAAGCAGGCTTGCGAAAACGGCGGACACGAATTTCACGGTTCGACGGGACATCTTCATCTCCGGGGATGATACGCGACGCTTCACGCTCCCTGTGTCGGCAAAGACTTGGGTGGCAATGAGCCGCAATTCCGGAGCGGGCAGGGTTTAATTTAGGCTGGGCTTACGCCCTCGGGCGCGGGCCTAAATCGATCAAGTCGGTTACTGTTTCGACGCCGTCCATCGTCCGGTACAACCGTCCGATCGCACGAATGTCCCCGAGCCGCTGCGGCCCGAAAAACGGCCCGAACTGTTCCAGCTCAAACCTGAGGCGGATCCGCCTGACCTCGTCGAGCCGTTTGGACTGATTTGGCCGGAACTGAGCTCTCCCGCGATCCTGCCGCCGGTGACGACAAATCTCTCGGTACTGGCGCCGCAAGTCGTACCCACGGAATGGGCCACCCACGCTCCGTCGAAATTGCCACCGCCACCGCCACCGTCTCCGCCACTTTTTCGTGAGGCGCGGCGCGGTTGGTCGGCTTTGGGCTTGCTGCGCCGCGCCGGCTTTTCAGTCTCGACCGACCGCGGCGCCTGCCGTGAACCGGACACGGATTTTTCGTCATTGCCGATGCTGCCGCCGGCACTGCCGGATTGCGCGAACGCGGTGGCGGGATCGATCGCAACGGCGAGGGCGCAGAGAAGCGCAATTTGGATCTGACGTCGAATGGGATTTGGCATCGGCATCATGTCCAATGATCGATATCTATTCAGCGGCCGGAGCCGTCGGCACAGGCAGCCCCGATAATGCGGCAAGACTTGCCAGTCTTGCCGCATTCGTCAAGCGCCGCGTCCTTGGCCCTCTCGACGGTATCGCGCGCCACCAATGACCATGACTTTCCTGAAATCGCGAAGGCTCCGCACCTCGTTCCGTAAAAGCTCAATTCAATCGGGCATTTGCCCGCGCCGCAGTTCGAGCGCGCATCCTCAATCGCGGCCTTTCGCGATGCGTGGTTCCAGGCGATGCCCCATTTGTCGCTGTCGGGACCATAGACGATCGATCCCCACGGTTTCAGGTCTTCCATTTTTCGCAGCCGCGTCAGCACGCCCTCGGTGGCTTCGCCGGTCGGCGTCATGCTGCTCTTTTCCTGGAACTTGGCGATCGCGACTTTCATGCCATTGCTGCTGTCGAGCGGCTCCGGATCGAAGTTGCGTTCAAAGAGCCGATCGCTCAGTTCCCGCAGCAGCGCGGCATCCTTGATCGGGATTCGGTCGGGGTCCGGACGCAGCGTGGACAGCCGCGGCGGCGCAACGGCTACCTGCGGCGAGGCCGCTGCTACCGGCGCTACGAAATAGAAGGTACCGTCGATCGGCGACGACGACACCCAGGGCTGTTGCGATCCGCCGGTCTCGCGTTTTACGGCGAGCCCGACCTGGTTGAAGGTTTGAAAGATGTCGAGCCCGGCCTTCCGAATGGTCGCCGCCAGGGCCCTGGTATAGGGGCTGTGGCCGTCGCTGCCATCCTGGGCGACGCTGCCGGGCTGCGTCGCGTAGGAAATCAGGGTTCCCTCCGGCGCCCGCATTTGGGCAAGGCCGCCATCGGACGCGCGCAATCCGCGGGCGCCGAACGGATTGTTACGGCAGGCATCGAGGATCACCATGTTGAGCCGGGTGCCGGAACCCTGCATCTGGCGCAGCACGAGATTGACGTCCACCATCTGGAAGTCGACGTCCGCCTCACGGGTCGGATTGGCGCTGACCGGCACCAGATAATTCGAACCGCTGACCTGAACGCCATGACCGGCATAGTAGAACAGCGCCACGTCGGCGCCCTGGATTTGCCGGCCAAAGTTTTGCACGGCGGTATCGAGCGCTGGCTTGTCGAGGTCGAGCTGGGCGCGGCCACCGATCAGCACGAAGTCAAGGCTCGACAGCGTGTCGGCCATCAGCTTCGCGTCGTTCCTCGGATTGTCGAGTCGCGTGATGTTCTGGTAGGCGGTATTGCCGACCACCAGCGCGATGCGTTTCTCCGCCATGGCGGAACCGGCAAAAACCGCCAGCAGCAGCGCGGTTAGCGCTGCAAGTTTTAGAGTCCTGAAATCAACCGGTCGGCGCATCCTCAATGCATCCCCAAATATATCGGGAGCAGACTAGCACCCGGCGGGCACCGCGAAAAGCGCCGCCCGGCCAGCCAAATCAGTTCTTCAGCACGATGCGCCCGACGACTTTGCCGGCCCGCAACTCGTCGATCCATTTCTGGACCTCGCCCATCGGCTCTTCCTTCATCGGCGTCGGCTTGATCTTGCCGGCGCGCGCCAGCGCCATCAGTTCCCTGCCTTCGGCCAGGGTTCCGACCATGAAGCCCTCGATGGTCATGCGCTTGTAGATCCACTGCACCATGGGCAGGCTGAAATTGCCGCCCATCAATCCGGAGACGACGATCTTGCCGCCGCGCGCCACTGCGGCAACTGCAAAGGCCATCGATTTCTCGTTGCCGGCAAAATCCACCACCGCATCAAAACCGCCTTCGGTTTCCTTGACGATGCGTTTGGCGATGTCGGCTTCAGAAGGATCATAGGCGACACTGGCTCCGTTCTTCAGCGCGGCCTCGCGCGCGGCGGGGCTGAGGTCCGCCACCGAAATCGGCTGCTTGAACATCGCCTGCGCGAACGACAGTCCCATCATGCCGACGCCGCCGAGGCCGATCAGCAACAGGTTGCGCTGTCGCGGCCGGTCGACCAGCCGCTTCAGCGCGCCATAGGCGGTGACGCCGGAGCACATCAGGGTCGCGGCCTGATTGACCGGCAGCGGATCGTAATCCAGCAAATATTTGGCGTCGGGCACCAGCACATGGCTGGCGAAACCGCCGTCGATGGAAACGCCGAGAAACCGCTGCTTGGCGCAGAGATTTTCATCGCCATTGAGACAGTCGCGGCACTGGCCGCAGCCGATCCACGGAAAGACGGCTACCTTTTTTCCGATCAGGTCGTTGGCAACATCGGCGCCGGTTTCCTCGACCACGCCGGCGATCTCGTGTCCCAGCGTGAACGGCAGCGTCATGCCGCGCGTGGTATCGAGCTTCTTGCCGCCGCCGAGGTCTGCATAACCGTCCTGGATGTGCAGATCGGAATGGCACAGCCCGCAACGCTCGATGCGGACCAGCACCTCTTTGCCTTGCGGCTTCGGCGTGTCGACGATGGTTTCGCACAGCGGCGCATCGAATTTGACCAATGACTGTCGTTTCATCAGCGCCATGGCGTTTCTCTCCTTCAGGACGATTTTGTCAGGCGTATATTTATCAATTCGCGGGCCATGGCAACAAAGCCGGAGACCGGAACGGTCTCGGCGCGCCGGGTCAGATCGACCTCGGCCGCGGCGGCCAGCCGGGCTGGATCGACGGCGAGGGATTTGAGGCTCTGCCGCAGCATTTTGCGCCGCTGACCAAAGGCTGCCGCCGCTACCTGCTCGAGCGCCCGGCGGTCGCACGTTTCCGGCGTCTTGCGCGGCGTCAACCGCACCACCGATGAGGTCACCTTGGGCTGCGGCACGAACGCGGCCGGTGAAATGTCGAACAGGATCCTGGTCTCGGCGCGCCAGTTCGCGAGCACCGCGAGCCGTCCATAGGCCTCGTCATTCTCGCGCGCGACGATGCGCTCGGCCACCTCGCGCTGGAACATCAGCACCATCACGTCGTACCAGGGCGGCCACGGCTCGATCGACAGCCAGTCGATCAGCAGCGGGGTCGCGATATTGTAGGGCAGGTTGGCGACGATTTTAGCTCTCGCGCCGCCGAGCAATGGCCGCGGGTCGAACGTTTGCGCGTCGGCGCAGATGATCTCCAGCCGTCCCGGATAGCGCCTGGCGATCTCTTCCAGCGGCGCCAGCGCACGCGCGTCGCGCTCCACCGCGATGACGCGCCGCGCTCCCAGCGCCAGCAGCGCGCGCGTCAGCCCGCCGGGGCCGGGACCGATCTCGATGACCGTGGCGTCTTCCAGCGGACCCGCCGCGCGCGCGATCCGCGCGGTGAGGTTGAGGTCGAGCAGGAAATTCTGTCCGAGCGATTTGCGCGCCGAGAGGTCATGCTGACGAATGACGTCGCGGAGCGGCGGCAGATCGTCGATCGCGCTCATGCCGGCCGTGCCGCCGCCATCCGGGCGGCCAGCCGCAGCGCCGCGATCAGGCTCGACGGATTGGCGCGGCCGCTGCCGGCAATGTCGAACGCGGTGCCATGGTCCGGCGAGGTGCGGATGAACGGCAGTCCCAGCGTGACGTTGACCGCGTCCTCGAAGGCAATGGTCTTGATCGGGATCAGCGCCTGATCGTGATACATGCAGATCGCGCAATCATAGGTGCTGCGCGCGGCGGCGTGGAACATGGTGTCGGCCGGCAACGGTCCCCGCGCGTCGATGCCTTCATGGCGCAGGATTTCGATCGCCGGCGCCACGATGGTCTGGTCCTCGAGGCCGAGCGAGCCGTCTTCGCCGGCGTGCGGATTGAGCCCGGACACCGCGAGGCGCGGTTGGGTAAGGCCGAAGCGGGCTTTCAGATCCGCCACCGCGATGCGGGCCGTGCTGACGATCAATTCGCTCGACAGCTGCGCGATCGCCTCGCGCAGCGAAAGATGGATGGTCACGGGCACGACGGCGAGGGTCGGCGACCACAGCATCATCACCGGCTGTGGCGTGCGGCCGCCGCTTGCCGCGAGTTCGGCCAGAAATTCGGTATGGCCGGGATGCCGGAAGCCGGCGCGGTAGAGCACGCTCTTGGCAATCGGGTTGGTGACAACGGCGCTTGCCTGGCCGGCGGCGACATCGGCAACCGCCTGACGAATCGATGCCAGCGCCGCCTGCGCGCTGCTGCCGTCGGGCTGGCCCGGCCGCGCCGTGGCGGCCTGGCCGGTAGCCACCACCGGCAGTGCGTCGGCGAATGCCGCGGTCGCGTCCTCAGGCCTGACGTCGGCGAGTTCAACCTTCAGTCCGAGAATTTCCGCTCGCCTGCCGACGGAGTCGCGATCGCCAACCAGATAGAATGCCGGCAGCTCCAGTTCATCGCGGCGCAGCCACGCCTTGATCGTGATGTCGGGCCCGATACCCGCGGGTTCACCTAAGGTCAGCGCGAGGGGCTTTGCCATGCATCAACGGTATTCGATCATCGCGGATTTGCGGACTTCCCGCAGATAGGATTTCGACTTGGCCTCGTACTTCTCGACAAACATCTTGTCGCGGATTTCCCGTTTCTTCGGCGTGTCGACGGTGGTCGGCTTGCGTCCGCACAGCGCCACCATCTCGATGCCCGCCTTGGTCTGCTCGGGCGCGGTCAGATGGCCGATCGGGGTCTTGTCGAGCACATCGCGTAGCACCTGCGGCAGGTCGGCCGATGTCTTGGTCACGACGGCGCGTATCGTGGCATTTTGCATGGACTTGAACAGGGCATTGGCCTCTTCGCAGGTTTGCACCCGGCTACGCAGCGCTTCGGCCTCCTTGCGTCGTGCCTCGAGCAGGGCGGGGGCTGATCCTTTCGGGACGATCAACACGACGGGCTGCAGCTGATATTCAAAGGCTTCGGTCTCGAGCTTCTCGGTGCCTGCGGCCTGAGCGGCGGCGGCGACGTCCTTCTCGCCGACCTGCAGGCTGCCCTTGAAGCGCCCGCGGACCAGGCTGGTCCAGACGAGATCGGCCTTCAAACGCGACTTCAGCGTGTCGGGGCGAATGCCCTGGCTCCCGAGAGTTTTGTCGAGCTGTTCGGCGGGCATGCGCATCCGCGAAGCCATCTGCGCATAGGACTGATCGACATCGGTAGAGGTCGGCTCGACGCCGAATTTCTTGCCTTCCCTGATCTTCACCTTTTCATCGATCAATTCGTTGATCACTTCCTGGCGGACCGGTGCCTTGCGCGTGGTCAGGGAGTTCAGCTTGCCGCGCTGTTCGATGTCGTAATTGGTGATGGGTTCGCCGTTGACCATGACGGCCACGCTCTGCGCCTGCAGCGGCGACCCGCCGGCCATCAAAAGCAGCGCCGCGGTGCAACCCAGCACGAGCGAGCGAAGGCGGTGGGAGTGCGTGTGGCTCGTCATGATCATCTTCGCTGTATCAACCCGGTTGGAACTGGATCCGCGACGGCGGCAACGGTCCGGCGACGTCGGATCCGATTCTATCGTATGCCGGCGGCGCTGCTCGTTGAGGCCGTGGTCGCAAGCGTCCGCAGGCCGATCTGGAACATGAACGCGTGACTGAGCACCGGCGGCAAGGTGCCCGCCGAATAGTTGTAGGACGTCACGTAGTTGGCAGCCAGCACGAAGCAGTCGTCGACATAGCCAGCGCCGACGACGTACTGATTGATCTTGTTGGCTTCAAGGTCCCACCGGGCGGCTCCGGTCACCACCCAGTTGGTGGCGACCTTGATCGATCCGCTGCCGAGCAATCCCTCGCGGCGTGTCAGGTAACCGAGTTGCGGTTGCGCCGCGTAATTGCCGTACATGAGGCTGACCGACCAGCGGTCGAAGCTGGCGCGGCCTTCGGCCTCGAAACGATTGACGTCGAGCGTGGCTTCGTCCACGCGGGCGCGTGCGCTGACCGTGTAGGTCCTGTTGGGCGAATAATTGACGCGTGCGACATAATCGGATCGCGTATTCTGCAACCCGGAAGCAACGCCGGTATTGGTCACGTCCGCGACCGCGTACGAGTTCAGGCCGAACAGCTGGTAGGATTGACCGAACAGCACATTGACTGAACCGCCGCGGTCGAATTGCGTGGTGGCCTGGACGCCGACATTGGCGCGGCCGCCGCCTTCGACGCGGTCGTAGCCGGAGAACTTGTCGACCGAGAACAGGTTGCTGGCGTCGAACACCATGCTCTGGGCGTCTTCGTTGGGCAGTCTGCCGGCATAGGTTTCATTGGGACGAACGATGATCTGGGCGATCGGCTCGATCGTGGTGGAGCCCCAGGGCTGAACGTTGATGAAGGGATAGCGGTATTCGAGGCCGACGGTCGGCATCACGCGCAGCGCTTGCGTATCGCCGACCGGGAGGAAATTCGAAACGCCCGGCTGGTTCGAAATCGAGGCGTCGATCGCATCGGCGCGGACGATGGCAAACGGCGTCCAGATCTGGCCGATCGGATCGGTGAACGACTTCCGCCACTGCGCCTCGACGGTAGCGCGCGTGTAGGTGCCGGGTACGCCGCGGAGCAGGCAGGCGTTGGGCATCCGGGCCAGCGGATCGGCCGACACGTTCAGACACAGGCCCGCGGTGTTGGCCACCGTCGTAATCGGGTCGAACGCCGCGGTGTTTCTCGTCAGGCTGGTCAGGTTGGTCTTGTAGCTGAACTCGCCGCCGAAGATCGGGCTGTTGACCACGTTCGAATAATCGAGGACCGGGTGAATGACGGGAACCTTGTCCTGGTTACCCGAGAAGCTGAGGTAATAGATCGTGCGCAGGTCGAAGAAGCTGCGGTCGCCGACGCCGGTCAGGTAAAGCTGCGAAATGGCTTCGGTCGGCAAGCTCAGGAACGAACCCAGCGGATCGCGGTACTGGGCCAGCCGGTAATCGGACATGAAGTAGTAGTCGGACAGCACGACGCCGTCCCAGCCCCACACCCATTTGTCGCTGATCGCGAACTGGCCCTTGGTTTCGACGCCGCCGCGGAAGTTACGGTCGCCGGGCTGGCCGGCATAGACGCCGGGGTCGAGCTGGTTAATACCGTAGCCGCGGATCTGATAGGATCCGTTCATCAGGCGCTGGCGGAATTCGCCCTGCAACAGCACGCCCTGGCGTGTCGTGAAACGCGGACTGAAAGTCGCGTCATAGTCGGGAGCGATGGCCCAATAGAACGGCGTCTCGACGCCGAACCCATAGCCCGTCACCGAACTGAAGCCCGGCATCAGGAATCCGGTCTTGCGCTTCACGGTCGGATCGGGCGTCGAAAAATACGGCAGATAAGCCATCGGCACGCCGAAGAATTCCAGCTGCGCGTTCTCGAAGTACAGCATCTTCTCGGTCTGGTCGTGAATGATGCGCGCGCCCTTGACCTGCCACAGCGGCGGCTTCTTCGGATCGTCCTTGCACGGTGCGCAGGCGGTATAAACGCCGTTCTCGAAAACGGTGTAGTTGCCGCTGGAGCGGTCCATCCGCGTCGCCGCCATTCGGGTGGCGTCGGCGGTGTCGACACGCAGCGAATCGACGAAACCATCGCGGTAGTCGTCGCTGAGATCCATGACGTTGGCGTAGGTGATCTTGCCTTCCGCATCGGTCATGCGGATGTTGCCCTCGGCGTGAAGCCGCTTGGTCTTCTGATCGTAGATGACCCTGTCGGCCTCGACGCCGGTGCCGTTGAAGAACATCTGCACGTTGCCGACCGCCGACACCCGCTGATTGTTGTAGTCGTAATTGACCTCGACCGCCTGGACGAGCATCTGGCCGTCATTGGCGGGGCGGGGTGGCGCTGGCTTGGGCGGGCGCGGATTATAGGTGAAGGACTGCGCCGACGCGGGCGCCGTGGTCGCGAGGTCGAGCGCGACGGCCAGAATCAACCCGGCGGCCAGCACCAGAACCGGGGCGCCGGCTGCGGACAAGCGACTCCAGTAGCCGCGCACGCGCGCGCGCCGCTGGAACGCGGACCACCTTCCCTGGCGGGCGGCGACAACGGCCACTACCCGTCCTCCTGGTACAGCAAGGCCAAAAAGCCGGTGAGGCCACCCACAGACACAGGCAGCCACGCCGCAGCGATCGGATGCATCAACTCAGCCTTGCTCAAATCCTCGGTTACTTTCGACAGAACGTAGAGCAGAAAGCCTGCTCCCACGCCACTCAAAACCATCTTTTGCACGCCGCCGAAACGGAAGAAGCGCAGGCTCACAGAGGCCGCCAACATGACCATGGCGGCCAGCAAAAACGGCTGTGCAATGAGCTTATGGTACTGCAACCGGTACCCGGCGGTCGCGAATCCCGAGCTTTCCGAAGACCGGATATAGGACGGTAGTTGCCAAAAAGACACGGTTTCGGGGGTAGAGAAACTGTTGCGGACCTGGGCGGGGGTCAGGCTGGTCGGAATGTAGAAGGTTTCCTGATCAATCGGGGGCGCAGTGAGGGAGAATCGGCGCGCTGATTTGAATGCCCAACGGCCGTCCTCGAGCCCCGCCTCGCGCGCCTCGATGCGTTCCTTGAACTGGAAGTCGTTATCGAACTTGAACACCGTGAGCCCGGTGAGTCGGACGCCCTGCTGCTCGCTGCGGGCGGCGTTGATGATCCACTGGCCGTCGATGCCGACCTGGTTGAGCCAGAAGCCGGATGCATCCTGGATTCCGCCGCCGGACGCGGAGCCGAACAGTTCCGCCTCCATGCGCTTGGATAGTTCGCGCAAATTGGCCGACATCGGATTGTAGGCAACGGTTGCCAGAAACCCAAGCACGATCGAGCTTGCCAGCGCCGGTGCAATGAACTGCCAGGCGGAAACGCCGGCGGCGCGCGCCACCACCAGTTCCAGCCGCCGCGACAGCGCGAGATAGCAGGTCATCGCACCGATCAGGACGCAGAACGGCATCATTTTTTCGAGCAGTTGCGGCACCCGATAGATGGACGTTTTCGCCACCGTGATGGCGGAGACCGAAACCAGTCCGGATGTCTTGCGGACCATTTCGATGTAATCGACCAGTACCAGCAGCAGGAAGATGCTCGCGAACGCGCCGACCGCCGAGACCACGAAGCGGCCGGCAAAATATCGCCCGAGTGTGTTGGTCATCATGCTCATGCTGCGGCCGGTCGTCCGAAGAGCCGCAGGATACGTTCGTTCGATCGGCTGATCGCCTCCATCAGGGCAGCAGGCGGTTCCACCACGGTGCCCGTCAGGATCATCGCCACCCCGCCGCCGATCGCGAAGAACAGCATCAGGTATTGAAGAACGGCCGCGAGGGGCGACCTCACCGTCACGACCGAGCAGGCGAATCCCGCCATGCGCAGTCCGAACACGGCGAAAATCGAACCGCCGATGGCAAAACTTCGGCTCTGCCGCGTGGTACGCGGTGTTCCCAAAAACGCGAACGTCAACGCCGCGAAGGCGAAGGGATAGATCGGCGCCATGAAGCGGTCGTGCAATTCGGCGCGGAACTGGCCGGGCAATTGCTGGTAAACCGGATCCTCATAAGACGGTTTCAGCAATTCCCAGATGTAGCGTTCGCGGATTCCCAGCGTGACGTCGCGCCCGCTATTGGAGAATTTCGACATGTCGAACGCGTAACGTCCGAAAGCCACCAGCGCCGGGTCGCGCTTGCCGGCTTCGAAACGCTGCAGGTTTCCGTCCTCCAGCACCAGATACGAACCGCTCTCGTTACGCAGGATCGTGCCGTGGTCCGCAATGATGGTGACGCGTTCCTTGGGGTCGCGGCGATCATCGACGAAAATGCCGGCGAGCACGCCACCCGGCTGACGCTCGCGAATACGAATCGTCAGGTTCCGATCGAGCGAGGCAAAGCGGCCGGGCTGCAGAATGTTGGTAAGCACGTCGGCAGTGATTTCGGCGTCCCACTGCTTGATGCGCCGCATGCCGTCGGGCGCCAGGTAGGCCGCAATGAAGGCAACCATGACCGACACCACACAGGTGGCATAAAGGAATGGAAGAAACAGCCGGAACGGCGAGAGGCCGGCCGCATTCATCACGATGATCTCGGAATCGGTCGCGAGCTTGTTGAGGGTATGCGAGATCGCGATCATCAGCGCGATCGGCGCGATGATCAGCACCAGCGCCGGGATGACGAGGCTGGTGATGCCGAGAAAGGTGACGATGGTCTGGCCCTGGCTCGTCATCAGGTCGATGCCGCGCAACGCCTGCGTAATCCAGATCACCCCTGTGAGGCTCACCAGAATCAACGCAAACGACGCCAGCGTCGTTCGAAAAATATACTTGTCGATCGACCCCATCGTTACTGCGCGATCCCCGCCTGGCGAGCCGAAACCGCAGCTCACGACCAATCCCTGTTACGGGATCCCCATGGTCGTGCCGCGATTGTCCTGCCGGCTCACATTCTCACTACCATCCCTTTGATCCGTCAACAAAATGGCTGTGCGATGGCACCCTTGCTATATGGTTAATAATTCGCGCTATGTGGCTTATGAGCCACGGGGACGCTTGGCAGTGCAGCGGCTGACAGGCCATAGTGCCCCAGACCATGCTTCCCGCGGATGTGCAGCCACAGCCGATGAGATCATTCGAAACACCGCCTGGCCGGTTCCCGACCCAGCGACAGCCCTGAATTCCTGGAGGATTTGCCCATGTCCGACGCCGTCAAGGTCGGCTTCGTTCCGTTTTCCACCGCCCCGCGCGGGGTTCTGGTGGTTTTTTGCGACGACACGCTGAAATTCGGCGCGGCGACGCGCAAGGGGCTGGGGACGTCAGCCGATCTCGTCAAGCGCGCGGCGGAAACCAGCCAGTTCAAGGGAAAGAGCGGCTCGACGCTCGATATTCTGGCGCCGGAAGGTCTCAAGGCCTCCCGTCTGATCGTGGTTGGCGCCGGCAAGCTGTCGGCGATCAAGCACAATGATTTTCTCAAGCTCGGCGGCGCGGTGGCCGGCAAGCTGCTCGCCGGCAATACGGCGGTGACGATCATGGCGGAATTGCCGGATGGCGTGATGACGCCCGACCAGGCAGTCGCGGTGGCATCGGGCGTGCGGCTGCGTGCCTATAAATTCGATCGTTACAAGACCAAAAAGAAGGACGGCGAGGATGCCGCGGTGCGCGCCGAGGTTTCGCTCGCGGTCGACGATGTCGCCGCCGCGCGAAAAGCCTTCGCCCCTAATGCGCACATTGTCGATGGCGTCATCATGGCGCGCGAACTCGTCAACGAGCCGCCGAACGTGCTCTATCCCGTGGAATTCGCGCGGCGCGCCGCGCAGCTGCGCAAGCTCGGCGTCGATGTCGAGATTCTCGACGTCAAGGCGATGACCAAGCTCGGCATGGGCGCGCTGCTCGGCGTTTCCCAGGGATCGACGCAGCCCGGTCGCACCGTGATCATGCGCTGGAACGGCGGCAAGAAAGGCGAGCAGCCGGTTGCCTTCGTGGGCAAGGGCGTTTGTTTCGATACCGGCGGCATCTCGATCAAGGGCTCCGCCGGCATGGAGGACATGAAGGGCGACATGGGCGGCGCGGCCTGCGTGGTCGGCTTGATGCATGCGCTGGCCGCGCGCAAGGCCAAGGTCAATGTGGTCGGCGCCATCGGCGTTGTCGAAAACATGCCTGACGGCAATGCGCAACGCCCCGGCGATATCGTGACCTCCATGTCCGGCCAGACCATCGAGATCATCAACACCGACGCCGAAGGCCGCCTGGTGCTGGCTGATGTGCTCTGGTACGTGGCGAAGAAGTTCAAGCCGAAATTCATGGTCGATCTGGCAACGTTGACCGGCGCGATCATGGTGGCGCTCGGCACCGAATACGCCGGCATGTTTTCCAACAACGACGAACTGGCCGAACGGCTGACCAAGGTCGGGCTTGAGACCGGGGAACGGGTGTGGCGCATGCCGCTCGGACCGGAATACGACAAGCAGATCGACTCGCAGTTCGCCGACGTGAAGAACGCCGGCGTCCGCAATGGCGGTTCGATCACCGCCGCGCAGTTCCTGCAGCGCTTCGTCGACGACACGCCGTGGGCGCATCTCGATATCGCGGGAACCGCGATGGGCGCGCCGAAGTCCGAGATCAATCACAGCTGGGGCTCGGGCTATGGCGTTCGCCTGCTGGAGCGGCTGGTGGCCGAGTATTACGAAGGCAAGAAATAACCGGGGAAATAGCTGAAATCCGATGACGGAAGTTCTGTTCTACCATCTGCAGGACATGTTGCTCGAGAACGTGCTGCCGCCGTTGCTGGAGAAGTCGCTGGAGCGTGGCTGGCGGGTGGTGGTGCAATCGACATCGGAAGAGCGCGCGGATGCGCTTGACGCCCATCTGTGGACCTATCGCGACGATTCATTCCTGCCGCACGCCACCTGGCGTGCCGCCGATGTCCAGGATCAGCCGATCGTGCTGGCGGTGGAGGAGGGCAACCCGAACAGCGCCAATGTGAGGTTTCTGATCGACAATGCCGTGCTGCCCGCGGACTGCGAGACCTACGACCGGCTGGTCCTGGTCTTCAACGGTGACGACGCCAGCGCGCTAGGCGCGGCGCGGGGGGCCTGGACCGACTGCAAGTCGCGGGGGTTCGAGGTCACCTATTGGCAGGCCGACGAGCGCGGCCGGTGGCAGCGGCGGAATTAGCGATATCCGGCAATTAATGATAATCTGCGGTTTCGGCGGGCTTCAGCCCCTGGGGCTTGGACATAGTCACGCTCATGCCGCAAAGTGATGGTGGGTCAACCGCTTAAGCGACAGGGTTGGGAATTCGGTTAATCGTGCGAGACAAAAACCTTCATCGCGAACGCCTGCTGGCGTTGCTGCTGCTGGCCCCCCTGATGGCGGGCTGCTCGGGCGCGTCCAACATGTTTCAGTCCGACCTGCTGTCGAAGGACGCGGAATGGTTTTCCCGTTCCGGCAGGCTGTTCATCAGGAACGTATCGATTGAGACGTTGCCCTTGACCCCGGACAAGCCGGTGACGGCGGAGGATCTGGTGAGCGCCGATGGCGGTTGCCCGGGAATGGCGCCTCCCGGTTCGGATGCCAACGCCCTGACCGACGGCGCGGCCGGCGCGCCGGTGCCCTCGACCTATGGAACGGTGGCGCTTGGCCATACCGAATGCGACGTCGTGCGTGGCATCGGCGCACCGGATAGCGTCAACTTCTCCAACAATGCGCGCGGCGACCGGGTGGCGGTGGTCAACTATTCGCGGGGGCAACGCGCCGGAATTTACACCTTCACCGCCGGACGCCTGAGCTCGATCGAGCGCGCCCCCGAACCGGTGGCGCCGCCGAGAGCGACGAAGCCGAGGAGGAAGCCGGCCGCGACCTGATCGCCGGTCCGCGCTTGCAGGCAGCCGTGAACAGGCTCAGCCCGCCGCCTGATCGTATTGCGAGCTTGCTGCCAGCCATTCTTCCTCGGCCCGCTGCAGCGCGCTCTGGGCGCCGGCCCGTGCCTTGCCGAGCTGCGCCGCCTGCTTCGGATCGCGCTTGAACAGATCCGGCAGCGCCAGCGCGGTATCGATCTTGGCAATGATGCCGTTGATGCGCGCAATCTCGGCCTCGGCATCCGAGATCTTCTGTTTGAGCGGGATGCGCTTCTCGGACTTGTTGCGCGCCGGCTTGTCGCGGCCGTCGCCGCGTTCATTATCGCCGCGGTCGCGCGAATTCGAGCGCATGCCGCGCGCCGACAGCACCATGCGCCTGTAATCGTCGAGGTCGCCGTCG
>JBBQUA010000067.1:0-23874 GCA_038212905.1 Hyphomicrobiales bacterium
TGCTCGAACTGCATGAAGACGAGATTCCAGAATTCGAGGAAGCGATCGCCATCCTCCTCCGGGCTGCCCGGAGGACCACCCCAGATGTGCTCGCCGCGGTCGATGAATATCTCCGAGCAGGGACCGCAGGGTCCGGTGTCACCCATGGCCCAGAAATTATCCGACGTCGGAATGCGGATGATACGATCGTCGCCGAGGCCCGCGATCTTCTTCCAGAGCCCGGCCGCCTCGTCGTCGGTGTGATAGACCGTGACCAGCAGCTTGTCCTTCTTCAGCCCGAAATCCCTGGTGATCAGGTTCCAGGCGAGCTCGATCGCGCGCTCCTTGAAGTAGTCGCCGAACGAGAAATTGCCGAGCATCTCGAAAAAGGTGAGATGCCGCGCGGTGTAGCCGACATTGTCGAGGTCGTTGTGCTTGCCGCCGGCGCGCACGCATTTCTGCGAGGTGGTGGCGCGCTGATACGGTCGCTTCTCGACGCCGGTGAAAACGTTCTTGAACTGCACCATGCCGGCATTGGTGAACATCAGGGTCGGGTCGTTGCGCGGCACCAGCGGCGACGACGGCACGATCTCGTGACCCTCCGCCGCGAAGTAGTTGAGAAATGTCGACCTGATCTCGTTAACGCCGCTCATGTCCGTCCAATCGTAAAATGCCCGGGATTCGCGGCAAACGCGCCATCTCACCGGTCCAAGTCACAGTCCATGGCTTTTAGACAAGGGGGATGGTGCTGTCCAGAAAGTGTGCACCAAATCAGCGGCTTGCCGCGGCAGCACAAGGTTCGTTGATAATTGCTGCGGCTGCGTTGACAGCCTTGCCGCGGCCGTGGTTTCTTACCCCTGTTCAAGACTGTCACGTCGGGAGAGATCGGCTTAGACGCCGGCGCCGAAGGAGCAACCGCCCCGGAAACTCTCAGGCAAACGGACCGCGTGACTTGCTAGCATCTGGAAAGAGACGCCGCCGGGCCAGTCCCGGGATGCGTCCGCCGACGGGATAATACTCTCAGGCACAGCGACAGATGGGGCTTCGACGGGTTTTCGAGGAATCCTCCTTGGGAACCGCGAGGGCCCCATGATGCTTGCGCGCGAAACTGAAGCCGCATTGAAAACCACCCCTTTGCATCCGCTGCATCTGGCCAGCGGCGGCAAAATGGTGCCGTTCGCCGGCTACGACATGCCGGTGCAATTTTCTACCGGCGTGCTCAGAGAACACCTGCATACCCGCCATTCCGCCGGGCTGTTCGACGTCTCACATATGGGACAGCTCGAGCTCAGGGCGAAATCCGGCCGGGTCGAGGACGCCGCGCTGGCGCTGGAGCGGCTGGTGCCGCAGGACATCCTTGCCGTTGCACCGGGCCGGCAGCGCTACGCCCAGTTCACCAATGAGGCCGGCGGCATTCTCGACGACCTGATGGTGGCGAATTTCGGCAGCCATCTGTTCCTGGTGGTCAACGCCGCCTGCAAAGCCGAGGACGAGGCGCATCTGCGCGCGCATCTATCGGACAGCTGCGTCATCACACCGCTGCCCGACCGCGCGCTGATCGCGCTGCAGGGACCGAAGGCCGAATCCGTACTGGCCCGGCTTTGCCCCGAGATATCGGCGATGCGGTTCATGGATACGGGGCCGCGCCGCATCGACGGTGTCGACTGCTTCGTCTCGCGCTCGGGCTACACCGGCGAGGACGGCTTTGAGATTTCGGTTCCGTCCGTACAGGCGGAAGCCTTCGCAAAGACGTTGCTGGCGAATGGCGACGTGATGCCGATCGGACTTGGCGCGCGCGACAGCCTGCGGCTTGAGGCGGGCCTTTGTCTGTACGGCCACGACATCGATACCTCGACGACGCCGGTCGAGGGCGCGCTGGAATGGTCGGTTCAGAAGAGCCGCCGCCATGGCGGCGCCCGCGCCGGCGGGTTTCCCGGTGCCGACAAGATTCTCGCACAGTTCGAACAGGGCGCGCCGCGCCGCCGGGTCGGATTGAGGCCGGAGGGCCGCGCCCCGGTGCGCGAAGGCGCACCGCTATTCGCCGACGAGGCTTCGTCTGAACCGATCGGCAAGGTCACCTCGGGCGGATTCGGCCCCAGTCTCAATGCACCCTTGGCGATGGGCTATCTGCCGGTTTCGCTCGCCGCCGCGGGCTCCCAGGTGTTCGCCGAATTGCGCGGAGCGCGGCTGCCGCTGCGGGTCGCCGCCATGCCCTTCGTTCCCAACACTTACAAACGCTGAAGGAATCGCCATGACGACGCTCTACACCACCGACCACGAATGGCTCCGCATCGAGGGCGACGTCGCCACCATCGGCGTCACCGACTACGCGCAGTCGCAGCTCGGCGATGTCGTGTTCGTCGAACTGCCGAAAGTCGGCCGCAGCCTGAAGAAGGCCGAAGCCGCCGCCGTGGTCGAATCGGTCAAGGCGGCCTCCGATGTCTACGCGCCGATTACAGGCGAAGTGCTCGAGGTCAACGACGCGCTCGCCGCCGAGCCCGCGCTGGTCAATTCCGACGCCGGCGGCAAGGCGTGGTTTTTCAAGTTGAAGATCGCGGACAAGAGCGAACTCGGCGGCCTGATGGACGAGGCCGCCTACGCGAAGCATACCGCGTGAGCATGTGAGCGAATGACAGGGACTGCCACGACACACTCAGCTGTCATCGCCCGGCTCGACCGGGCGACCCAGTACGCCGCGGCCTCCCGGTTTAATCGCTGGCTTCCCGGCGTACTGGATCGTCCGCTTTCGCGGACGACGACACCGAACTTTGATTTTCTAGCGAGGACTTCCGCATGAACGCGCCGCTTAAGCCCACCGACGAGCCCGCCGCCAGCTTCGTGCGCCGCCACATCGGCCCCTCGCCCCGCGACGTCAATGCGATGCTGGAGACCGTGGGCGCAAAAAGCCTCGGTGCGCTGATGGCGGAAACCCTGCCGTCCTCGATCCGGCAGAAGGCGCCGCTCGATCTCGGCACGGCCCTGAGCGAAACCGAAGCGCTGGCGCATATGCGCGAGCTGGCGGCGCAGAACCAGGTGTTCACCTCGCTGATCGGCCAAGGCTATTCGGGCACCATTCTGCCGGCGGTGATCCAGCGCAACATCCTGGAGAACCCGGCCTGGTACACGGCCTATACGCCGTATCAGCCGGAGATCAGCCAGGGCCGGCTGGAAGCTTTGTTCAATTTCCAGACCATGATCTGCGACCTCACCGGGCTCGATGTCGCCAACGCCTCCCTGCTCGATGAAGCCACTGCGGCAGCGGAAGCGATGGCGCTGGCGGAGCGTGCCGCGACAGCGAAATCAAAATCGTTCTTTGTCGATTCGGAAGTCCATCCGCAGACGCTGGCGGTGCTACGCACCCGCGCCGAGCCGCTCGGCTGGAACCTGGTCGTCGGCGATCCCGCTGTTGATCTCGACAAGGCCGAGGTGTTCGGCGCCCTGCTGCAATATCCGGGTACATCAGGCGCGGTGCGCGATCTCAGGCCGGCGATCACGGCGCTACGTGCCAAAGGCGCGCTGGCGGTGGTCGCCGCCGATCTCCTGGCGCTGACGCTGCTGGCGTCGCCGGGCGAACTCGGCGCCGATATCGCCATTGGATCGGCGCAGCGTTTCGGCGTGCCGATGGGCTATGGCGGCCCGCATGCCGCCTATATGGCGGTGCGCGACGTGCTGAAGCGTTCCTTGCCGGGGCGCATTGTCGGGCTGTCGATCGATTCCCGGGGGGAGCCAGCGTATCGTCTGGCGTTGCAGACCCGCGAGCAGCATATCCGGCGCGAGAAGGCGACCTCCAACATCTGCACCGCTCAGGTGCTGCTGGCGGTGATCGCCTCGATGTACGCCGTCTATCACGGCCCGGAAGGGCTGACCCACATCGCGCGCACGGTGCATCGTCGCACCGCCGTGCTGGCGACCGGATTGCGCCAGCTTGGCTTTGCGCCGCAATCCCCGGCGTTCTTCGACACCGTGACCGTCGATGCCGGCAGCCAGCAAAGCGAGATCGTCGCCCGCGCTTTGGCCGAAAAGATCAATTTTCGCATCGGCAACGGAACAATCGGGATCGCGCTGGACGAAACCACGACTCCCAAAGACGTCGAGGCGGTGTGGCGGGCGTTCGGCGGCAAATTTGCTTACGCGGAAATGGAAGCCGGCGCGCGCGAGGCGTTGCCGCCGGAGCTGAAGCGGACAACCGCCTTCCTCAGCCATCCCGTGTTCAACACCCACCGATCCGAGACCGAGCTGCTGCGCTACATGCGAAAACTCTCGGACCGCGATCTCGCGCTCGACCGCGCCATGATCCCGCTGGGGTCCTGCACCATGAAGCTCAATGCCACCTCGGAGATGATCCCGCTGACCTGGCCGGAATTCGGCGCGCTGCACCCGTTCGCGCCGGCCGACCAGGCCAAGGGCTACCACGCCCTGTTCAAGCGGCTGGAAAAGTGGTTGTGCGACATCACCGGCTATGACGCGATCTCGCTGCAGCCGAATTCCGGCGCCCAGGGCGAATATGCCGGGCTATTGGCGATCCGGGGCTACCACGCCGCGCGCGGCGAGCCGCATCGCAAGGTGTGCCTGATCCCCTCCTCCGCCCACGGCACCAATCCGGCCTCCGCCAGCATGGTCGGGATGGAGGTCGTGGTGGTGGCCTGCGATATCAGAGGCGACGTCGACGTCGAGGATCTGCGCGCCAAGGCGGAAAAGCATTCGAAAAACCTCGCCGCCATCATGATCACCTATCCCTCCACCCACGGGGTGTTCGAGGAGCGCATTCGCGATATCTGCGAAATCGTGCATGGCCATGGCGGGCAGGTCTATCTCGACGGCGCCAACCTCAATGCCCAGGTCGGGCTGTCGCGACCGGGCGATTACGGCGCCGATGTCAGCCACCTCAATTTGCACAAGACCTTCTGCATTCCGCATGGCGGCGGCGGCCCCGGCATGGGCCCGATCGGCGTCAAGGCGCATCTGGCCCCGTTCCTGCCCGCCCACCCGGATGCCCTCGCAGCAAATCCTCCGGCGGTCGGGCCGGTATCGGCGGCGCCGTTCGGCTCCGCCTCGATCCTGACCATCTCCTACATCTACATTCTGATGATGGGGGGCGAAGGCCTGACCCGGGCGACCGAGATCGCCATCCTCAATGCCAACTACATCGCCACCCGGCTCGACCCGCATTTCCCGGTGCTGTACCGCAACGCAAAGGGCCGGGTCGCCCATGAATGCATTGTCGATCCGAGGCCGCTGAAGACATCGAGCGGCGTCACCGTCGACGACATCGCCAAGCGGCTTATCGACTACGGTTTCCATGCCCCGACCATGAGTTTTCCGGTGCCGGGTACGCTGATGATCGAGCCGACCGAATCCGAATCGAAGACCGAGATCGACCGCTTCTGCGACGCCATGATCGCGATCCGGCAGGAGGTCGCCGAGATCGAACAGGGCCGCTGGAAGGTCGAGGCCTCGCCGCTGCGCCACGCGCCGCACACCGTCCACGACATCGCCGACGACGGCTGGCAGCGGGCCTATTCCCGCGCCGAGGGTTGTTTCCCGGCCGGCACCTCGCGCTCCGACAAATACTGGTGTCCGGTCGGCCGGGTCGACAATGTCTATGGCGACCGCAATCTGGTGTGTTCGTGTCCGCCGGTCGCGGACTACGCGGAGGCGGCGGAGTGACGGCCTGTTAACGTCATTCAGGGATGGTGCGGAGAGCTTCGGATGTGCGACGCACATCCGACTGTCCCGAAACTTCGGACGCGGACGACAGCTCACGCGCTTAAAGTGCCACTTCACATAAGCGAATCAAATATCTCCGCTTTCGACTCTAAGCACTTTTAGATTCTCGGGATTTCGAATCGGCCGCGCGCACGACGTGGCCGGCAAACGCCTACCCGAAAGCAGAACAGGCGCTGGCGACGTCGGCAACTCAACGTCCTCAGCGCCCGCTCATGTCGAACCTTAAGTCAGGCGACCAGGACCCGACAAAAACCGTCACTCCTCCGCGGGCTCCTCGCCTTCGGCGTCGCGCTCGGGACTGCCCGCCAGAATCTGTTCGGCGATCAGGCCGGAATTCTGGCGGATCGACGCCTCGATCTTCGCGGTCATGTCCGGATTGGCCTTGAGGAACGCCTTGGAGTTTTCGCGGCCCTGGCCGAGTCTCTGGCTGTCATAGGAGAACCAGGCGCCGGACTTTTCCACGATGCCGGCCTTGACGCCGAGGTCGAGGATCTCGCCCATCTTGGAGACGCCCTCGCCGTACATGATGTCGAACTCGACCTGCTTGAACGGCGGCGCCAGCTTGTTCTTCACCACCTTGACGCGGGTCTGGTTGCCGACCACCTCGTCGCGCTCCTTGATGGCGCCGATGCGGCGGATGTCGAGGCGGACCGAAGCGTAGAATTTCAGCGCATTGCCGCCGGTGGTGGTTTCCGGGGAACCGTACATCACGCCGATCTTCATCCGGATCTGGTTGATGAAGATCACCATGGTGTTGGATTTGTTGATCGAGGCGGTGAGCTTGCGCAGCGCCTGGCTCATCAAACGGGCCTGCAGGCCGGGCAAGGAATCGCCCATTTCGCCTTCGAGTTCGGCCTTCGGCACCAAGGCTGCCACCGAATCGATCACCAGCACGTCGACCGCGCCTGATCGCACCAGGGTGTCGCAGATTTCCAGCGCCTGCTCGCCGGTATCGGGCTGCGAGATCAGCAGTTCGTCGATGTTGACGCCGAGTTTTCTGGCATAGACCGGGTCGAGCGCGTGTTCGGCGTCGATGAAGGCGCAGATGCCGCCCTTTTTCTGACCTTCGGCCACGGTGTGCAGCGCCAGCGTGGTCTTGCCCGAGGATTCCGGCCCGTAGATTTCCACCACCCGGCCACGCGGCAGGCCACCGACGCCGAGCGCGATATCCAGTCCGAGCGAGCCCGAGGAAATGGTCTCGATGTCCATCGAGCGGTCGTTCTTGCCCAGTTTCATCACCGAGCCCTTGCCGAACTGGCGCTCGATCTGGGAGAGCGCGGCGGACAGGGCCTTGGTCTTGTCCATGGAGGATCCTTCGACGATACGCAGCGCGGTAGTGGGGGCGGCCATTGGTGGTGCTCCTTATGACGGGGATTCGCTAGAGGGACAAACGGACGGCGGGCTCGGGAATAACGTACCCCATTTGTTCCAAGTTCGCAATATGTTCTTTTCACGGAACAACATTGACCGTTTCCATCCCCGGGTGACCTAAGTTGAAAATACAACTGGTGTTTTTCGATTTTGCAGGTCTGTTGAATTGGTTAACGCATCCCTGAATGTTCTACGTAGTACTACGGAGGTGAGCTTTATTGACCGGTAGGTTGGGCACGCGACGTGCCATCCTGACCCAAATAACCCAACGCAGCATGATCCGGAGCGCCAGTTGGCTCACCACTTCCAGCATACGGTCCAGGAGTGTCTTGAACTCAGGGTCTCCGAACTGCATGAAGTCGCCAGGACACTCCCCTTTGGCCACGAGCGGGAAGGTGTGCTGCAGCGGGCCCGCAGGATGGTGGCCGCATCTGACGTCATCGACAGATGGCTGGCGTCACCGGGCTTGAGGGCGCCAAGCTAAGGGTCGAGGCCGGCCGAATGGCCTCGCCTTCCCCGATCGCGCTTGATTGAGGCCTCCCCGCTTTCCCTTGTTCTGGAATCAACATCTCCCGCGACCGCGCATGAAGCGCAACAACCGCCCCGGCGTCCCGTCCGGCGCCATTTTTGTGCCGGCGGCCCTTTCGCTGTTCTGCTCCAGCCCCCGCAGCACCGACATCCCTCGACAACCCATCCTACTAAGGTGCACTGTATAAACTAACAACTTATAGTTTATCATGGAATCGGCATCCATTAAGTCACGAGAGATTTCCGATGATGCACAGGGGCGTTGAATACGCCGTTACCCAGGCAGCCCCGGGTGTCTGGCAATGGCAGTTCCAGATCGGCGACGCCGTTATATCCGGCAAGACCGAGACCAATATTCGGCCGCTCGCCATCCGCCGGGTTCAGTTGCGGATTGACCGTGAGCTCAAGAAAGCCGCGCCGAAGAACCGGGACCGGACTTAGGCACGTAACATTCCGGATTGATCCCACGGGGTTTCGGGAATCCTATGCCGGGATACACTTTGTGGTTTTTCACGGGCCTTCCTTCACGCATCGGTTTTGTGTCATGCCGCTCTATTTCTTTTGCATCCCCCATGGCCGTTACGCCGGCTCCAGCGATTGCGGCGCCGAATTCGCCGACCGCGATGCTGCCTGGAAAGAGCTCACCGACGTTTGCGGCGATATGGTCGGCGGCATTTCCCGCAAACTCAAGGAAAACGGCGAATGGCGGATGGAGCTTCTGGACGCGTCGAAGAAGCCGGTTTTCCGAATTCGTCTGGTCGCGGAAACGCTGGATTAGGTCGCTCGGACAGGCGCGGCGCCGGAGCCGCCGGCAACTGGCCGGGTCCGCAAGCATTGATCGAGATCAAGGCGAACAATGGTGCCGGCATCAAATTGGCCAGTCTATGGCCAACCTCATCTTCAAATGTCCGCGGACCGGCATGAACGTGCAGCACTGGCTGGCGGACGAGCCCGCTGACGATTCTCCATCCAGTTACGAAACCGTGGTCTGCCAGGCCTGCAGCCGGCTCCATTTCATCAATCGCTCGAACGGCAAGCTATTAGGCGCGGAAGAACGTTAACTGAAATTACTGGTTCGCCAGACTTTACCGGCAAGGTGTGAGCTACCCCACACACGATCGTGCTGCCGTCGTGGCAGTCTGACATCAACGATTCGAAAAAAGCACAGGGGCGGCCATGATGACGTTGGGCGACGCGAATGTTCCGCCCAATCCGGCGGATCAAAATAACCCTGTGCGCCGCTGCGAAAAATGCACCGCGGCCATGAAGCAGTTGGCCGAACTCCCGGCGCTGTCGATCCGCGCCGCGATCAAGGTTTTCCGCTGCTACACCTGCGATCACGTGGTTTCGGACCGCGCGTGAGTTAAATCGGTACCGTCCCTGGATCCGCTGCCTAATCGGCGCTGCGCAGCCTGCGCATGGTGAACTCGATAGCGCCGCCGGGCAGTTCGCGCCAGCTTTCGACCTTGCTCATATAGGCGGCCTTGGGGAAGCGGGTGAAAAAGTCCCGCGCCATGGTTCGCGCCTCCGCGCGCGGCAGGGCGAAGGTTTCGCGCAGAAAGCCGTCGTCCGGCTTACGCCGGGCGGCCATCCGGTCGGCGAGATCGCGCGGTCGAAAGACCATGTCGCAACTCCAAACACTGACGACCGCCTCAATATAGCACGCGCAGGTTCCAATTCGAGGGCCGGCCGGTAACGCCCGCCCCGGGGGAATATCAAGGAATTTCAAGGGAATTGAGTCGCTTGCCGGACATAACAGGGCTACAAGTAGACATTGCCGGTAGCGACCCCTCGGGCGCCGGCGACTGAGAGCCCACAAGGACTCCCGCCTCATTGAGAGCGAGTCAGATGGCGCCATCTCTCCCCCTTTGCGAACCAGCCGAGCGCGGCGCCAACCCAGAAGAGCCGCACAGCATGCCGAATCGCGATCGACGCACCAACCGCCTGCTCTCGCTGTTGTCGGATGAGGACTACCAGCGATTGCGGCCGCATCTGTCGGAGGTGGTGCTGGACTACAGGAAAAGCCTCTACGAAGCGTCGCGTCCGATCGATCACGTGTATTTTCCCGTCGATGGCGTAGCGTCGCTGGTACTCACGACATCGGACGGTCATAGCGCCGAGGTCGGCACCATCGGCAGCGAAGGACTGGTGGGATTGCCGGTTTGCCTCGGCGACCGCGTTGCGCCGTCAGCGGTTTACGTCCAGGTGCCGGGCACGGCGCTCAAGATGGATGCCCGCATTTTCCGTGGTGAACTCGACCGCAGTCCGACGCTCAATCTGGTCATGCTCCGCTATGCCCATGCCTTCTTCAACCAGGTCGCGCAATCGGCCGCCTGCGCGCACCTCCACCGACTGGAGCAGCGCTGCTGCCGCTGGCTGCTGATGACGCGCGACCGGATGCCGTCTGGCGATTTCCTGCTGACCCAGGAATTTCTCGGAATGATGCTCGGTGTCCGCAGGACGTCGGTCACCGATGTGATGGGATCCCTGCAGAGGGCCGGGCTGGTCCGCTACCGACGCGGCCATGTCACGATCCTCGATCACGAGGCCCTGCAGCAGCGAGCTTGTGAGTGCTACGCCATCTCGAAACTGGAATTCGACCGGATGCTAGGCGATACCGCCATAGCCCCGCGAACCGACAAGAAGCATCGATCGGTCAGCGAAGTCGGGTAGGCCGCGGAGAAGAACACGGCGTGGCCCGGCCGTGTGCGCCGTCCGACAATCGAGTCCGATTCGTTAAGACATTCCCGAACGAAAGCTGCTGGAGTCCAAGCCTCCGGCGGAATCTCCGCTATGACGGCTACCGGACCGACAACGCCCCCTGCTTGTCCTTATACAGGCCCTTCCCGCGGACCGCCCTCTCGGAGCGTCCTTCCTCATCCCCTGCGGTAAATCGGCCCGACCGACCGGGCAGGATATCGCAGTGCAAGTACCCGTCTCGAAGGCCAGTCTTCCCGTGGACAATAAACTGCTCGCCTCGCTGCCGCGTGATGATTTCGATCGGCTGCTCCCGCATTTGTCGACGGTCTCGCTGCAGCAGGGCCTGGTGCTGAACGAAGCTGGCGACGAGGTCGATCAGGTTTACTTTCCCCTATCCGGCATGCTGTCGCTGCTGGCCGTGCTGCGTGACGGCAAGGCGATCGAGACCGCGACCGTCGGCCGCGAGGGCGTGGTCGGCGCGATGGCCGGGCTCGGCCTCTACAAGACGCTGGTCCGGGTCGTGGTGCAGATGCCGGTGTCGGTCAGCAGGATCGCCGCCAGCCATTTCAGGACGGTCGCCGCCAGCAGCGACCCCGTGCGCAATCTCTGCATTCGTTACAACGAGGTGCTGCTGTCGCAGGCGCGGGTGACGGCCGCCTGCAACGCGCTGCACTCGATCGAGGCACGCTTCTGCCGCTGGCTGCTGCAAAGCGCCGACCGCGCGGCCAGCGACACCGTGGCGCTGACGCAGGAATTCCTCGCGGAAATGCTAGGGGTGAGGCGCACCTCGGTGACGGAAGTCGCCAGCAAGGTGCAGGCCGCCGGCGCGATCACCTATTCGCGCGGCGTGATCAAGATCCTGGACCGGCCCGCGCTGATGCGGATGTCCTGCGAGTGCTACGAGACGCTGATCGATCAATCGGTCACCCTGTCCTGACCGCGGCCTCGCAACTATTCAACCGTTAACTGTATTGATATTGGAACGCCATCACGAGTCGTCCGTTGGTTCCTGCGAAGGAGCCATCATGACGGTACCCGCGCCTGCATCCCGCCAACGCCGACTTCAAATTCTGGACGACGAAACCAGGGACGCAGCGCACTCCAGTTCGGGCGCGGGTGAAGGCATGTCCGCGTCGGAATATCTCTGGGTCAGAAATTTCATGGCCCGGCTTGCCGCGTCGGTGAGACGTCTCGGCCGCAGCCCATAGCCGCGCCAACAGCGTTTTCGAGCGACGTGGATAGCGGTTTGCGGACCAGGAAGGCTCTAATTCGTGGTGCTGCCGGTTTTGGTGCGCGGCTTGGCGGGCGCTGCCGTCTTCGGCGTATCGCTGCCGCGCACATTGCCCCACGGGTCGGTGGACCCCTTGGCGTCCGGAATCTTCTTCAGCGATTCCTTGTAAGCCTTGTCCCTGACCGCGTCGGCTTCCTTCTGCTCCGGAGTTCTGGAGGCGATCTCCGGGATCAGGTTAATATTGGGAGTTTGCGCGAAAGCCGGCCCTGCCAGCAACACAATGACAGCGGCGGCGCCAAAAATTCTCATCGAGGAAGCTCCTGCATATTGCGGGCAATCTATCACCCCGTCAGCCGTGACGCCAAGCGCGCCAGCCATTTGGGGTCAGGAGCGGTCCGACTTGCAGGATTTCGGCGATTGCACCCAATCATCCCAGATCGGACCGCATTTGGTGCAGCCATTGAGGGCGAGAGCCATGGCGATCAGGCCGAAAATCAGTACCAACCGCCTGAACATGGATACGCACTCCCCCGTCAGGATCATACGGCCGGAAGTCGGGCATTTTCAAGCCGCGTCGGGAGTGTTCATTTGCGTCGGAGGCACTTAAGAATGCGGGGGGAACCGATCGCCGCGAGGGAGCCACCGTTGACGCAAGAACAGCCGCCCGCCGGGGAATTCGATATCGAAGAAGCCAAGCGCGTGCTCCGCGAGGTGTTTGCGCCCTGGGTGCAGGACCTCAACCTGTCGATCGAGGGCATCGACTTCAAGCCGCCGCAGAATGCGACCGCTGACTGGCAGCCGGGCACCATCCTCCGCATGCCGTTCTCCGAGCGGCTGTGCCGCAACGGCGGCATCGTCTGCGGCCAGGCCCTGATGGCATTCGCCGATACCGCCATGGTGATCGCGAACCTCGCGGCCAACCGCGGCTACCGGCCGATGACGACGGTCGATCAAACCACGCATTTCATGCGGCCCGTGACCGCATCGGACGTGCTGGCGGACGCGCGGGTGGTCCGGATGGGGCGCACCATGAGCTTTGGCCGCGTCACCCTGTCCAGCGCCAGCGACAACAAGCCGGTGGCGATGGTCTCCAGCGCATTCGCGATGCTGACATAGTTTTCGAACGAAAGCCTGCCCGGACGCAGTCCGGGACGGCCGGTGGATGACCTGCGGCGGATTACTTACCGAGAACCTTTTCGGCCGCGTTGACGATGCTGATGCTCGGATTTTTGCCACAGAAGCTGCCGAACTTCTTGGCGTTTTCAACGAACACATCGGTGTCGATGATCGCCTCGTCGGAATCGCCCTTGTACCAGCCGTCCATCCAGGTCAGCACCATCTTGATCGTGTCGTCGCCGCCCTCGAGAAACTGCTTGCAGGTCATGGTCGACAGATCCAGCACCACGGCGTGGGACGGCGCCGACGACAGTGCCAGGCCAGCGGCAACCAAAAGCGCAGCCATCGTTTTCATGATCATCTCCGTTGCACTGTGATTTGTTCAACCGGGAGCAAAACCGATTCACGAAAGCCGCGCCAGCACCATTTCTGGGTGTCGATCGAGAAAGATTGGCTCATCCGCCCTGCCGGTCGGCGTCGCGGCGATAAGCCCCCCCGCTTCAGCCCGGGATCGACTTATGCTGCAGCGCATCAACACTCGCCGCATTGCAGGGCTGTGCCGCCCGCGCTTGCGGCGGCGCCCTTCATGCAAGTAACCTCCCAAGCGCGATCTGCCCCAGGATTCTCGCAAGAAATTAGTCCGATCCAGCGGAGAGGCTCCATGAACCGTTCCTTGAATTCGCCTGCCATCAAAGTCGTCAAATCGGTTCGCGACCAGGTCAGCCCCGAGGAATGGCAAACCCGGGTCGATCTCGCCGCCTGCTACCGCCTCACTGCGATGTACGGCATGACGGAGATGATCGCCAACCACATCTCCTGCCGCGTGCCGGGATCGCACGACCAGTTCCTGATCAATCCCTACGGGATGCTGTATGAGGAAATCGATGCCTCGTGCCTGATCAAGGTCGATCTCGAAGGCAATACCCTGTTCAATGCGTCGGACTATGGCGTCAACGCCGCCGGCTTCGTCATCCATAGCGCCATTCATATGGCGCGGCCCGAAATGGACTGCGTAGCGCATACCCATACGCCGGCCGGCATGGCGGTCTCGGCGATGGAATGCGGGCTGCTGCCGCTGGCGCAGACCTCGATGCGGTTTCTCCACGTCGCCTATCACGACTTCGAAGGCATCGCCGACGATATCGGCGAGCGCGAGCGGCTGGTGGCCGACCTCGGCGATCACGAGGCGATGGTGTTGCGCAACCACGGCCTGCTCGTGGTCGGACGGAACGTCCCTGCGACATTCAATTTGCTGTATCGCATGGAGCGTGCCTGCGAGGTGCAGGTCATGGCGCTGTCCTGCAATACCAAGCTGATCCGCCCGCCACAGGATGTTCTGGAGGCGACCTTCGACAAGATGAAGCCTCGCGTGGATTTGCCGAACCGGAACGGTGAACTGGCGTGGCCGGCGCTGCTGCGCAAACTCGATCGGGTCGACCCTTCATACCGGAATTGATCGGACCCGTTGTTGGCCGACCATCGCGGCGCGCCATCCGGCCTGCTCCAGTCCAGGATATTCTCTTCCAGGCCCTGGCAGATCGCGACGATCGGGCTGGGCACAGCGACGACGCAGCTCGACACCGCCGTCAACATCGCCTTCCCCGCCATCACGAGGGGATTTGATCTAGGGATCGGCGACATCCAGTGGGTGGTGATCTGCTACGTGCTGGCCTATGCCAGCCTGCTGCTGGCGCTGGGGCGGATTGGCGACACCATCGGCCATGCCGTCGTCTACCGGACCGGGCTGGTCTGCAGCGCGGTAGCCTTCCTTCTCGTCGGCTATGCGCCGAGCTACAGCGCGATGCTGGTGTTTCGCTGCATGCAGGGCATCGGCGCAGCCCTGGTGCTGAGCTGCGGCGCGGCACTTGTGACAAGCCTCTACGGCGAGGAACGGCGCAGCCGGGCGCTTGGCATCTATACCATGATGATGGCGCTCGGCCTGATGCTCGGTCCGCTGCTCGGCGGGACGCTGGTGGCGATCTGGGACTGGCCGGCCGTGTTCTTTTTTCGCATCCCGATTGCGATCGCGGCGCTGCTGCTGTTGCGCGGTCTGCCGGCGTCGCAACCGCGCGCGGCACACGATCCCTTCGATATTCCGGGCGGCATCGCGCTGGCGCTCGGCCTGGTGACGATGCTGATGGCGTTCAATCGCATTCGCGAAGTCTCCGCCATCTGGCTCGGATTGCTGTCCGCCCTGGCCTTCGCCGGCTTCATCTTCCGGCAGTCCCGCGCCGCGCGGCCGATCGTCGACTTCGCGGTGTTTCGCCTACCGGGATTTGCGATCCTGAATCTCGTCAGCGTGCTCGCCAATCTCGCGGCCTTTTCGGTCTGGCTGCTGGTGCCCTATTATCTGACCCGCGTGACCGGTTATTCGCTTGGCGAGAGCGGCGCCATTCTGGCTTCGGGGGCTGCCGGTGCAGTACTGGCTGCGCCGATCGGCGGCCGCCTGATCGGGACGCGAATGTCTGCCGAACGGCTGGCGCTTGCCGGCGCCGCGGCAATTGGCGCCGGCCTCATCCTGCTCAGTGCATGGACCGAGCAGACACCAACCGCCCTGCGTGTCGCAGGCCTGGTCGTCCAGGGCGGCGGCCTCGGCCTGTTCCAGCTTGCCTATACCGACATCGTGACGGCGGCGCTTCCACTGGGAGATCGCGGGGTTGCGGGCAGCCTCGCGCTATTGACGCGAACGCTGGGTACCGTCGCCGCGGCTTCGATCGTCCTGATGGTGTTTGAAATCCTGCATCTGCAGCACGGCTTCTTCGACGCCTTCCATCAAACCTTTCAGCTGGCGGCGTTGCTGGCGTTTGCCAGTGCGGGGATGTTGGCGATTTCATCACACAAGACCGGCAAAGCGTAGCTTCGGCAGTCGACAACCTTGCCGGACAAACCGGCCAACTTGATCTATCGCAACGCCGATCAAGCGCTCCGGGCGAATATGCGTTTTCGGCCAGAGGAAAACGGCATGATTGTCGGCGTGTCGACCAATCCGATGAAGTGCGCGAAATGAGTTCGCGCGCTGTCAAGGTGGCGGCGGGCCTGATGGCCGCTCTCGTTGTGGCTGGCGGCGGCTACTACTGGCGCTTTCTGCGTGAAATTCCGGTGCGGACCGTTGCGCCCCAACAAAATGTCGAAGTGCGCGTCTTCGGGATCGGGACGATCGAGGCGCAGATCGTCTCAAAAGTCGGCTTTCAGATCGCCGGAAAGCTGATTGCCATTGAAGCGGATCAGGGGGACGTCGTGAAAGCCGGCGCCCTGCTCGCAAAGCTCGATGATGCCGCGCAGCGCGCCAAACTCAGGAAGAGCGAGGCGACCCAGCAGCAGGCGGCAGCGAACTTCGCCAAGACCGAGGCGCAGCGCGCACGCGCCGAAGTCACCTACCAACAGAAAAAGAGCGTCAATCTGCGGCGGCAGACACTCGTTGGCCGCGGAAGCGTGTCGCAGGAGGCCGCCGAAGAGGCCCAGGCCGCCGAGGAAATCGCACTCGGCGATGCCAGGATCATCGAAGCGGACACCAAGGTCGCCGCGGTGCTGCAGGACGATGCCGCGGCGCAGCGTCAGATCGATGCGGTCGTGCTTGCCCAGCACGAACTGCGGGCGCCTTTCGACGCAAGAGTAATCGCTCGCAGCAAGGAACTCGGCGGGATCGCGAATGCGGGCGAGGCCGTGTTCACGCTTATCGCACCCGACTCGATCTGGGTCAGAGCCTATGTGGATGAAGCCTTGGCCGGTGGATTGAGTATCGGCCAGCGCGCCTTTGTGCGCCTGAGATCCGAACCGAACCGCACATTCGAGACCGAAATTGTCCGTATCGATCAGGAGAACGACCGCCTCACGGAAGAACGCCGCGTCTATGTGCGATGCAGGGTCTGCAACCCGGAGCACCAGCTCCGATACCTCGGCGAACAGGCGGAAGTGGAGATCGTCAAGAAGATCATTCCGAGCGGAGTTTTCGTTCCGCTCAAATTCGTGGAAGGCTTCGATGGCCGGTCAGGCACGATCTGGACGCTGCAGAACGGCCGGCTCGCGAAGCAGCGGGTGACGCTGGGCGAGCGCCTGCTCGACGGGCTTGTCCAGATTACGTCCGACGTGCATGGCCAGGTCGTGGCCGACGAGCGGACCGATCTGCACGAAGGCCGCGCCGCGCGCGCGAGCGGCGGTTCGTAACGTGAACCTCGCGCTCAAGGACATCAGGCACAATCTCGGCCGCTTCCTGCTGACATGCCTCGGGCTCAGCCTGCTGCTCGGCATCGTGCTCGCCATGGTCGGCATCTATCGCGGCCTGGTTGTGGAATCGCTCGGCCTCGTCCGCGCCGCGGGTGCGCAGGTCTGGGTCGTGGAAGGGGGTACGCGCGGTCCCTTCGCGGAGGCTTCACGGCTGCCGGGCGACACCCGCGAGGCTGTCGCAGCGCAATGGGGCGTCGCCGCGGCCGGTGCCGTCTCCTATCAGAATATCGAAGCGCAGCATCGTGGCCAGACCAAACGCCTGATGGTGGTCGGCGCGCAGATCGCGCGACCGGGCGAGGCGCCGTTGGTGGTTGAAGGACGGCCGATTCTGCGCAGCCGCTATGAGGCGGTCGCGGACCGCGGCACAGGACTAACCCTCGGAGAGCAGATCAGGCTCGGGCGCGATACGTTCACGGTGGTCGGCTTGACCAGTGGCCTCGTGGCCTCGGGCGGAGATCCCGTCATATTCGTCACGCTGAGAGACGCCCAGAAGCTGCAATTCGACCTGACGCCAGCGGCCGCGCGACGGGAATCCTTACGTTCTGCCGGCGCGACCGGCACGACCGACACGGTGAACGCCATTGTGGTCAGGCTGCTGCCCGGCGTGGACGCCAACTGCTTCGCGCGGGACATCGTGCGGTGGAAGCATCTTGCGGCGCTCACCCAGGACGACCAGGAAACCGTTCTTGCACGTTCCGTCATCGATCGCGCGCGCCGCCAGATCGGTTTGTTCACGAGCCTGCTGCTCACGGTGTCTACCGTGATCGTCGGCCTCATCATCTACACCATGACGATCGACAAGAAGAAGGCGATTGCGACCCTCAAGTTGATCGGGGCGCCCGATCGCCGCATCGTCGGACTGATCGTGCAGCAGGCCATCGCCATGGGCGCCATCAGCTTCCTCGCCGGGGCCGCACTGATCAGCGCCGGCCACGGCTATTTCCCGCGCCGGGTGGTTCTCGAGCCGGCGGACAGCGCGGCTCTGTTCGGGGTGGTGATGGTCGCATGCCTGCTAGCGAGCGCGCTCGGCGTTCGCACCGCGCTCAAGATCGACCCCGCTTCAGCACTCGCGGGGTAGCCATGGCCGAGCAGCCCGTCGTCGAAGTCAGGGGAATCAGCAAGCATTTTGGCGAAGGGCCGACCCGCGTCGATGCGCTTCGCGAGGTTTCGCTCAATGTCTATCCGGGAACCGTGATTGGCCTGCGGGGGCCGAGCGGATCGGGCAAGAGCACGCTGCTCAACGTGATCGGCTGCATTCTTGAGCCGACTTCCGGGAGCATGCGGCTCAACGGCGAACTGGTCTATGACGGCAAGTGGCTGCGCGCCGATCTGCGCGGGCTGCGGCTCGAGAAGATCGGATTCATTTTCCAGTCCCACAATCTCCTGCCGTTTCTCAATGCGTGGGAGAATGTCGCGGTTACCCGCATTCTGGCCGGTGCGAGCCCGGCCCAGGCCAGGATACGGGCGATCGAGCTTCTGACATATCTCGGCATCGAGCGCCGCAAGGACGCCATGCCCGGGGAGCTTTCAGGTGGAGAGGCGCAGCGGGTCGCAATTGCCCGCGCACTCGCCAACGACCCGCGCATCATCCTGGCCGATGAGCCGACCGCGGCGCTCGATTCGCAACGCGCCGGCACTGTCATGGACATGCTGCGGAAAGTTGCGGAGGAACACCGCAGCGCCGTCATCGTGGTCACCCATGACGAGAAGATTTTCGATCGATTCGACCACATCTATTCGCTGCGGGATGGTGCGCTCGAACCGCCGGCGGGAGCGGACGCTGACAGTCCGGTTCTGCGATGACGTCCAGCCATCCCGCTCCGGGTCGTCAGCATTGATCCAGATCAATGAAAGGACCGGCCGCGTTCGGGCAAAATTGCGCATTCTCTTGCCGAAGGATGCCGCAATGCCTCTCGATTCGATTCTGGTTTCTGTCGCTGTAGTCGCCATGTTTGTGCTCTTCGCCGTCGCCTTGTGGTACGCCGACACCCAGGCGTAACCGCGCCTCTTGCTATCCCGCAAGGTCGGGCAAGCCGGTTCGGCGCCGTGGTGCACGACGCCAACCCCAGACCGCGACTGCCAGAAGCCCGATCGCGAGCGTGAACAGGATGGCCTTGGCCCAAAACCGTCCGCCGGGCCGGTCGATGGTGCGCGACCACAGCGAAGGCGCCTCGCCCGGCCGCGCCAGCCGGAACGCCACCAGGCTGTCGCCGATGCTGGTGCCGGATTCGGAATGGCCGCCGGCGCCGATCGCGACATATTGCTCGCCCTTCCACTGATAGGTCATGGGATTGGCGACGCCGGGGACCGGCAGCCTGCCCTGCCAGAGTTCTGCGCCCGATTTGGCATCGAAGGCGCGCAGATAAGCGTCCAGCGCCCCGGTGAAAACCAGACCGCCGGCGGTGATCGCGACGCCGTTGACCAGCGGCGTGCCGAACTTGAAGGCCATCCCGAGCGGCGCACGGTCCTCCGTCGTGCCCACCCGCGACCGCCAGAGGATTTTGCCGGCCTTCAGATCGACCGCGACCGTTTCGCCCCATGGCGGCTTGTTGCAGAGCAGACCCAATGGCGACGACGCCACCGCGCGCATCATCGCGAACGGCGCGCCTTGCTGTTGGCCAAAATCATGACCGGGCGGCGGATTGAAACCTTGCGTCTCGGCTCTTGGAATCAATTTGACGATATGGATGGCCTGCGAGATGTTCACATAGAGGATCTGGTTGACCGGATCGAACGCGGCACTACCCCAATTCACGCCGCCGCCAGTGAAGGGAAACAACACTGTCCCCTGTGTCGAGGGCGGCGTGTAAAGACCCTCGTTGCGCGCCGCCGCGAGCTGCTCGCGGCACAATGCACGATCCCTGAACGGAATGAGGCCGAACATGTCGTCCGGCGAAACTTTCTGCGGCACCAGCACCGGCACATGGGTAGGAAACGGCTGCGTCGGCGACAGCTGCTCACCCTCCGCCCCGCCCTGTGGCACGGCGCGTTCCTCCACCGGCCAGACCGGCTTGCCGCTGTCGCGATCCAGCACGAACACAAAACCCTGCTTGGTCGGCTGGATCACGACATCGCGCATCCCTTGCCCGGTATCGATCCGCGCCAGCGTCGGCTGCGCCGGCAGATCGTAATCCCAGACGTCGTGATGCACGGTTTGAAACGACCACACCCGTTCGCCGGTCTCGGCGCGCAGCGCCACCACGGAATTGGCGTGCTCATTGTTGCCGGGCCGTTTGCCGCCCCAGAAATCCGGGCTCGGCGACGACGTCGGCAGGAACACCAGCCCGCGGTCCTCGTCCGCCGACATCGGCGCCCAGACATTGGCGTGGCCAGCGATGATGCCGCTACGGACCAGCGGATCGAAACTCCAGCGCGGCCGCCCGGTCCGGGCATCGAAGGCGCGCACCGTGCCCGGCGGCGCCTCGGCGCGTCGATTGTCTGATATCGCGGAGCCGACAATGACGACGCCGCGGCTCACCACCGGCGCCGAGGTGAGCTGGAATTCGCCGGGCCAATCCAATTGTCCGGTCTCGACTTTGATCGCGCCGCCGGCACCGAAATCGGCGCAGGGAATGCCGGTGCGGGCATCGAGCGCAATCACGCGGGCATCGTTGGTGCCCATGAATATCCGCGCGCGGCAGGCCGCGTCAGCCTCAATCTGGTCGTCAACCCACCAGGCGACGCCGCGGCAATTGTAGCGGTTGGCCGGCCGCTGCTCGGTGCTGATTTGGGGGTCGTAGCGCCATTTTGGCGCGCCGCTGCCGGGATCGAGTGCGATCACTTCGTTGAACGGTGAACAGAAGATCAGGCTATCCTCGACCAGCAGCGGCGTCGCCTGAAATTTCGTCCGCGCCATCAGCGCCGGCGCGCGGCGCTCGAGATCCCCGGTGCGAAATTCCCACGCCCGCACCAGATTGCCGACATTGGCCGGCGTGATCTGCGCCAGCGGCGAAAACCGCATACCGCCGCGATCGCCGCCCCAATGCTCCCATGCCTCGGCCGGCGCAATGGCGAAAAGCATCACCGCGAGCAGGAATCCGCCCGGTCGAAAACCCGCCTTCACCTTTCCCGAGCCGAAGCCGCGATGTAGGATGACCGGCTTCGACGGTACAGGCTTCGACGCTAAAGGCTTCGACGCTAAAGGCTTGGCATTTCCAGTCATGCGGAATTCCGGTGATTAAGTCGCTCATCCAACTCGCCGCGCGCACTTCTGTCCAGCCGCAGTGGGATGGACGGTTCGCTCGGCGTGACGAACCGTCCCGCGCCGGGAGAAGCGGCGAAACCTCGTGGGCCAACGGTGTCGATGGGCGGCTTTCGGTTCGCGCTGTTTATGCCATCGTCATAGGCCTGATCGTGGCATGGACCGTCGTCACCATATTTTCGACTGCCCGTGACATTTCCTGGCGGCTGGGTTCGCCTCACAATCTCTGGGAACCAGCGCTTTGGAACGTGACCAGCGCAATCATCGGGGTGGCGGTGTTGCCGCTGGTGCGGCGCGGCGCGCTATTGTTTTGCTACCGCCCCCTCAGGCTATTGCCGGCGGCAGCCGCCTTCATCGCGCTGGCGCTGGTCTATTCGGCGCTGCACATCGCCGGCATGGGTGTGTTGCGCGAGCTGGCCTACGCGCTCGGCGGCTGGGACTACACGTTTCCATGGTCCCGACAGATTCCTTACGAATTGAGGAAGGACCTGTTCAGCTACCTTGCGATGGCTGTGATCTTCTGGTTCGCCGAGCGACCGGCCAACGCAGCGCCGGGGCACGTCGAGCCGGTTGCGCCGGAAGTTGCGGCTGCTCCCGCAGCCAAGCCGGAGTTGTGGCTGCGAGACGGCCGCACCAGCGTGCTGATCGATGCCAGCGAGATCGTCTCGGTCACGTCGGCCGGCAACTACGTGGAATTTGAACTGGCCGGACAGCGAAAGCACCTGATCCGCGCAACGCTGCAGGCGGAAGAGGCCCGGCTGGCGCCGTTCGGCATAGTGCGCGTGCATCGGTCGCGGCTGCTCAACCTGAAACGGATTGTCGCGCTGCAATGGCGACCATCCGGGGATTTTGAAGTTCGCCTCGACACCGGCGAAGTGGTGCCCGGCAGCCGCCGCTTCAAGTCGGCGGTGGCCGGGATCGCTGGCTGAGAAGCGTCAATATCCGCCCCTCCGGCCCTGGCCACCTCTTTCGCCGCCATAACTCCCACCGCCACCGATGCCAATGCCGATGCCGACCGACGGTCCGCGCGGTTCGTAATAGTCGCGCGGCGGCGGGCGGCGAACGATCACGACGTCATCATCCGGTTCATAGCGTCTCGTCGGCTTTCGGTCGACACGCTTCGGTGTATCGCGTTCGCCGCGCTTCTTCGTCGGCGTCTCGACCTTCTTCAGCGGCAGCGCCGGCGTGGTGCAGGGGCATGTCGGGCCGCCAAGCGAGGCGTTGGTCGGGTTGGCGGCCGTGCCCGATGCCGCGACGGGCACGTTCGCTGCGCCACCACCCGTGGCAACCGTCGCGACGAAGTTCGGACGATTGCGCAGCCGCTCTTCCAGCTTGCGCGCGGTCGGGGTGAGATCGCTATCTGGAAATTGCACCATGAAGGCGCGATAGCCACCCGCGGTGTTGAGGATCACCGCGTCATTCCAGGCCTTCATGCGGCGGTGACGAAGCAGCCAGTCGCGCGCCTGCAAGCCCAGCGGCGTTTGCGCGTAGAGGGTCGCGAAGGCGTCATAGGCCTCGTCAGTGCCGTCGGCGACGATCAATTCATTGGCGGCCTCGGCCGGCTTGCCCTTCAGGTCACGCTTCCACTCGTCCAGCGTCTTCTTGACGGAAGCGAGCTTTGGACCGGCACCGGCTGGACCGGAAAACCTGAAATCGTCGGTCAGCGAAGAACTGTCCCAGGGCGTTTGCCGACCCTCGGTCGCCTTGTTGACCGCGACACGGACGCGCTTGAAGGTATCCTCGATCGAAAGTCCGGGTTCCTTGGCCACCGCGAGCAGCGCTGTGGTGTAAGGACTGTTGGCGCCGCTGCCGTCCTCGGCTTCGGCGCCCGGCGAGGTCGAGAACGACATGAAGGTGCCGGGGGCGCCGGTCTTCGCATCGACGATGGCGAGCCCGCGCCCGGCGGTCTTGTTGATGTCGGGGAATGGGTTGTTGCGGCAGGAATCGAGCAGCAGGATGCGGGTCTTGCTCGGCACCGAGGCCAGCGTGTTCAGGATGTCGTTGAGACGCACCGCCTGCAGGGGAATGTCGGTTTCCCGCTTCGGATCGACATCGACCGGCACCAGATAATTCTCGCCGTCGATCTGCAGGCCGTGGCCCGCATAGAACACCAGCGCGACAGTATCGGGGCCTTTCGCGGCCACCCTGGCCGCGAAGTCGCCGACCTTGGCGCGCAGTTCGTTCTGCGACAGATCGGCGGCGGTCAATACCTCGAAGCCGGACTCGGTCAGCATCTGTGACACGGCCTTGGCGTCGTTGGCCGGATTCGGCAGCGGAACCACGGCGCGGTAGTTCGACTGGCCGATCACGAGCGCGACACGGTTTTCGGCAAGCGCTGCGTGCGAGCCCAGCAGGATTCCCGCGGCGAGAACAATATGGCGAACGACGGGACTGATCATGGCGAACCTCCAGGCTGTCAAATTGGTCAGTCGTATCGGCGCCGAGGTTCAAGCCCGGGCGCGAATACCGCTGCTGTTCCTCTTATTTTGCTTTTTTGGCGGGTTCCCCCGGCCGTGCGACGCCCCAGGGGTCATATTTCTCCTTGGATTCGGGAATCCGCTCGAGCGCGGCCTTGTAGGCCTTCTCGTCGACGACCGGTTTTTTCTCCTCGGGCTTCCTGGTCTCCTCCCTGGGCCGGTTGGCCTGGGCGTGGGCGGGCATGGCCAGCATCATCGCTACCGCCATCGCCACCGTGAAGGTCTTCATCGCCCGGTCTCCCTGCCATATCGGCTGCCAACCTACCCTGCGGGGCGTTCCTGGCAAAGCCCGGAGGTGGTGTGTCCCAAGGGACCCGGTT
>JBBQUA010000068.1:0-23788 GCA_038212905.1 Hyphomicrobiales bacterium
CCCACCGATCTGCCGCAGGCGGGCGTGGACAAGATTTCGGCCGCGCTCAACGTGCTGCTGGCCGACGCCTTCGCGGTCTATATGAAGACCAAGAACTTCCACTGGCACGTCTCGGGCCGGCATTTCCGCGACTATCACCTAATGCTCGACGAGCAGGCCGCGGCGATCTTCGCCACCACCGATGAGTTGGCCGAACGCGTCCGCAAGATCGGCGGCGTGACGCTGCGCTCGATCGGGCAGGTCGCGAAACTGCAGACCGTCAAGGACAACAACGAGTCCTATGTGCCGCCGCGCGAGATGCTGCGCGAATTGATGGAAGACAACAAGAAGATGGCGGCGGCGATGCGCAAGGCGCGCAAGCTGGCCGACGACCATGAGGATGTCGGCACCACTTCGTTGCTGGAAAATTTCATCGACCAGACCGAGCGCCGCACCTGGTTCCTGTTCGAAGCTACCCGCCAGGAAGGCGGCAACGCGGCGTAATGCTTAAGGTGCCGCGTGGCGCGGGCGCAGCATCCCGACGGCCGTCAGCATACCTGCACTGACGGTTGCAAGGCCGGCGATCTGCAAAGCTGTGGGCATCTCGCCCACTGCCGGAATGCCGATCAGGATCGACAGCGCCGGCACCAGCGCCGGAAATAATACCGCCCTAGAGACACCGAGGATCGCGATCGAGCGGTTGTAGGCCATGATCGTCAGCACCGCCTGCACCAGCCCCTGCACAATGCCCTGGAACACCAGCGCGCCGAGCGGCAGGGCCGCCAGATGATGCGGCCCGCGATAGACCAGATAGCATGGCGCGAAAAAGCACAGCGACAGCACCGCGACGACGGCCGTGGCTCGGATGGCATCGACCTTCCAGTATCGGATCAGGACGGTAAAGCCGGCCCAGAACAGGCTCGAGACGAAGAACAGGATGTCGCCCACCCATGCGGTGTCGCCCGCGGGTGCGCCCGTGATGCCCTGCCAGCCGATCAGCAGAATACCGCACAGAACCAGCGCCGCGCCGATCAGGTGCGAGCGCGTCAGCGTTTCCCCCAGCAGGATCCCTGCCGCGATGGTGCTCACGATCGTCACCGTCGACGGTGCAATCACGGCGCCATCGGCCAGCGGGGCGAACGCGTAGCCGCCGGTTTGCAGCAGCGCGAAGGGGGCTCCTCCGAGGATCGACAGGATAATGCCTCGCCGCCAGCCCAATCCCGCCAGATCCGGCAAGCCCCACCAGATCAGTGCGGGCAGCATCACCAGGCCGGCGACGATATAGCGGGCGAAGATCATGTCGTCGGGCGCCAGGCCCACCAGAATGCCGGCGCGCGCCGCGGCGAATGAGATGGCGGCGCCGAGCGCCATGGTGATGCCGCAGCCATAACCGAACGCACGGCCGGTGCTTTTCCCGGAAGGGACCTCGGCCGCGACTGTCATTTCATGGATGTTCGCACGATGACTGACGCCATAGCATGGCGCGGAGTGCGTGAGCTATGTGAAATCGCCGGGTGGTGGCGGCGCGCCAGTCGATCGCGCTGGTTCATGCCCGCCACAGGCGCGGCAGCGGTCCATCCGCGCCGCGCACCGGATCGGTTTGCGGCAGCCTCACTGCCGGAATGGTCTGCAACGCCTTCGCATGGTTTTCCGGCGTCGGCCGCGTGACATCCATCGCAGGGCCGGGCGGATAGGCGCCGACGACGCAGAAATCAGCGCTCGCCGACAGGCATTGATGCCCGGTGCCCGCCGGCAGAATGGCAACGTCGCCCGCGGAAATTTCAAACGCTTGGCCGTGATCGCCGCCGAACCGCACTTGCGCATGGCCGCGCGCGACGCCAAGCACCTCGTGAACCGTCGCATGATAGTGCAGATAATCGTAGACGCCGTTGCGCCACATCTCGCCCCAGCCATTGGCGTTGAACAGTCGCTCGATGGCTTTTTCGGGATGCGCGTTGGCGACGTCGATCGCGGCCCTGTAAATCAGAAACGGCATCGGATTGTTGGGGACGAGGCCGTCATCGGCGAAGAAGAAGGCGAGCGGTTCGATGTCCTCGTTGACGACCGGCATGAGGGTTTCTCCACACTCAAGATACGCGTGGGTTCAACCGGTGTCAGCTGCTCACGTTCCCTTCGGAATTTCGAAAACCAGGCAAGTCGTGGTGGCATGCGCCAGCAGCCGGCCTTTGGCATCGGTAATGCGGGCTTCGGCGGTCGCCGTGCGGCGGCCGACATTGAGCGTGCGGCCTTCGCTGCGCACCGGGCCGGTATTCTCGGTCATGCCCTTGATGAAGGAGATTTTGAATTCGAGCGTGGTGTAGCCGGTGCCGGCCGGCAGCGCGGTGTGGACCGCAAGCCCCATTGCCGAATCCAGCAGGATTGCGGCGTAGCCGCCATGCACCGAGCCGATCGGATTGTAGTGCCGGAAGCCGGGGACGCTGTGAAACACCACGACGCCGGGCTCGGCGCTGGAATCGAACGGCTCGACGGTCTGCATGATCGGCGGCGCCGGCAACCGGCCCTCGAAAATGGCGCGGACAAAATCGACGCCCGGCATCGACGCCATGGTCTCGAGCGGGGTGACGCCGTATTCAACTTTGGGAGCGGACGTGTCGGTCATGAGGCAATTCCTGATATGATGACGAGTATCATACTATAAATCGGTTTGACATACCAGCGACACGTCGTCAGCCGGCGGATGTGATAGGCCAGCCAATCGATCTGACACAGTCATCGCCCGGCTTGACCGGGCGCCCAGGGCGCCGCGGCTTCTCGGTCTGTCTCGAACGTCTCTGGAATACTGGATCACCCGCTTTCGCGGGTGACGACAACCTGATGGTAAAGACAGGGGTGTGAGGAGCTACGCGCTCTTGTTCGCCCGCATCAGATCCGCGAACCGCTTGAACAGATAATGCGAGTCGCGGGGGCCGGGCGAGGCTTCCGGGTGATACTGCACGGAGAACACCGGCCTGCCGTCGAGCGAGATACCGCAATTGGAGCCGTCGAACAGCGAGATGTGGGTTTGCGTCGCGCCCTTCGGCAGGGTGTCCTGATCCACCGCGAACCCATGGTTCATCGAGGTGATCTCGACCTTGCCGGTGGTCTCGTCCTTGACCGGATGATTGGCGCCGTGATGGCCCTGATGCATCTTCCTGGTCTTGGCGCCGACGGCGAGGCCGAGCATCTGGTGGCCGAGGCAGATCCCGAAGGTAGGGGTGCCCGACTCGATTACCTTCTGAATCACCGGCACGGCGTATTTGCCGGTTTCGGCGGGGTCACCGGGGCCGTTCGACAGGAACACGCCGTCGGGCTTCATCGCCAGGATGTCTTCAGCCGAGGTGGTCGCCGGCACCACCGTGATTTTGCAGCCTTCGCCGGCCAGCAGGCGCAGGATGTTGCGTTTGATGCCGTAATCAATGGCGACGACGTTGAACTCGGGCGCGGTCTGCCGGCCAAAGCCCTTTTCCCACGCCCACGGCGTCTCATCCCAGGTGAAGCGCTGCGCGGATGTCACCATCGGCACCAGGTCCATGCCTTCGAGGCCGGGCCATTCGCGGGCTTCCTGCTTCAGGCCATGCAGGTCGAACTGGCCATCCCTGGCATGCGCGATCACCGCATTGGGCATGCCCTTGCTGCGGATCAGCGCGGTCAGAGCACGGGTGTCGATGCCAGACAGACCGATAATGCCGCGCGCCTTCAGCCACTGGTCGAGATGTTTCGCGGAGCGGTAGTTCGACGGATCGGTGATAGCCGCGCGCAAAATCACGCCGCGGGCGCCTGGCGTCGCCGCCATGTTCACCGTCTCGATGTCCTCGTCGTTGGTGCCGACATTGCCGATATGCGGGAAGGTGAAGGTGATGAGCTGTCCGGCATAGGAGGGATCGGTGAGGATCTCCTCATAGCCGGTCATCGCGGTGTTGAAGCAGACTTCGCCGACCGCCTGGCCTTCCGCGCCGAGGCCAAAGCCCTCCAGCACGGTGCCATCGGCAAGCACGAGGAGCGCGGTCGGTTTGTGGTCCGGCCAGGCCGAACTGTTTTCTCGAGATATTTCCTGGGATGTCATGAGCGCATTACATAGTCGCCGCATTCCCGTGCGTCAAAGCCGGAAAGCGCGGATTCACATGCACTTTGGGCATATTTGACAGGAGGCACCGGGGTCTTAATCTGGAGTTCCGCGTCCCGGGCCGATTTGCCCGCTTTACCCCCGAAAATCGTCCGATCCGGAGCCAAGCATGGACAATCCGATGCCGATCTTGCTGGTTCCGGGGCTGGCATGCTCGCCGCGGATTTATGCGCCTGTGGTCCCGGCCTTGTGGCGATTCGGCCCGGTGACCGTGGCCAATCACATCCGCAACGACAATATGGGGGCGATCGCGCGCAAAATCCTGGCCGAGGCGCCGCCGCGTTTCGTGTTGGCCGGCCATTCCATGGGCGGCTACATCGCCTTCGAAATCATGCGGCAGGCGCCGGAGCGGGTGGCAAAACTGGCGCTGCTGAACACCCAGGCGCGTCCCGATACGCCGGAGGCCAGCGAACGGCGCCGCGGCCTGATCGCCCGCGCGCAAGCCGGCGACTACTGCGGCATCCTCGACGAGTTGTTTCCAGGCCTCGTGCATCCGTCGCGGCGGGATGATGCCGAGCTGCGCCAGCTGGTGCACGATATGGGCGACGATGTCGGACCGGACGCTTTTGTGCGTCAGCAGACCGCGATCATGAGCCGGCCGGACTCGCGACCGTCGCTGGCCTGGATCAAGTGTCCGACGCTGGTGCTGACAGGCGACGAGGACAACACCATCCCGAATTCGCTGTCGACGGAGATGGCGAATGGCATCCCCGGCGCCAGGCTCGTCATTGTGCCGAATTGCGGTCATATGTCTCCGGTGGAACAGCCGTCGGCGACAACAGGCGCACTGGTCGAATGGCTGCGAGGCTAAAGCGTTTTCAAGCGAAGTGGGTACCGGTTCGCGTGAAGAAAACGCGTCAAAACAAGAGTTGTTTGATTGATCCGAACGGCCTAGATCAAGGGCTTCCAGCGACTTTAGCCCGCGAGAGGACATCACGATGCTGCGCGACGACATCAACAACGCGGTCAAGGACGCGATGCGGGCCAAGGAGGAGCGCAAGCTTTCCACGCTACGCATGGTCAATTCGACCATCAAGAACGCCGACATCGCCGCCCGCGGCGAAGGCAAGCCGCCGCTCAGCGATGCGGATCTTCTCGGTGTGTTTCAAAAAATGATCAAACAGCGGCAGGAATCGGTCGAGCTCTACGACAAGGGCGGCCGCGCCGAACTCGCCAACCAGGAGCGCGAAGAGATCGCGATCATCACGGCCTATCTGCCGAAGCAGATGTCGGACGACGACGTCAAGGCGGCGATCGCAGCCGCCGTCGCCGAGACCGGCGCCGCGGGCATGAAGGACATGGGCAAGGTGATCGCGGTGCTCCGGGCGAAATACGCCGGCCAGATGGATTTCGGCAAAGCCAGCGGCCTGGTGAAAGCGGCGCTTTCTTCCTGACCTCGCCCCGCTTGCGGGAAGAGGTCGAAATTCGCGATAGCGAAAAAGAGACAGGCAATCCCATGTCCAAAACCGACAGCATCGACTCCGCTCACCCCCTGTTGTTCCAGCCGTTCAAGATCCGCGGCCTGACTCTCAGGAACCGTCTGGTGGTGCCGCCGATGGTGCACTACCGCGCCGGGCCCGGCAGCACCTGTGGCATGTTTCACAACGTGCATCTCGGCCGCTATGCGCTGGGCGGCTTTGGGCTGGTCTTCATCGAAGCCACTGGTGTCGAGGAAATTGGCCTGATCAACGAGCATGACCTCGGCATCTGGACTGTCGAACAGGCGCAAAGCTTCAAGCCCCTGATCGACTTCATGAGGGGTGAGAACACCGCGATCGGCATTCAGCTTGCGCATGGCGGGCGCAAGGCGTCCTCGCAGCGCGCGATGGACGGCATGGGTCCGCTGACGGCAGAACAGATCAAAGCGGGAGCCAAGGTGTGGCAACCTGTGGGCCCAACGAGCGAGCCGGTCGCGGAGGGTTGGCTGACCCCGCGCCAACTCACATCAGAAGAATGCCGGGCGATGGTGCGCACCTGGGCAAATGCGGCCCGCAACGCAGTCGCGGCGGGCTTCGATGCGATCGAAGTCCACACCGCCCATGGTTATCTGCTGGCGTCGTTTCTCTCTCCCGTTTCCAACACGCGCAATGACGAGTATGGCGGCGACCGCAATGGGCGGATGCGCCTGCCGCTGGAGATCGTTGAAGCGGTGCGGCGCGAAATGCCGGAAACCATGCCGCTGTTCGTGCGCGTCTCCTCGGTCGACGGGGCGCAGAACGGCTGGAATCTGGATGACACGGTCGCGCTCGCCATTGAATTGAAGGCCCGCGGCGTCGACGTGATCGATTGCTCATCCGGCGGCATCTCCGGCTCGGCGACGGCGGCCCAGGTTCCCCGCGGCCTCGGCTTCCAGGTGCCTTATGCGGAACGGGTCCGCAAAGAGGCGGGCATTGCCTCGATGGCGGTCGGCATCATTCTGGAAGCCGAGCAGGCCGAAGCCATCCTGCAGAAGGGACAGGCCGACCTCATCGCTGTCGGCCGGCAATCCCAGTTCAATCCCAATATCGCGCAGCACTGGGCCCATGATCTCGGAATTAACGCGAGATTCGAGGAGTGGGCGCCCGAATATGGTTGGTGGCTGGAGAAGCGTATTCGAACGATGGAAGGCTTCGCGACGCCGACCGGAGTCGTCACGCGACGCTGACAGGAAGCCAAGGGCCTCACGCATGCTCACCGAAGCCTCCGATTACGAAACCCTCTATCAAAACTTCCGCTGGGACATCCCGGCGCGGCTCAACCTCGCGACCGTGTGCTGCGACCGCCATGCCGACGGCAGCGGACGGCTGGCGCTGATCTATGTCGACGAGGACGGCGCTGCGACGCGGACCTCGTTCGATGAGGTCAGCGAATTCTCCCGCCGTTTTGCCAACGTGCTGAAGGCGGATGGCCTGGTTCGCGGCGACCGCGTCGCGGTGTTCCTGTCGCAGTCGCTGGAATTGCCGATCGCGCATCTGGCGGCGTTTCGCGCAGGTCTGGTGTCGATCCCGTTGTTTGCGCTGTTCGGCGAGGACGCGCTGGAATTCCGGCTGTCGAATTCCGGCGCCAAGGCCATCGTCACCGATGCCGCCGGCTACGAAAAACTGGCAAAAATCCGCGACCGGCTGCCGGACCTGAACAGCATCTACGTCATCGCCGACCACGCGCCGGCCGGGACCAAAGCGTTCTGGCCGCAGTTGAAGGCAGCATCCGCGGAGTTTGCCACCGTCGATACCTCGGCCGACGATCCCGCGCTGATCATCTACACCTCGGGCACCACGGGCAATCCGAAGGGCGCGCTGCATGCGCACCGCGTGGTGCTCGGCCATTTGCCGAATGTCGAGATGTGCCACGATTTCCTGCCAAAACCCGGCGACCTGATGTGGACGCCGGCCGACTGGGCCTGGATCGGCGGGTTGATCAACGCGCTGTTCGCGGCCTGGTACCACGCCGTGCCGATCGTCGGCCATCGCGCCCGGAAATTCGAGCCGCAGGCGGCGATGGCGATGATGGCCGATTATGGCATCCGCAATGTGTTCCTGCCGCCGACCGCGCTGAAGCTGATGCGGCAGGCCGGCGTCACACATGACGCCGGCGTCAGGCATGACGGCGTCAAATTGCGCAGCATCTTTACCGGCGGCGAGTCGCTGGGTGGCGAGTTGCTGGACTGGGTGCGTACGACGTTCGGCATCGATGCCCACGAAGTGTTCGGCCAGACCGAATGCAACCTGGTGATCGGCAGCAATTCAAAACTGTTTCCGATCCGGCCGGGCTCGATGGGCAAGGCGACGCCCGGCTTCGACGTCCGTATCGTCAGCGAGCAGGGCGAGGAACTGCCGCGCGGAACGCGCGGCGTCATCGGGGTGCGCCAGCCCAATCCCTGCACCATGCTCGAATACTGGCGCAACCCGGAAGGCACGGCAAAGAAATACGCCGGCGAATTCCTGCTGACCGGCGATCTCGGCATTCAGGATGAGGACGGCTATTTCTGGTATGTCAGCCGCGAGGACGACGTCATCACCACGGCCGGCTATCGCGTCGGGCCGTCCGAGATCGAGCACACGCTGATGAAACATCCGGCGGTGGCGATGTCGGCGGTGGTCGGCATTCCCGATCCGATCCGCACCGAATCGATCAAGGCCTGGATCGTGTTGCGCCCGGGCTTTGCGCCCGGCGACGCGCTGGCGCGCGAAATCCAGGACTTTGTCAAAGTCCAGCTCGCCGCGCATGAATATCCGCGCTTCGTGCAATTCACCGACACGTTGCCGATGACCGCGACCGGCAAGGTGCTGCGGCGGGAGTTGCGGACGCTGGGATGATACGGTGTCGTCCCTGCGTTCGTTGACAAAGACGACGGGAGAGTTGCCGCGCGAGCGGATCATTTGACCCAGATCAATACGCCACGGGCCGCCGCCTGCACCAATTCCCGAAACACAAGCGGAGGGAATGGCTATGGCATCGGTTTCCGGCAAGGTCGATCCCGTGGTGCGGCGCATCACCGCCACTGACATCGCCGAGGCGCTGGGCCACGGCCTGCGCGATTTCCAGGCCATGCCGCTCTATGGCCTCGCCTTCGGTGCGATCTATGCCGCGGGTGGCATCGTCATTCTGCTTAGCCTGACGGTGTTCGGCATGGTCTACCTGGCCTATCCGCTGGCCGCCGGTTTTGCGATGATCGGTCCGTTCGTGGCGATTGGCCTGTATGAAGTCAGCCGCCGGCGCGAGGCCGGTGAGGCGGTCTCGATCTCCGGCATCTGGGCCATGGTGAGGTCGCGCGGCGAACTCGGCTGGATGGCGTTCGTCACCTTGTTCATCTACCTGATCTGGATGTACCAGGTGCATCTGCTGATCGTGCTGCTGCTCGGACTCAATGCCTCGCTTGCGACCCTGCCACAATTCATCACGGTGGTGCTCACCACCAATGAAGGGCTGCTGTTTCTCGCCATCGGCAATGCGGTCGGTGCGGCACTGTCGCTGGTTTTGTTCTCGCTGACGGTGGTGTCGTTCCCGTTGCTGCTCGACCGTGATGTCGATTTCGTCACGGCGATGGTCACCAGCGTGCGCGCGGTGGTGATGAGCCCGCTGCCGATGGTCGGATGGGCCGCCGTGGTCGTGGTCCTGCTGGCGGTCTCGTCGCTGCCGTATTTCCTCGGCCTGGTGGTGACGCTGCCGGTACTCGGCCACGCCACCTGGCACCTCTATCGGCGCATCGTCGCGCCGGTGCCGGGCGAGGGCGCCTGATCAGGTCGTATTCAATACCGAACGCAGCATCAGCGCCAGATCGTGCCGCCGGAACGGTTTGTTCAGGATCCGCGCATCGGGCTGGTCGGCCGATTTGACCGGATGTTCGCTGTAGCCGGAGGTGAAGAGAACCTTGAGTCCGGGGCGCAGGCGTGACGCTTCCGCAGCGAGCTGCGGCCCGAACAGGCCGCCGGGCATCACGACATCGGTGAACAGCAGGTCGATTTGCCCCGGCCGGCCCAACACCTCGAGCGCCGCCGGCCCGTTTGATGTCACGATGACGCGATAGCCAAGTGCCTTCAGCTCGTTTTCCACATACGCACGCACCATGTCGTCATCCTCGACAAGCAGAATGGTTTCGCTGCCGGCGGGCGTGGTGATCGGGTCGACGATCCCTGCGCCGGTCATGTCAGGCGCGCCAACCCGGGGAAAGAACAGCGTGACGGCCGTGCCGTGCCCCGGCTTGGAATTGATCTTCATCGATCCGCCGGATTGCTGTGCGAAGCCGTACACCATGCTGAGGCCGAGGCCGGTGCCTTTGCCGACGTCCTTGGTGGTGAAGAACGGCTCGAAGGCGCGGGTGGCTATTTCCGGAGTCATGCCGGTGCCGGTGTCGGTCACGGCGACCATGACATAATCACCGGGCCGGGCGTCGCTGTTTTGTTCCACATAGGCCTTGTCGAGTGACGCATTGCGGACCTCGACCGTCAGCTTGCCACCTCTGGGCATGGCGTCGCGCGCGTTGAGCGCCAGATTGAGCAGCGCCGACGTCAATTGCCCGGGATCGACGCTGGCGAGCCACTGGTTCTGGTCGAGCAGGAATTCACATTCGATATGTTCGCCCAGGGTTCGCCGCAGCAATTGCTCCATGGAGAGAACCCGTCGGCCGACGTCGATGTCCTTCGGCATCAACGGCTGCTTGCGCGAGAACGCGAGCAGGCTCCTGGTCAGCTCCGCGCCACGCTCGGCGGCCGTCACGATGCCCTCGGCGAATGATCGCAATTCGGCATGTGCCGCCAGCTTCTCGGCGATGTGTTCCGCATTGCCCAGGATGACCGTCAGCAGATTGTTGAAGTCGTGCGCCACGCCGCCGGTGAGCTGGCCCATCGCCTCCATTTTCTGCGACTGGCGGAGTCTTTGATTGAGGTCGTCGATCGCGGCACGCTGGCGCTCGAGCGATTCGGCGGTGCCGTTGAGCAGCACCATCAATCCGCCGAGTTCGCCGCGCGGATGGGGCGGCGCGATCCGCGCGCTCAAATCGCCTAGTCCAAGTTTCGTCGCCATCGTGGCGAGGCGTCCGACCTGACGACCGATGCCTACGGTTGCCAAAATCCATACGCCCGCGAGCAGCAGCAGCATGGCCACTGCCAGAATCGCCATATCCTCATAAAGACGGTGGTTGGCGGCCGCCACCAGGCTGTCCTTGGGCAGTCCGACCATGATGTAAAGTCCGGCATCCCGGGTCGAAGGCGAGCGGGCGGCCCAGACATACGTCCGGCCGTCTGCATCGCTCGTCTCGCGGAAGCGCTCGCCGGTCGGCGCGACCGCGAACCGGAACAACTCGGAACTCGCGATCGAGGCGCCCGGAGGCTCGGTGCGATATTTTCCCGGGGCGACCAGCACCATGCCCCTTCTGTCGACCAGCAGGATTTCCGCCGCGCCGAAGCCCTCGCTCGTAGCCCGGTATGCCGCGAATTTCTGCAGATTGAGCGAGGCGAGCAGGATGAATTTCAGCTCCGCGGTTTCCGAGCGCACGGGATACGCGATCTGCAACACCGATATCCCCGTCAGCCGGCCGAACACCGGCTGTAGCGTGACGGTCCCGTTCGCGCGCAACGCCTGCCTGAAATATTCGCGATCCCGCAGATCGAGGCTGCGGTTGCTCTGCAGCGAGTCACAGAACAGGCTGCCGTCCGGCTTGATGGTCAATATCCCGGTGAACTGCGGATATTCCTCCCGCACGGCGGAAAGGAAAGCCGAACAGGCCGCCCTGTCGCTGGTGTCGAGGTCGCGGGCGCGGGCCAAACCGTAATGAAGCTGGGCCGTGCCCTGGATTTTCTCGTCGAGGTCGTTCGAAATTTCATTTGATGTGGCCGACAGATTGACCAGCGCGGTGTTGATTTCGCTGGCGCGGTTCTGGACAAAGCGCAGTCCCACCAGGACCGCCGGCACCAGCATCGCCACGATCACCAATATCAGAAGCCGGGTGCGCAGGCTCATCGGTCGGTCATTTCGTGCTCAAATCGGTCAATTCGTGCGATCGCATAATGTGCGGCACGGGTCTCGGTCAGTCCATAGGAGTGGATTAAAAATTCGTGGGCGAGGACGCTACAGCGCGACTCCAGGAGAGCTTGTACTGGAATACCCCAAAGGAAGTCCACAGAGTTGAGCCGCCACAAGAGCGCGCGAGGGAACCAGCACCCTTTCTCGTTCTTGCGAACACCGGAATCGATGCGCCGTGTCGTCTCGTCGTAAACTCGCTGTTCGACGACTTTGGTGCAACCACAACGAGGGATTGGCGTTACGGCGTCCCGATCCCCAACTCCTTCAGCGCCGCCATCATCCGCTGCGGCGGCTCCATCTTGATGGCCAGGGCCTCACCGGTCTCCAGCAGGCTCTTCAGGCTCGACAGCATCGCCGGCCAGCCGGTTCGTCCGCCAGACAGGATGTCGTCGCTGATGGGGCGGTCGTGCGCCTGCGTCAGCGTGAGCCGGATCGTGCCGTCGCCGGCCGGCTCGATTTCCCAGGTCACGAGCGTGACCCCGAGCTTCTCCACCAGACCGGGCCAGTTCACGTTCCAGGTGACAGCGAACTTGCGCGGCGGATCACATTCGATCACCTCGCCGCTGATGTGGATGGACCCATCCGGCATGCGGACGACGAATGCGCCGCCGACCTTCAATTCGGTTTCCACGGCGAGGCCGGAGAAATACTTCCGGGAGAACTCCGCCGTCGTCAGGGCCTGCCAGACCTGCTCCGGCGTGGAGCTGATGTAGATGGTGTAGACGAACGCGGGCTTGAAATGGTCGACGTTCATGACACGCCCTCGATGCCAAGGCAGGACGGAGGAATCGCCAGCGCCGTGCCGGTTTCGAGCATGCTCTTGAGGCTGGAGAGGATGGCGGGCCATCCCTTCGAGATTCCGTGAAGTATCACGCTGCCTTCGGCAAAATCTTCATGGGTGAGGGTCAGCTTGACGAGCTTGCCGGCCGGTTCGAGATGGAAGACGACCCTGCTCGGCCGCTCCCTCTTCGCCGCTTCGCTCAGGATGTGACGGAACGTATAGGACAGCCGCCGCGGCGGATCGAATTCGAGGACTTCGCCGACGTCGGTGGTGGTCCCGTCCATCACCAGCGCGAAAGGCGAGCCGACTTTCCAGTCCGAGACCACGGACGTGTTCCACCAGTAGCGCCTTGAAAATTCGCTCGATGTCAGCGCCTGCCACAATTTCTCCGGCGTGGTTTCAATGTAGGTGACGTAGACGAATTCCGGTTTACTCATCACGCTTCTCCAGTAGTCGTTTCAACTCGCTGAGCGCGGAGAGCTTGCCGCGCTCGAATTTCTTGATCCACCGCTCGCCGATCTGATGGATCGGCACCGGATTGAGATAGTGCAGCTTCTCGCGGCCATGCCGGATCGTGCTGACAAGGTTGGCCGCTTCGAGAATGCCAAGGTGTTTTGTCACTGCCTGGCGCGTCATGGCGAGGCCATCGCAGAGTTCGTTGAGGGTCTGTCCGTTGTTGCCGTGAAGCCTGTCCAGCAGTGACCGCCGCGAAGGGTCGGCCAGCGCTTTGAAGACCTCATCCATGGCGGCAATAATAGGCAACCATATGGTTGCATGTCAAGCGCGCGCTTTTCTTTCCTTCCTCCCATATGACACAGGGCAGGACAGCAGCTTCTCCAGCACGCGTTGATGGTGCATAATCAGAATCCGTTTTCCTCTGCCGCGAGTCCGCCATGTCCCTTCAAGTCTATCTCGCCTTCGTCGCCGCCTGCATCGGGCTGGCACTGATTCCGGGTCCGGTGGTCACGCTGGTGCTGGCCAATGGGCTGCGCTACGGCACCCACGCGGCGCTGATCAACATCGTCGGCGTGCAGGCCGGCCTCGCGATCGTGATCGGCATCGTCGCGGTCGGACTAACCTCGCTGATGGCGACGATGGGCTACTGGTTCGACTGGGTGCGGTTTGCCGGTGCGGCCTATCTGGTCTGGCTCGGCATCAAGCTCATTCGCAACCCGGTCGAAGGCGTCGATGCCGATGCGCCGCCGCCGCGCGGCGGGTTCTTTCTGCAGGGTTTTGTGGTGCTGCTCAGCAATCCGAAGGTTCTGGTGTTCTTCGGCGCGTTCATTCCGCAGTTCGTCGACATGAGCAAGGACCACTTCTCGCAGGTGGCGCTGCTCGGTATCACCTTCATGGTGACGGGTGCGGTTACCGATTCGATCTACGCGGTGCTGGCCGGCCGCGCCCGGCGGTTTTTCTCGGCGCAGCGGACCCGGTTGGTGTCGCGCATCTCCGGCGGCTTCATGATCGGCGGCGGTATCTGGCTGGCGCTGACCCGGGCGCGGTAGATTCGCGCAAACGTCCCGATTGAACCATCCGGCATCTCGGCCCGTCCAAGAGGGCGGGCGGCGTCGATTGCCCACTCGTCTCTGGGGAAAATATCGTGCCGGATTTGCCGTGGTACGTCTACGCGATGCTGCTGGCGCCGCTCGGGCTCATTCTCGTCGCCGCCATCTACAAGACGCTGCAGGTGCGCGCGGCGCGGGAGTGGCCGTCGACGCCGGGCAGAGTGGTGGTCTCGACCTCCGAACTGCGCGACGTCAAGGTGCTTGACAGCGAACGCGAGAGCGGGCGCAAGCTCGAGCAGCGCAATTTTGCTGACATCGTCTACGAATATTCCGTCAGCGGCCAGACGCTCCGCAACAACCGCGTCAGCATCGGCGAAGACCGCGGCAATTTCCAGGTCGCCGAAACCATCGCGAAATATCCGGTCGGCGCTCCCGTGACGGTCTATTACAATTCGCGGCGTCCGCGCGAGGCGGTGCTGGAGCGCGACCTGCCGCAGGGCCTGTGGGGCTGCCTCGGGATCGCCGTGGCGATCGCGCTCGTTGTCGTGTTCGGCGCGTCGATCGGGCTCACGCGCATTACCGAATTCGTCAGCGCGCGAATGGTCAATCCGCAGATGTCGGTGCCGGCGGTGGCGCTGGCCGGTTTCGGCCTGGTCGCCGCGTTGTTTGCGCTGGTGCTGCACCGCCAGTCGGCGCAGGCAAAAACCTGGCCGGTGGTCCCGGGCACGATAAAGCTGTCCGGCCTGGATGAATACCGGGCAGCACCGAGCAAGAGCGGCCGGCGCGGCTCCATCATGTACGAGCGGAAAGTGTCCTACAGCTACCGGTTCAAGGACGTCGCCTATACCGCCGTGCATGGCAGCTTCTCCAGCAACTCCAAAACGACGTCGCGATGGGTGCTGCGGCTGTTCGGGATGGACTTTCAGGATGGCGCCAGCGTCAAGGTCTGGGTCGATCCGGTCAATCCGTCGGAGGCCACGCTCGATCCGCGCACGCCCTTCGGCTGGCTGCTGTGGCTGATCGCAGCGGGGCTGTGGGCGGGAGCGTACTGGATCGCGACGGCCGGCTAGAGCGACGCCGAATGAGCCCATTGCGTCTTTGACTGTTTACCAGCAGAGTCCAGACTGCATTTGGCCTGGGGGTAGTTTTCATGCGCATCAGTTGGCGAGTAGCCGCGGTTGCGTTTTTGTCGATTTCAATTGGCTCGGTTGCACTGTTCGCCGACGAGGTCGAGCGGCATGGACCTGAGCTGGACATGTTCGCGTCGATGGCTGGCAAGTGCACCACGCTAAAGGTAGCGGAACGCGACTTCTCTTGCACTTCCGTTGCCTTTTCCCACAGCCCCGGCGGCCGATCCGGCTTCATTGTTCCTGTAAACGATCCGGACGATGATAGTAACATCATCACGTTCTCGGGCGAAAACGCCAGGCGCGTGCAGGATAATCTGTACGAGCTGTCGATCGACCAGATGCTTCTGAAATCCAGGCACCGGCCCAACGTCGGCGGGTTTTGGATACCTTCCGTCGAACCCGCGACTGGAACGTGCAGGCAAACCGGGAGTTTGGCGACCCAACGGGTGTCGAGCGTCTCCTGTACTGCGACTAACGGAGATGGGAAGACCTATGAATTCCAGTTTGAGTCGGATGGCTCGCCTATCCGGGTGCTGAAGATAACGGTAGTCGAGGCGGGCGATCCAGCCGCCGAAGCGCGCCGGGCCAAGTCGCTCGCCACGCATATCGCGCAGCTCAAGTGCCGGCAAATGGCTGTTGTTCAAGGTGTGCTGCCTAGGGACCGCACGGCCTTCATTCTTCAGTGCATGGAGGAATAGCAGCCATGAACTGGCGGCCGGGCAACTTGCAAGCGACCTTTCGATGCCGCTTCGAATCCGGGGACCGGCAACGCATTCTCCTGGACGTCATCTCCGCCCGGTCAATCAGCGCTTCTTCCGCGCATCCCCGTTGAGGACAAGACCATGCGATTACCTCCAGTTCGTTGGACCTTGTTGGGCCTGGCTGTCGTTCTGGCGTCCGGCTACGGGCTCAACCGCGGGATCTTGGTCGGATCGAGGATAGAAACCGCTCGGCTGAGCGACGACTATCCAGTGCCATTCTACAGGAAGCATTGCCGCTATCTGTTCTTCAACGGCGTCCAGCAGGTTTTGACCAACTCCGAATCCACCCGGGAAGAAGCGGAAAGCAGTTCTTGTGCTCCGCTGAAACAGGAACCGATTATTCACCGGCGGCGCAAGCCTGCCAGTTCCTAGCGGAAATGGCGTTCAGCGCCGCAGCGGTGTGGCGCTGGCCTAAACCAGTCCCTGCGCCCGCATCCTGGTTTCGATCTCGCCGAATATCCGCGCCAGCCGGTCGGCCCATTGCTGTTGCCCGGCGGGATCCGCGATCAGGTCCTGACGGATTTCGATTCCGGTGTTCATCAGGCCGCGCGCTTCGCCATGCACGGGAATGCCGTAATCGGTTTCGTCGCTCACCGCATAGGGCTCGTTGTCGCCGACCACCAGATCGGTCTCCGCGCGCAGCAGCCTCAGCAGCAGCGGCGGCAGCCTGACGTCCCGGTGATAGAGCGTGCCGATATGCCAGGGCCTCGCGACGCCGGCATAGACCGGCGTAAAGCTGTGCAGCGCCACCAGCACGGTTGGCAGTCCCTGGCGCAAGCGGGCGTCGATCGCCGCGGTGATGCGGCGATGGTAGGGATCGAATATCTGCCGGCGCCGCGCCTCGGCCGCGTCATGGCTAAGGTTTTCGTTGCCGGGAACGGCGGTCGCCTCCGACATCACGGGGATCGAGCTGGGCGCGTCGTGCGGCCGATTGCAGTCGATCACCAGCCGCGAATAGCGCTGCGCGATCAGGTGCGCGCCGAGCTGGTTCGACAGCGCCTCGGCGACGCCGGCAATGCCGATGTCCCAGGCGATGTGGCGGGTCAGTTCGCCGCTGGGCAACCCGAGATCGCCGAGCGCGCGCGGGATCAGGCGGCCATAGTGATCCGCGGTCAGCAGGAACGGCGAGCGTCCTTGCGCATTTTGTTCGAGTACCGGCGGAACTTCATCTTTGCCGAGGAGTAGGGATGTATCGCCCGAATTGTCCAGAGTCATATCTTTCCTGTTGCCTATCGAAGCAGCACACCGAGTTAGAAATGAGCAGCGTTCTCTATAGATTAGATTGCCAGAAATCACGATGATTGCTTCGACGATGCCGCTCCTGACGATCCATCACAAGACCGAATATCGCTATGCCCACCCGGTGGCGTTCGGCGAACACCGCATCATGCTGCGCCCGCGCGACGGTCATGACCTCCGCATGCTCTCGGGCAGCCTCGATATCGCGCCGCCACCGATGTCGCTGCGCTGGATCCACGACGTATTCGGCAACAGCGTCGCGATCGCGACCTTCGACGAGCGCTCGGAAACCCTGACCTTCACCTCCACCACCACGGTCGAGCACAATCCGGCCGACGCGTTCGCACTGACCGCGGACGATCCGGCCTATTTCTATCCGTTCCTCTACAACAACGACGAGTTTCCCGACCTCGTGCAATACATCGCGCCGCAATATGGCGATCCCGATGGCGAGCTGTCGGCCTGGGCGCGGAATTTTCTCGATGGCGAGGGGCCGACGCCGACCTTCAACATTCTCTCCGGCATGACCCACGGTATCCGCGCGCAGTTCACTTACCGCAAGCGGCATGAACACGGCACCCAGCATCCGCTCGACACGCTGCAGATGCGCTCCGGCACCTGCCGCGACTATGCGCTGTTCATGATCGAGGCACTGCGGCGGCTCGGCATCGCCGCGCGTTTCGTGTCGGGCTACATCTTCATCCCGGGCGACCGCGCCCACGGCTATGTCGGCGGCGGCAACACCCACGCCTGGGTGCAGGTGTACCTGCCGAGCGCCGGCTGGATCGAGTTCGATCCTACCAACGGCATCGTCGGCACCCGCGACCTCGTCCGCGTCGCGGTGGCGCGCGATCCGCGCCAGGCGGTTCCGCTGCACGGCACCTATCTGGGCTCCGCCGACGCCTTCGTTGGCATGGAGGTGAGCATCAACGTCGTTTCGGTCAGTGAAGAGGAAGAGGCCTGATGCAAATCAAGGTAGGGTTCGAGATTGCCTACGCGGCGGTGCAGCCGACCCCGATGGTGATCATGCTCAGCATTCACCCCTCGCGCTTTTCCGATATCGTCGGCACCGAAAGCATCATCGCCGAACCCAACGTGCCGATCGGGTTCTACCGCGACAGCTTTGGCAATGTCTGCGGCCGGCTGGTGGCGCCCGCCGGTGGCGTCACCCTGCGCGGCGCGGCGCTGGTGCGCGATTCCGGCTTGCATGACGTGGTAATGCCAACCGCGCAGCAGGTCCCGATCGACCAGCTGCCGGACGAGCTGATGCTCTATCTGATGCCGAGCCGCTATTGCGAGACCGACAAGCTGACCGACATCGCCTGGTCTCTGTTCGGCAATACGCCGCCGGGCTGGGCCCGGGTCGCGGCGATCACCGAATTCGTCCACCACCACGTCACCTTCGGTTATCAGCACGCGCATTACATGAAATCGGCGCATGACGTCTATGAGCAGAGCGCCGGCGTCTGCCGCGACTTCGCGCATCTGGCGCTGACGTTCTGCCGCTGCATGAACATCCCGGCGCGCTATTGCACCGGCTATATGGGCGATATCGGTATCCCGCCGGATCCGGCGCCGATGGATTTTTCGGGCTGGTTTCAGGTCTATCTGTCGGGCCAGTGGTACACCTTCGACGCCCGCCACAACCACCCGCGGATCGGCCGCATCCTGATGGGCACCGGCCGCGATGCTGCCGACGTGGCGCTGACCACCAGCTTTGGCCGGATGGACCTGGTGAAATTCGTCGTCATCAGCGACGAGGTAGTGACGGTGTAGGGGCGAACTCTCTCACCGTCATTGCGAGCGCAGCGAAGCAATCCATTCTTCCTTTCCATTGTGGCGCGATGGATTGCTTCGCTTCGCTCGCAATGACATAGAACTTCGATGACCTCCGACCTCCTCTTCGTCTACGGCACCTTGATGCGCGGCTTCGACCACCCGATGGCGCAGCTGTTGTCGCGCAGCGCCGATTTCATCGGCGAGGCGCGCTGCTGTGGCCGGCTCTATCTGATCAAACACTATCCCGGGCTGGTGCTGTCGGACGAAGCAGCCGAGGTCGTGTTCGGCGAATTGTACCGGCTGCGCCAGCGCGATGCGATGCTGCGCGAGTTCGACATGTACGAGGCCTGCGGCGAGGGGTTTGCCGAGCCGACCGAATACATCAGGCAGATGCTGCCGGTGACGCTGGCGGATGAGGCTGTCAGTGAGGCCTGGACCTATATCTACAACTGGCCGGTGGCCGGCCTGCCGCGGATCGCCTCCGGGCGTTTTCTGGAGAAGTAGCCGCGCTTAGCCGGCGAGATCGATCCGCGTGACCCGGATATCGATCTCGCGCTCGACATAGCTCCATTCCTCCGTGGCGCGCAGCACCCGCACCAGATCCTCGAAGAACAGCGCATTCTGCGGCGCGTATTCGAACCAGGTCAGGAAATCAAAGGGCTCGCCGAGATCGCGGCAGTGATAGAGCTGCCGCGCGATCATGGGCAGATATTTCAGGCCGGTGGCGATATGGTGCGACTGGTCCTCGAAAATCCGCCGACGTTCCTCCTGGGTCAGATCCCACCACGCCGCCGACTTTTTGATCGGGATCAGCGCCGCGCAACTGGCCTCGGGGCGGCCGAGCCCCTCCTGCTTTTCGGTGAGCTGCGTCATCTCGCCCCGCTCGACATAGCGAACATGGCTGGCGACCCCGGCCAGCCGCCACGCTGTCTGCGACGGCAGCAGCGGCAGCGCGATCGCCTCGGAATGCACCACCGACAGCGAAGCCACCGCCGGAAGCGGCGCGCCCTTGACCGGCGAAAACGCCGTCACCCGCCAAGCCCCGCTCTGGCCGCCCCTGAAAGTCGTGAACATGCGCCTATCGAAGCGTGGAACCGGGCGCGGATCAAGAGCCACCTTCGTGTCCCGGACGCGGTGCAGCGCCCTCCCGGCGATGCGAAGCATCGTCCGGAGCGCTGCTCCGCAGAGCCGGGACCCACCACTTTCTTCGATGTAATCATGGGCCCCGGCGCAGCAGCGCATCGCTGGCGCGCTGCGCAGCGTCCGGGGCACGATACTTCAAGCCCGTTTTTTCGGCTTGGCCTTCTGCTGCATGTAGGAGCGCAGCACCGCATTGATCCGGCGCTGATAGCCGTCGCCTTCCCTCTTGAAGAAGTCGAGCACATCCTCATCGACGCGAATCGAGATCGCCTTCTTTTTTGCCGGGATCACCAGCACGGCATCGGACCAGTCGATGTCGATCGGCACCGCGTCGGGATCGTTGGCGGCGGCCTTGGCGATATCCTCATCGGTCAACGCATCGACACGAGCCCAGTCAGTCTTGCCCTTCCTTGGGGAGTCCCTTGAAACGATCGTAATATTTTCGTCGCTCGTCGCGACGCGCGCGCCGCGCCGAGATGAGCCAGCAGAGGGTGCCGCGGATCGTGCAGGCGACCGCGACCTCCCGCTCCTGGACATACCCGAAGATTTGATACCTGACTTCGCCATGACGATCCGATCGGCGGATGAAGGTGTAGCCGTCGAGAATTCCTGTGACGTCCCCGAAGTCGATCTCGTGATCGCGCAGGTTACTTTCGCGCTTTTTCGGATCCCATCCGAAATCGCGAACGCCTGCGAACAGCCGTTGCACTTCTTCCGCCATAGCAAATCGTCCCCGAATCCGGAGTTTCGACACGGTTGTTACCGCTCGAGGGTTCGCTATGACGGATTCGAAGCTGCTACCTTCCAACCTTGTCTTTCGACTTATTCTGAAAGTCCCGTTGCAAAGGGTCGTTCAAAAAACAAGGCTTCCTACTTCGACCGTACCTCGATGCAGGGGTGTATATACGTCTGTATCTCAGAGGTCAATCCCTTGATGGGGCCCCCTGTGAATAGCGGCTAGAATCCCAACAATTCTCGTATTTTACGCACGTCACCCTATATCCATGCCCGGTTGGCACCGCCCCGCGACTCACCGCAAATAGCCCCATGCGCTTCACGCCCCAATTCCTCGACGATCTGCGCGCCCGGCTTCCGGTTTCGGAAGTCGTCGGCCGGCGCGTGAAGTTGAAGCGGGCGGGAAGGGAGTGGAAGGGGCTGTCGCCGTTCCAGCAGGAAAAGTCGCCGTCGTTTACGGTCAACGACCAGAAGGGATTTTATCACGACTTCTCTTCCGGCAAGCACGGCGACATCATCTCGTTCCTGATGGAAACCGAGGGCGTCGGTTTTGCCGAAGCCGTGGAGCGCCTCGCCGCGATGGCGGGCCTGGCGCTGCCGGCCGTTACCCCGGATGCGGCACGGCACGAGCAGCGCCGCAAGACGCTGTACGACGTGATGGAGCTCGCGGCAAAATTCTTCGCCGAGACTTTGGCCTCGCGCGTTGGAGCCAAGGCGCGCGGCTATCTCGCCGACCGGGCGATTTCGCCGGCGGTGCAGCTGCAGTTTCGCATCGGCTATGCGCCAGGCGAACGCTTTGCGCTGAAGGAGTATCTCGGCGCCCAGGGCATTCCGGTCGAGGACATGGTCGAAGCCGGCCTTCTGGTATCCGGCGAGGACATCCCGGTGCCGTGGGATCGTTTTCGCGACCGCGTGATGTTTCCGATCACCGATTTGCGCGGACGCGTCATCGCGTTCGGCGGCCGTGCGCTGGAAAAGGATGTTCCGGCAAAATACATGAATTCGCCGGAAACCCCGCTGTTTCACAAGGGCGACAATCTCTACAACCTCGCCGCCGCGCGCCTCGCCACCCATAACGGCGCGGCCCTGGTGGTGGTGGAAGGCTATGTCGACGTCATCGCCATGGTCGGCGCCGGCTTTCCGGCCTCTGTCGCGCCGCTCGGCACCGCGCTGACCGAAAACCAGCTGGTGCATCTGTGGAAGATGGCGGACGAGCCGATCCTGTGCTTCGACGGCGACAAGGCCGGCCAGAAGGCGGCATGGCGCGCCGCCGAGCTGGCGTTGCCGCATCTGGCGCCCGGAAAGAGCCTGCGCTTCGCGCTGCTGCCGGAGGGACAGGATCCCGACGATCTCGCACGCTCTGGCGGACGCGGCGCCATCGAGGAAGTGATCGGGCAGGCGCGCGGCCTCGCCGACGTGATCTGGTCGCGCGAGATCGAGGGCGGCTCCTTTGCCACGCCCGAGCGCCGCGCGGCGCTTGAGGCGCGGATCAAGGAATTGACCAATGGCATCCGCGACGAGGTGGTGCGGCGCTATTATCGCCAGGATCTCGCCGAGCGGCTGCAGCGCACCTTTGCGCCGGAAGGCGGCCGCGGCGGCTATAACAGGGGCCATTTCGCCGGTCGCGGGGCGGGCGGTTTCGGCCGCGAATCAGGCCGCGGCTTTGCGCCCCGCGCCACCTTCACGCCCGGTGCTGCCGGCCGAATCGAGCCGCGCGGCCGGGCCCAGGCCGGCAGCCAGACCATCAACCGCGGGCCCTACCAAGCGGCCAGCCCACAACTGGCGCTGAGCCCGATCATGCGCGGCCAGCGCAGCGCGATTTCCCGCCGCGAGGCGCTGATCCTGCAGTCCCTGATCAACCACCCCTGGCTGCTGCACGACCATCTCGAAGAGGTGGCGGCGCTGGAAATGGCCCATCCCGAGGCCAACAAGCTCCGCGCCGGCGTCATCGCCGCCTTCGCCAGCGACCATCACCAGAGCCCGGAACCGGAACAAGCGGCCGAGAAAATGCGCGCCGACATGGCGTCGCGCGGATTTTCCGAGATTCTTCAACGGGTTGAACGGGCGATCACGACCCAGGCGGTGTGGGGCGTGCAGGTCGGCGCCGCCCGCGAGGACGTTCTTTCCACCTGGCACCAGCTGGTCTCCTTGCATCGCCAATGGCACTCCTTACTTAGGGAATTGAAGGATGCGGAGCAGGCCCTCGGCGACGAGGCCAGCGAGGCCAATCTGGCGTGGCTGCGCGATATCAAGGCCCGGCTGGAGGAAGTGGACGGCACCGAGGCCCTGATCGAGGGCTTTGGGGAGTTATCCGGCCGGTCCCAGCGCAGCGTCTGATGAAAAAATGCTGCGGACGGCAGCCGCCGGAACCGCGAAATGACTCGCCAAACCCATGGTTTGGCTGCAAAAACACGGCTGGCAAGGTTAATCGAAGCTTAAGAGCCCGCGGGCTAAGAGTTCGTAACCGGCGAGAGATTTTTTCAGGGGGTGGCGAGATTCTAACGCCGCCCTTTCCGCGTCAGAGCATGATCCGGAAAAAGATGAGCGTGTGATGACGCTTCGAACAAACGTCATCAGGCGCAAGCGACACCAATTCAAAGCGGGCAGCGGCAACGCTCCGGCATGAGCGCGTTTGGAGAGCACTGAATGGCCACCAAGGCAAAGACGCTGCAGACAAAAGACAAGGAAAAAGACGACAAGGCAGCGGATGCCCCCGAGAAGGATTCCCCGGACGCGCCGTCGCCGTTGCTCGATTTGTCCGATGCCGCCGTCAAGAAGATGATCAAGCAGGCCAAGAAGCGCGGCTTCGTGACCTTCGATCAGCTCAACGAAGTCTTGCCGTCCGACACGACAGCGCCGGAGCAGATCGAGGACATTATGTCGATGCTCTCGGACATGGGCATCAACGTCTCCGAGGCCGAGGATTCCGACTCGGACGAAGAGAAGCAGGAAGAGGCCGAGGACGAGACCGACAACGAGTTGGTCGAGGTCACGCAGAAGGCCGTCACCGAGGTCAAGAAATCCGAGCCCGGCGAGCGCACCGACGATCCCGTCCGCATGTATCTGCGCGAGATGGGCACCGTCGAGCTGCTGTCGCGCGAGGGCGAAATCGCCAT
>JBBQUA010000069.1:0-23657 GCA_038212905.1 Hyphomicrobiales bacterium
TCCTTTGCCGTCAAATCAAGCCGTAGGATCCTAACCGCTCCACCCATCGATGCTGCTCCTCTCTCAAGAGCAAACATCGAGTCAGAGTTTCTCTGATTTGGGAATCCCAAATGAGTCAAAAGCCGTGGCCGTTGGTATCAGACGGTGGGCTGATCGCGATTCCGACAGCAATAACCCCAATACACATGGCTAGAATCGCCAACAGCACGCGCGGGCGGAATAATCCAGGAAATCCGCGATGGAGCCACGCAAAATAGAGATTGTTCAATATCCACATGGCGCTCATTCCGATCAACAAGATGACCATAAATAGCCAAATCGGCTGATCGGCAAAGATCCCGAAATCGGCCGGAAGACGCGCGTCAAGTTTCATGAGTCGAAGTCTCAGCGGGCGCCGTCTCAACATCTGTCGAATGCGCAGACAGGTGAGACTGACAGGGTCGATGCGACCTCGTCAACGCCGCCTGATCACGGCCGCGCGATCACCCCGCCGGTCATCGGGATCGGCACGCCGGTGGTGGCGGGATAGCTCAGCGGCAGGCCTTTGAGGCCGCGCGCCGCCAGAAAGCCGAACGCCTGCGCCTCGATGGCGTCGGCCGACCAGCCCAGCGCGTCGGCGGACTCGACGGTGGCCGGCTGCAGCCGTTCGCGCAGCATTCGCAGCATGGTGAGGTTGCGGGCGCCGCCGCCGGCGACGATCCAGCTCCGCGGCTCCTTCGGCAGCAGCGGCGCGATGCGCGAGATGGCTTCCGCCGTGAACGCGGTCAGGGTGGCCGCGCCATCGGCGGGCGGCATCTCGCGCAGCACCAGCGAGGCAAAATCGTTGCGGTCGAGCGATTTCGGCGGTGGCAGCGCAAAGAACGGATGCTCCAGCGCCCGGATCACCCAGGGCACATCGACCGCGCCCTGGGCCGCCAGGCGGCCCTCGCAATCGAACGGCTGGCCCATCTTGCGGAACATGTAATCGTCGAGCAGCGCGTTGCCCGGCCCGGTATCGCAGGCGATCAGGACATCGGACCCGTCAATGTAGGTGATATTCGAAACGCCGCCGATATTGATCACCACGATCGGGCCTTCGCGCTCCAGCGATTGCGCCAGCGCGCGGTGATAGACCGGCACGAACGGCGCGCCCTGCCCGCCGGCTTCGACATCGGCTGCGCGAAAATCGTACATCACCGGGATATGGATGGCCCTTGCCAGCGCGGTGGCGTCGCCGATCTGCACGGTCATTTTCTGCGCCGGACGGTGCAGCACAGTCTGGCCGTGGAAGCCGACGATATCGATGTTTTCACGGGTAATACGATGCTGCGCGGTAAAGCTGGCGACCGCCTCGGCATGGGCCTGGGTGACGGCGCGCTCGGCCTCGCGCAGGATCCCCGGCCGGGCATCGCGCTGCGACAGGTTGACGGCCTCGCTCAGGGCCTGGCGCAACAGGCCGCGCTCATGATCGGTATAGGCCCGGTAGCCGGACGGGCCGAACGACTTCACCCGCTTGCCGTCGGTTTCGATCAAGGCGACGTCGACCCCGTCGAGCGAGGTGCCGCTCATCAGACCGACTGCCGTCAGCATCATGGCCATCGTGCCTGATTGAGGCACCCCTTTGGTGAAGCCCTGCTTGTGTCAAACCAGCACATCTTATAATGCCACAGCAGAGAGGCTTGCGGCAGCCTGATCCGTCCTGGTTCCGCAAACAGTTACCATTACCGTGAAATAAGAATGATCAGAGTCGCACATAAATGACTGCTTTTAAATCTGATTTTCTGAACATCCTGCAAGAGCGTGGCTTCGTCCACCAATGCTCCGATTTCGACGGCCTCGACGCGCTCGCCGCCAAGGGCCAGGCCACGGCCTATGTCGGCTACGACTGTACCGCGCCGTCCCTGCATATCGGCAACTTCCTTTCCATGATGATGCTGTACTGGCTGCAGCAAAGCGGCAACAAGCCGATCACCCTGATGGGCGGAGGCACCACCATGGTCGGCGATCCCTCCGGCAAGGACGAATCGCGCGCCATCCGCTCGGTGGCGGAGATCGAGGCCAACAAGGCCAGCATTCGCGGCGTGTTCGCCAAGGTGCTGCGCTACGGCGAAGGCCCCGGCGATGCCGTGATGCTCGACAATGCCGAATGGCTGACCAAACTGAACTGGATCGAGATGCTGCGCGACATCGGCCGGCATTTCTCGGTCAACCGCATGCTGACGATGGATTCGGTGCGGCTGCGCCTCGAGCGCGAGCAGGAGATGAGCTTCATCGAATTCAACTACATGGTCTGCCAGGCCTATGACTTCGTCGAACTGTCGCGCCGCGTCGACTGCCGATTGCAGATGGGCGGCTCCGACCAGTGGGGCAACATCGTCAATGGCGTCGACCTCGGCCGCCGCATGGGCACGCCGCAATTATTCGCGCTGACCACGCCGCTGCTGACGACGGCGTCGGGCGAAAAGATGGGCAAGACCGCCCAGGGCGCGGTCTGGCTCAATGCCGACCAGTTCAGCCCGTACGATTTCTGGCAATACTGGCGCAATGCCGAAGACGCCGACGTGGTGAAATTTCTCAAACTGTTCACGATCCTGCCGATGGACGAGATCGCGAAGCTTGCGGCCTTGCAAGGCGGCGAGATCAACGAAGCCAAGAAGGTGCTGGCGACGGAAGCAACCGCGCTGCTGCATGGCCGCGACGCCGCCAACACCGCGGCCCAGACCGCGCGCCAGACCTTTGAGGAAGGCACGCACGCCGAAAACCTGCCGACCATCGACGTTTCGCACAGCGAACTCGAAGCCGGCATGGGCGTGCTGGCGGCGTTCGTCAAGACGGGCCTGGTGGCCTCCAACGGCGAGGCGCGGCGTCAGATCAAGGGCGGCGGCTTGCGCGTCAACGACACCGCCGTCAGCGACGAGAAGATGATACTGACGCCGAAGGACCTCACCCCCGAAGGCGTGGTCAAACTGTCGCTCGGCCGCAAGCGCCACGTCCTGCTCAAGCCTGCATAGGCCCAAATCTGCATAGGCCTGAGCCTGCATAGGCGTATTCGTTTTACGCGCTTGCTAGGCGCCGCGGAAACGCGCTCCTTTCTCCCATGGACCAGAATACGCCACGGGAGGACTTAGCCACCAAACCGCTGAAGCCGGCGCGGGTGGCGCTGAACGTACTCGCCCTGTGCTTTGCACTGTCGGTGCTTGGCCGCGGCCTCGGCGAGAGTTTTACCGTGTTCCTCAAGCCGATCTCGGAAGATTTCGGCTGGGATCGCGCCCAAGTGGTCTCGGTCTATTCGCTGACCTGGCTGGCGGGCGGATTGACCGCCCCTTTGGTCGGCCGTCTGTTCGACCGCTCCGGGCCGCGCATCGTCTACTCACTCGGACTGTTCCTGCTCGGCGCGGCGTTCCTGATCGCCGCACACGCGCAGCAACTCTGGCAGGTTCAGCTCAGCGTCGGGCTCTGCGTCGGGCTCGGCATTGCCCTGATCGGCAATGTGCCGAATTCGATCCTGCTCGGCCGCTGGTTCGGCCCGCGGCTGCCGACCGCGATGGCGATCCTGTATTCGGCGACCGGCGCCGGCATATTCATGCTGCTGCCCGCCTCGCAACTGCTGATCGACCGGATCGGCTGGCGCGATGCCTACCAGCTGTTCGGGATCGTGGCGCTGTGCCTGCTGCTGCCGCTATTGGTGCTGCCGTGGCGGCTGTTCGCCACCGGCTCGCCGCACATCGCCCGGAAAACCGACGCCAATTTCGTCGACAATGGCTGGACGCTCGGCAGCGCGATCCGCCACCACGCCTTCTGGGCGCTGTTTTGCACCTTCTTCTTCACCGCGGTGGCGATGTACGCGATAACAGCGCAGATCGTGGCCTATCTGATCGACGCCGGATTCCCGCCGCTGCAGGCCGCGACCGCGTGGGGATTTTCCGGTGTGCTGACACTGTTCGGCATGCTCGGCATCTCCACCCTCGACGGTGTCATCGGCCGCCGGCCCTCGGTGCTGTTGAGCTATGGCGTCTCGATTGTCGGCCTCGTCCTGCTCTGGCTCATTCAATATTACCCGAACTACTGGCTGCTGACCGGTTTCATCCTCTGCTTCGGCAGCATGATCGGTTCGCGCGGGCCGCTGATCACGGCAACCGCGCTCAACATCTTCAGGGGCGAGCGGGTCGGCACCATCTTCGGCACCATTTCGATCGGCAGCGGACTAGGCTCCGGACTGGGGTCCTGGGCCGGCGGCCTGATCCACGACTGGACCCAAGGCTATAACTGGCTGATCGTATTTGCGCTGGTCAATGTGGTGCTGGGATTGATCCCGTTCCTGGTGGTGCCGGCGCTGAGACGATAGCTGCTGACAACGACGATCAGTTGTTCGGCCGAAACTCGACCGGGTTGTTCTGCTTGCCGGTGTTGAACTCGAAGATCTTCCGCAGCACGCCAGGCGCCATCGCCGAAATCGGGTTGACGCGGAGCACCGGCTGGCTGGGCGTGCCGACGATCTCGTAGGTCATTCCGATCAGCCCCTCATTGCTGCCGCCGCCGATGATCAGGCCGAGCAGCGGAATCTGGCCGAACATATTGTTCAGCCCGTACATCGGCACGAAGGTGCCGCTCATGCGCACCTGGTTGCCGGGGAAATCCAGACTGCCTTCGATGGTGCCGCCGATCATCGGGCCTTTCAGCACGCCCTCCCTGATCGTGAGCTGGCCGTTTTGCCGGGTGAATTCGGCGCGCACGCGCGAGAAGGAAACGCCGCTCTGCGCGCCGGCCGGGCCGCCCGCCACCGCGCGATCCAGCGAAGCCTCGCCCTTGATGGAGAAGTCGCGGACGTTGATCAGGCCCTCTTTGGCGCCGGGCTCAGCTGTCGGCGGATCCATCGCCAGAGTAAGCTGACCACCGACCACCTTGGCGTAGGTATCGGAGAAGCGCAGGAACGCGCCGGCGTCGGCGGTTTCGAGATAGATCAGATCGCGCCCCTGCGGGCGGCGCAAATCCGCCGTCAGTGGCGTATCGCGGCCAAGCTTGCCGCTCAGCACAAAGCTCTTGATCGCACCGTTGCGCCGCGAGAACTTGACATCGACGCTGCGCAGCGCCTCGCCATAGAACCCGGCCACGGCGCCGAGCTTGAGATCGACATCGAAATCGACGCTCTTGGTCTTGCTCTTGGCGTCGGCCTCCTTGCCTGACATCGCCGACTTCAGGAAGCCGCGGCCGTCGAACACGTCGCCGCGCATGGTCACTTTCACTGCCCCGTCGGGGGTGCGCTCGGCCTTCAGCGAGGTCTTGTCGCCCTCCGAGGGCGAATAGGTCGGGAAGTTGGCATTGAGCAGGTCGCCGTTGTGGTCGACCTCCAGCGACCCCTTGATCGATACGCCAGCGCCGTCGATGACGATGTCCTCCAGGCGGGTGGATTGCTGCTTCTGCACCACGTTGAAAACCGCCCGGCTCGACTTGCCCGGCAGCTTGACCCAGCCCGGCAGGATGTTGTCGAGCTTCAGCGCGGTCAGATCGGCCTCGATGCCCATGCGGCTGGTTTCGCCGATCTTGCCCGACAGTTTGAGCGGAATGTTGCCGCTGACCGCGGGGCCGAGATCGAACCCGAGCCGGGCGCGGCTGGCGTCGTCGAGTGTCGCCTGCAATTTGATGTCGGCATCGCCCTCGTTCGGCTTGCGATAATCCAGCGAGACCGATTGCCCGTTGATCTTGACCTCGCCTTTGACCTGATAGCCGGCGTTGTTGGCCGTGACCTTCAGCGCATTGGACTCAAGTTTTTGGTTCATCACCAGTTTGTCGGCGGAGAAACCGGTCAGATCCGCCGCGATGGCAAAGGTGGTGTCGGCCTTGCTGAGCGAGCCCTTGACCGGCAGGCCGAGCGTGACCAGAGCGCTGACCGTGCCCTTGCTCGAATTGGGATCGATCAGGGTGCCGGAAAACTCGCTGAGGCGGTCGGAGGCGAGAATTTCGGCCATCGCAGGCACCGGGCCATCGATCCGGAACCGGATCTTCGCCGGTGACGGTTTCGGCGCCATGTCCGGCACCTCGAAGACGAAATCGGTGATGTTCAGCTTGCGGCCTGTCGGCGTATCGGACACCGCCTGCCCGATGGTGACGGTCGCCGTGCGGCCGGTCACCCGGGCCTTCAGATCGGCATCGCGTACCAGCGGCATTTGGTCCACCGGCCGCAAGGTCACGCCTGACGCGACGATGTTGACGGAAAGGCCTTCATCCGGAATCGGCGGCCCCCGCCGTGACAGATTCCGAACCGGCGAGTTGACGCCGACCTCGATGCGCTGCAGCGAGCCGCGTTCGACCCGCTCAATCACCCATTCGCGGACTTCGGGAACGATCAGGATCGGCCACATCCGCTTCAGCGCCGACGCCGACATCGGCGTCCCCGCAAAACCCAGCGTCAGCCGCGGCTCGCCCGAATATTCGACACTGCCGGTGCCGGCGATGCCGATCTCACCGTTGCTGATATCCGCCTGCGTCAGCAGCACGCGCTTGCGGTCGGTGTCGAAGCGCAGGCCGATGGCGATACGATTGAAAATCAGCGGTGGTTCGTTGTCCGCCCCTGACAGCACGATGGTGCCGCCGGAAAATCCCAGCTGCCATTCAGCGACGTTCCCGTTCGGCGGCTCGAGATGAGCCAGCAGCGTGACCCGGTTCGCGCCGGAAACGATCTTGAAGGGAGCCACCAGCACGCGCCGTCCGGAATCCCATTCGACGTTGATATCGGCCGAATCGATCGCCATCGGATAGTCAGGCGTATCGCTGTCGATGATGTGCCCGGCGCCCGCGGTGACCTTGCCGCGGAAATAAGTCGGCAGGCCGTCGCGGCCGAGTTCGCCCTTCAACTCGCCGGTCAGCGGCAGGTCGGCGCTGTAGGTCAGGTCCTTCAGCCGCATCGCCAGCAGGATATTGGCGGTCGGAACCTTGTCGGCGCGGATGTCGACCGATCGCACCCCGTTGGCGGGAGCTCCGACCACGACGCGAAGCGACCAGGCGCGGCTGCCCTCTTCGCCGAGACTGAGCGCCACCCCGCCGCCACTCGGCCGGCGCAGACTGAGGCTGATATTTTCGAACGTCCATTTGTTGCCGCGCTGCTGGTCATCGACGAGGAGGTTGCCGTTCTTCAGGCCGATCTCGTTGAGGTTTTGCCCATCGAGCCCGGTCAGGCTCAGGCTGTCGAGCCAGTCGAGGCCGGCGAGCAGACCGCTCTGCGTGGTGTCGGGAGCCGGCGCCGATGGGGCGCCGGGGGGCTGTGGCGCAGCGGTTCCGAGCGGCTGCGGCGCTCCCGGGAGCTGACGCGGAAATGTCGGTGCCAGCCCTGCATCCCTTTTCGAAGCCACACCGGTGGCCAGCGGCTTGGCGGTGTCGCCGGCGGAAACCGTCACGGTGCCATCCGGCGATATGCGGACCGCGAGTTCGGCATCAACCAGATTGAGGCTCTCGGCGCGAAGGCGTCCCATCAACAACGCGGTGCCGGAAAGCCTCACCTCGGCCTTCGGCGCGGTCGCGACGACGGTGCGGTCGCGATCCCGGACCACGATATCGCGGATGCGAACAGCAACCCGGATTCGTCCGGCGCGCTCGATCTGGGTGCCGCCGACCTCGACGGTATTGCCGTGGCCGATATTTTCCTCGATCGCAGACGCCAGCCAGGGCGTGGCGATATCGAGGTTGATCGGACCGGCGCCGAGCCGCCACCACACCCCACCGAAGCAGCCGGCGAAGATCACCAGCAGAACCCCGATCACGACGGCGAGGCGTTTGACCCAGCGTTCGCCCGAGACCCAACGGCGCAAGCTTCCGAAACGATCGCCCAGCCGGTGAAATCCGGAATTCGAGCGCGACAACAGCCGGCGCGCGCGATGGCCCGCGGCCTCGTCATGGTCCTGATCCCAATCGGCATCATCCCACTGCGAGGACTGGACGTCAGCACGCGGACTGGACCGTTGGGGCGACGTTTTGGGCGACGTTTTGCTGGCCATTGCCTCTCGGTGCTGGCGCTCATTGTAAGATGGATCGCCGCCAAGGCCGCGCTCGTCCACATGGTACGAGCGCTCCCGTGTCGGCACTGCTGCCAATCCTCGTTTAATACTGTTACTCGTCATCGGGCCCAAACAGCCTGTGCAACGAGGGGCCGGAGCTTGCGTCGAATTCCCCGCCACCATACTCCGGGGTCATCAGATTTGCCCAGCTGCAGGACCCGTTCCCGCATCCCGGGACAAGACCCGCAACACCCCCATGATTGATCCGCCGAAAGCGACGAAAGGAAGGCGTATGTCCAAGAAAACGCGCAAGAAATCCCCCAATGCCCCCGTTGGGAAGCCAGCCCGCGCCAAGACCGCCGGCAAGCCCAAAAATACGCCCAAAAACACGTCCAAATCGGCCAGCACGTCGGCCGAGACAGCATCGGCGAAAACCACCAAGGCGACGGCCAAAAAATCAGCCAAGGGCGCCAGCAAGAAACCCGCCAAAACTCCCGCCAAAGCATCGCATAAGGCCCCATCGAAACCGTTAAGGCCGACCCACCCCGGCGAATCGGTTGGGCCCGTCGTGGCCGCATCGAAGGCATCAGCGCCGAAACCGCTGGCGGTGAAGCCCCCGGCAGACCCGGCGCCGGCGCCAAAATCCGTCGCGACAGCGCCGCGCCCGCCCGGCATCAGCGAGGGGGCCAAGGCACCCGCCTTCCGGCTGCCCCGCGACGGCGGCGATTCGGTTTCGCTCAGCGACTTCAAGGGCAAGAAACTGGTGATGTTTTTCTATCCGCGCGCGGATACGCCGGGTTGCACCAAGGAAGCCATCGACTTCAGCCGGCTGTCGGGCGCGTTCGCCGAAAATCAGACCGCCGTGCTCGGCGTGTCCGCCGACCCGCTGAAGGCTCAGGAAGCCTTTCGCGACAAGCACGAGCTGGTCACTCCTCTGGTTTCAGACGAGCAACATGAGATGCTGGATGCTTATGGGGTATGGGGCGAAAAATCGATGTATGGCAGGACCTTTCTCGGCATTCTTCGCACGACGGTTCTGGTCGGCGCCGACGGCCAGATCATCCGGATCTGGCGCAATGTGAAGGTCGACGGCCACGCTGACGAGGTGCTCGCGGCGGTGCGCGCCCTGTAAGATTTATCCGGATCCATTGGCTGAAAATTAACCATGAGCCGGTCAAATTACCCGCGCCAATTCAGCCGTACGGAGCTTTTTTCCGGCCGGCGCGGGAGTGCCGATGTCGTACCGTTCCGGTCAATATTCCGAGTATCCCCAGCACCACCCGCATGACCATGGCAGGACTCCCCCTCGCCGCCCGGTGTCGAGCCGCACGCCGGTGGCCGCGGCGCCGCAGGAGCAGGACGGCTATACGCTGGTCCATGCCGGCAAGCAGGTCCGCTTCGGGCCGGTGGCGTTCTGGATCGTGGTCGGCACGGTGACCGTGCTCGGGATGTGGTCGGCGGCGACAGCGACTTACTTCGCCTTCCGCGATGACGTCCTGACCCGGCTGATCGCCCGTCAGGCGGACATGCAATACGCCTATGAAGACCGGATCGCCGAACTGCGCGCCAAGGTCGACCGCACCACTAGCCGGCAGCTTTTGGATCAGGAGCAATTCGACCAGAAGCTCGACCAGATCATGAAGCGCCAGACCACGCTGGAATCGCGTGCCACCGCGCTCGGCGCCATTCCGGACGGCTCCATCACCGGATCGATTCGGCCGCCGGCGCGCGGCGCCGCAGCAGTCGATGCGCCAGCGACGGGCACGCCGAAACCGTCCCCGATCAGCGACACCGTGATCTTCGTGGCGCCGCCGGACCGCGAAGCGCGGCTGGAATCGCGCGCGCCCGTGGTCGTCAAGGCCCAGCCGAACCAGTTCGCCAAGGTCCAGGGTTTCGACAATGTCGTGCTCCGCCTGCAGTCCTCGCTCGACAAGGTCGAGGGCCGTCAGATGGCGGCGCTCTCTTCGGTCGAGGAAAGCATGGAATCGCGCATCCGCCGGATGCGCGGCGTCATTACCGATCTCGGCCTCGACATGGCGCAACTGGAAGCAGCGACCCCGCGCGCCGGAATCGGCGGCCCGTTCGTTCCGGTCAAACTGGGGCCGGATGCGGGCGCCTTCGAACGCCAGCTGTATCGGATCAACACCACCCGCACCCAGGTCGAGCGTCTCAACCGCACGCTGGCGCTGGTGCCGTATCGCAAGCCTGTGATCGGCGAAGTCGAGTTCAGCTCGGGCTTCGGCGTCCGCAGCGACCCGTTCCTCGGTCGCCCCGCGATGCATACCGGCCTCGATTTCCGCGCCGCCACGGGCGATCCCGTGCGCGCCACCGCGAACGGCAAAGTGGTCACCTCGGGCTGGCAGGGCGGCTATGGCCGCATGGTGGAAATCGACCACGGCAACGGCCTGTCGACCCGCTACGGCCATCTGTCGGAAATCAACGTCAAGGTCGGCGACCTCATCAAGATCGGACAGGTGATCGGCGCCGTCGGCTCGACCGGCCGCTCCACCGGCCCGCATCTGCATTACGAAACCAGGATCGACGGCGACGCGGTCGACCCGCAGAAATTTTTGCGCGCGGGTGTGCGGTTGGGCGCGGGCTAGAAGCCTGCGACGTCTCTGCCAGGATCACTCACCATGAGGGAGCTGAGCGTGTCGCGCGAATAGCGACGTTCGGCCATCAGTGTCCGATCTCGCCGGCGATGATGTCGCCGAACAATTCCCAGTTGACGCCGTTGAATTTCATCAGCTGCATCTGCTCGATCGGAAAGAAGTCGTTCGGGCCGGTGTTGATCCTGATCCCCGGCAGCAGCACGTCGCTGGAAAAATCCTTCAGGCTGGCGGCCTGCTTCATCACGTTCTCGCGCGTGAGATTGTCGCCGCATTGTTTCAGCACCTGAACCATGGTCTGCGCCGTGGCATAGCCGTAGACATTGTTGTTGTTGGTCTTGTCGCCGTCCGGGAAATATTTGTCCATGAAGGCCAGCCATGCCTTGATGCCGGCATCGTCCTTCCACAGCGGATCGGTCGGATCCTTGATGTAGGCCGTCGAGATCAGGCCTTTGGCGTTGTCGAGGCCGGCCGGCTTCAGCACGGTGGCGACCGAGGTTGAAACATTGCCGACGAAATACACCGGTTTCCAGCCGAGCTCCGCGACCTTGCGGATCGCCTGCGCCGCACCCTTGGGGGCTGCCCAGGTCATGAAGATGTCGGCGCCGGAATCCTTCAGCGCCACGATCTGCGAGTCGATGGTGGGGTCCGCGACCTCGTAGGTCTTGTCAGCGATGATCATGCCGGCCTTGGCGCCGAGGCCGTCGCGCAACCCCTTCATCTGGTCCTTGCCGGCGTCATCGTTCTGCCAGAGTGCGGCGATCTTGCCGTTCGGATGGTTCTTCAGGATGTAGGCGGCATAGATGCGGCCTTCGCTCTGGTAGTTGGGCTGCCATCCCATGGTCCACGGAAAGTTCTGCGGGTCGCCCCATTTGGTGGCGCCGGTCGCGACAAACAGCTGCGGCACCTTCTTGACGTTCATGTATTTCTGGATCGCCGAATTGGAGGGCGTGCCGAGTGGCTGGAAGATCAGCAGCACCTCGTCGCTCTCCACCAGCTTGCGCGCCTGCTCGACCGCTTTCGGGGGGCTATAGGCGTCGTCATAGCTGATGAAATTGATCTTGCGCCCGTTGATGCCGCCGTCGTCGTTGATCTTCTTGAAGTAGGCGGCCTGCGCCCGGCCGATGGTGCCGTAAGCCGACGCCGGACCGCTGTACGGCATGATATTGCCGATCTTGATCTCGGTATCGCTGGCGCCGGGATCGTATTTCTTCTGGGCCGACGCCGCGCCCGTCAAGGCGACGCTTGCCGAAATGGCCAGGGCAACAACATGTATCGCGCGGTGCAGCATCGCTCACTCCCTTTGTGGTCTTGTTATGCCGAAGTGTCGCAAGTCGGGCGCGCCCACGCAAGCGCCGGCTTATTCCGCCGGATGAAACAAGCATTGTTGCGCCGCTGCAATTATGATTGATGCGACCACGCAAAGATTCCAATCCCCTGCCCGAGGCACCGCCCGTTGAGCCCGCCGAACAAGCGAATTGGTCCAAGACATCCGCGGCTCGGCGCCGCCGCTTTTCGCGCCGTGCGAAGGCTCAGCGCGCGACTGTTCGCGGCTGCGGGTTTTCATCAGCTCGGCTCCGAATTTGCCGATCAGCGGATCGCGCAGGTCCGCGAAAAACTGCAACGCGGCGAGACGGTGTATCTGGCCGGGCTGGGGCCGCCCGGCACCCACAATTCAGGCGTGGCGCTGGTCGAGGTGACGCAGGCCAATGGACCGCGCCTGATCGTCAACAACGAGGAAGAGCGCTTTTCCGGCAACAAGCACACGACCGAATATCCCCGAGCCTCGATCGACGCCATGGTGACCACGCTGCGCGGCATCGGCCGCGATATCGGGGATATCGAGGCCTGGCTCACCAGTTGGGATTACCCGACTTTGGCCGGCACCATCGCGCGCTCGGTGCTGGAGGAAATGCCGCAGAGCCTGAAACTGCTGCGCACCACTGAAGCCGCCGGTTTTGATGGCCGCCGGCTCGACCAGATGACCCGCACGCCCAAAATTCTCGGACGGCAGCTCGGGCTTGCCGAACGGGTGCCGCTGATCTGCCTGCCGCACCATGACAACCACGCCTGGTTTTCCTTCGCGGCATCGCCATTCGCCGATCACGGCGAACCCGTTGCGGTCGCGGTACTCGACGGCACCGGCGACAAGGGATCGATCTCGCTTTATGTCGCCGAGCATGGCGCGATGCGGCAGCTTTACTGCAACGACAGCATGTTCGACTCGCTCGGCGCCTTTTACAGCGTGATTTCATCGACCCAGGGCGGCTGGACCTGGCTGTCCAGTGAAGGGCGCTACATGGGCGCCGCCGCCTGGGGCGACATGAACCGCGCCAGCAATCCCTATTACGGGCGGCTGCGAGACGTGCTGGATTTCGGTGCTGACGGCGAGGTCCGGATCAACCGCGCGCTGGCCAACTGGTACTGCGATCCGTTCGATCATCCCTACAAATCCGCGCTGATCGACATTCTCGGCGAGCCCTTGAAACCCGACCAGCTCTGGAATCCCGACGCGGTGCTGCGGGTCGAGGACATCCAGCATCGGCCCGATACACAAGACCGACTCGACAAGGCCGCGGCGACGCAGCTGGTGTTCGAGGACGCCATGATCCATGTCGTCGATCATCTGCTGCGCCTGACCGGCGCGAACCGGCTGGTGCTGACTGGCGGCGTGGCGCTGAACGCCGTCGGCAATATGCGGCTGCTCGAGCATTTCGACGCGGCGTGGTTCGCCAGTCATCAGCGGCGCCAGGCCCGCCTGCATCTGTGGGTGCCGCCGACCCCCGGCGATCCCGGCGTCACGACAGGCGCGGCATGGCTGTTCGCGCACCTTGCAGGCGCGCCGCGCGGTGCACCGATGACGCATGCCTTTTATTGCGGTTTGCCGCCAACACCAGATGGCATCGCTGCCGCACTGCAAGCCGCCGACATCGCCTCACAACGGATCGGCGACATCTCGACACCTGAGGGACGCGACGCCGTAGCCGATCTGATGGCGTACATCGTGGCACGGAGCGGCATCATTGCGCTGTACCAGGGCGCGGCCGAAACCGGCCCGCGCGCGCTCGGTCATCGCTCGATCCTTGCCAACCCCTGCGACGCGCAGGCGCGCGAACGGCTCAACGATCGGGTCAAATATCGCGAAGCGATCCGCCCGCTGGCGCCGATGGCAACGCTGGAATCGGCCATGCAGTATTTCGATCTGCATGAAGGCGCCTCCGACGCCGATTACAACGCCTACAATTACATGGTGCTGACCGCGCCATCGAAGCCGGGCGCGCGCGAAAAAATTCCGGCGGTGATCCATGCCGACGGCACCGGGCGGATTCAGATCGTCCGGGCGGAAGACGATCCCCTCACCTACGCGTATTTGAAGGCGCTCGGCCGTCACATCGGCGTCGAGATCTCCGTCAACACCTCGTTCAATGTCGCCGGTCCGATCGCGCAGTCCCCGCACCAGGCAATCGATACGCTGCAGCGCTCCAAGGGCCTCGACGCGGTGCTGCTGGTGGCCGATAACGGCACGGTCACCGCAGCCTGGCACGGCGGCGAGCGCGACAGCGGAAGGTTTACCGGCTGGCTTTCGGATTGGAAACAACGCCCCTGATGAATCCGAACAGGCGCCCGTCGATCACCAGCAGCGCGCTGCCGATCACCAGCGCGCCGGTGATCTCGGCGAGCGAGATACGCTCGCCCAGCACGAGAGAGCCGAGCAGGATGGCGGTAACCGGAATCAACAGCGTCACCAGCATGACATTGGTCGAGCCCGACCGTCGCAGGATCTGAAAGAACACGATGTAGGCCAGCGCGGTCGACAAGCCCGCAAGGCCGGCCAGCGCCAGCCATGTCGTGACGCCGGGCATCGGCAGTTGCCAGGGACGCTCGACCGCGCCCGCGATGACCATCATCATCAGCGTGGACGCCATCATCTGGAACGTCGCGGTCGCCAGCGGCGGCGAGTCCGACAATTTTCGTCGCGCATAGAGCGCCGATAGTCCGTAACTGAACGCGCCGGCAAGGCAGAGCAGGATGCCAAGCCCCTGCCCGCTGCTGAAGCCAAGGTGCTGGCCGTGCAGGATGGCGACCCCGATCAACCCGATGAAGACGCCCGCAACGCGGCGTGCACGCAGTTTCTCGTCGCCGGCGGCGGCCATCACCAGCACGGTGAACAGCGGCGTGGTCGCGTTCAGAATCGAGGCCAGCCCGCTCGATATGTAGGTCTGTCCGGTAACGATCAGCGAGAATGGCAGGACATTGTTCAGCAGTGCGATGGCGAAGAAAGGCCTCCAGCCTGCCCACCCTCGCGGCAAGCCAATGCGATATGCCCACAGCACCGGCAAAAGAATGATGGCCGCCAACGCAACCCGCAACAACACCACCGTCAGCGGCGGCAATTCCCGCAACACGACGCCATTGAAGAAGAACGAACCGCCCCACAGCACCGACAACACGGCAAGCAGCGACCAGTCCCTCGCGTCAATCCGATGCTCACTCGACGTCATCTGCGGCTCTGCCATTCAGGATCGAGCCGACGCTTACGGCAAAGGCCGCAGCTGGCCACCCGATTCCTGAAATAGTGTCGCGCCGACGCAAGTCCTGACCTAAGTCCTGACCTTGCGCCGGCGCGCCGTGAGCAGCCGCACTCCCGGATGTCAGCGCTTACTTGCGCAGGCAGAGGCCGACGGTCGGTGGCGTCGAGCATTTTGCACCGTCAGCGGCGCCGCCGCCCGGACAGAACACCGACACCAGGGTCTCGCTGGCCTCGCAACTTGCCGCGCCGTCGCCCTGCACGGTCCTCAGGCCGGCAGGAGCGGCATCCCCCTTGTCGCCTTTTTCACCCTTGTCGCCCTTGGCGCCGGGGGCGCCCTGGGATCCCTGCGGTCCCTGCGCACCCTGCGGTCCAGGCAGTCCCTGCGGACCTTGCGCGCCAGGCTGTCCCTGGGCGCCGGCGACACCTTGAATGCCTTGCGCGCCCGGTAGACCGTCGGCCCCCGCTGCGCCCCGCTCGCCTTTCGGCCCCGGGTCCTTGCCGCATCCGGCAAGCGAAAGTGCAATTCCAACAAGCAGAATGGAGAAAATTCTCATGACGAACCCCCGCGACGGATGAATGGATCGGCTGCAAAGCGCAGCGCCAATACTAGGCCGCGAAACGTGGTGGATTCAAATAGAACTAAAGCCGAAGCGAAGATTTGGTGCGATGCGAACAAAGCGTTTTCGAGCGAAGTGGGTACCGGTTCGCGTAAAGAAAACGCGTCAAACGAGCCTAGCTCGCTTTGCCGCCCTTCGGCCGCGACACGATCTCGATCATCTTGCCTTCGTCATCATCAGGCGCATGGGCTTTGGCGCGGTCGTAGGACGCAACCGCGGCACGTCCCATGATGGGGACGTCACGCAGCAGGCTCTCGGCCAGCGCAACCGCATAGGCCGCGTCCTTTTGGCGCAGCGCGGATGTGAACGTCGCGCCGGCAAAATTCCGCTCCACCATGCGCCGGGAATGCCGAATCACTTGCGGACTGGCGGCGACGCCGGATTCCACCGCTTCCAGCACCAGGTTCATGTCGAGACCGGCCTGCTCGGCGATCGCGAGGCCCTCGGCAATCCCGGCGATCTGTATCGCGCCCATCAGGTTGTTGATCAGCTTGTAGACCGTGCCGGTGCCAACCGCGCCGAAATGCCGGATGGTTGATGACAGCGGGGTCAGAAAAGGCCGCGCCCGCTCGAGATCGGCCGGATCGGCGCCAACCAGCAGCGTCAGCTTTCCCGCCGCTGCCGCATCCGGCAACCCGGTCACGGGACTGTCGATATAGACGAGACCGCGGCGGCGAAGCTCTTGCGCCATTTCGAGCGCGTGACTGTGCGAGACGGTGGAGCATTCGATCGCAAGCGTGCCGGCCTTCATGGTCGCGGCGGCGCCGTCCCTGGTCAGCCACACCGCGCGCGACGCCTCGTCATCGGCCACCATCGTCACCACGGCGTCGGCGTCGATCGCGGCATCTTCCGGCGACGTCGCCCATTGCGCGCCGCGCGCGATCAGGTCCTCGGCCTTGGCCTTGCTGCGATTCCACACCGCGACGCCAAAACCGGCGTCGAGATAGCGGCCGGCCATGCCATGGCCCATGCGGCCCAACCCGATGAAAGCGACTTTTGGCATCTGCTAGTCCACATCGTCGATGGAAGGAGGCGCGGTGCCGAAGGCGCGCTGTGCCAGCGTCGCCGCCATGAATTCGTCGAGGTCACCGTCGAGCACGCCCGAGGTGTCCGAGGTCTGCACGCCGGTGCGCAGGTCCTTCACCATCTGATAGGGTTGCAGCACATAGGAGCGGATCTGGTGGCCCCAGCCGATATCGGTCTTGGCGGCCTGGTCGGCGGCGGCTTGCGCCTCGCGCTTCTTCAGCTCGATCTCGTAGAGCCGCGCGCGCAGCATGTCCCAAGCCTGCGCCTTGTTCTTGTGCTGGGAACGACCGGCCTGACAGACCACCGCGACCCCGGTCGGAATGTGGGTCAGCCTGACCGCGGATTCGGTCTTGTTGACGTGCTGGCCGCCGGCGCCGCCCGAACGCATGGTGTCGACGCGCACGTCGGACTCGGCGATGTCGATCTTGATCGAGTTGTCGACCACGGGAAAGATCGCGACCGACGAGAACGAGGTATGCCGCCGCGCGTTGGAATCGAACGGCGAGATCCGCACCAGCCGGTGCACGCCGGCCTCGGTCTTCAGCCAGCCATAGGCGTTGTGGCCTGAGATCTGGATGGTGGCGGATTTGATGCCGGCTTCTTCGCCCTGGGTTTCCTCGAGATACTCGATCTTGAAGCCGTGCTTCTCGGCCCAGCGCGTATACATGCGCAGCAGCATCGAGGCCCAGTCCTGGCTTTCGGTGCCGCCGGCGCCGGCGTGGACTTCGAGATAGGAATCGAAGCGGTCGGCTTCGCCGCCGAGCAGCGCTTCGAGTTCGCGGCGGGCGACTTCCTTCTTCAGGGCTTTCAGCGCAACCTCGGCTTCCGCTACCACGCCTTCATCGCTCTCGGCCTCGCCGAGTTCGATCATCCCGATATTGTCCTCGAGTTCGCGTTCGACCTTGCCGATGCCCTGAAGCGAATCCTCCAGCGAGGTGCGCTCCTGCATCAGCTTCTGCGCCTTCTGCGGGTCGTTCCAGAGATTGGGATCTTCAGCGAGCTTGTTCAGCTCCGCGAGGCGCGCCGTGGATGCATCGACGTCAAAGATGCCTCCTCAGCAGCCCGACAGACTGCTTGATCTCTTCAACGAGGCGTTCGACTTCAGCGCGCATGGTTTCTCTGATTCTGCGGGGGACGAACCGCTAATGGCCGGTGTTGTCGAGGGGATGTAACGGCACCGGCCGCAAAGTGCAATCGGCTACCAAAGCCCGCCGGTGCCTGGACGCATGATAGAGCCGGCGTCGGGCGGCGCCATCATCGGACGATCGCGGCCGCCGTCGGCATCGGCCACCCCGATGACGCTGTAATTATCCGGCGGCGCCGTGCCCGGCTTGAAGGCCTCCAGAATGCCGCCACCGCCCGGACCGGCGCGCATGCCGGATTTGGCTTCGACACGGATCAGCTTGATACCGGCGGGAACCTTGAACGGGACCGCCGGCTTGTCGGCGAGCGCGAGCTTGAGGAAGTCCTTGGCGATCGGGGCCGCCAGATGGCCGCCGGTGGCGCCCCTGCCGAGCGGGCGCGGCTTGTCGTAGCCGACATAGATGCCGATCACGATGTCGGGCGAGAAGCCGATGAACCAGGCGTCTTTCTCGTCGTTGGTGGTGCCGGTCTTGCCGGCGATCGGCTTGCCGACTTCCTTCAGCACCGTGGCCGTGCCGCCCTGCACCACATCTTCCATCATCGAGGTGATCTGGTAAGCCGTCATCGCATCCAGCACCTGCTCGCGGCGGTCGACCAGCTGCGGCTCGGGCTGGTTCTTCCAGCCGCCGGGGGCGTCGCAGCCGCGGCATTCGCGCGCGTCGTGCTTGAAAATGGTATGGCCATAGCGGTCCTGGATGCGGTCGATCAGCGTCGACTTCACGCGCCGGCCGCCATTGGCGAACATCGAATAGGCCGTGACCATTCGCATCACGGTGGTCTCACCGGCGCCGAGCGCGTAGGACAGATAGTTCGGCAACTCGTCATAGACGCCGAATCGCTTGGCGTATTCGCCGATCAGCGGCATGCCGACATCCTGCGCCAGCCGCACCGTCACGGTATTGAGCGAGCGCTTCAGCGCTTGGCGCAGCGTCGTCGGTCCTTGATACTTGCCGCTTGCATAGTTTTCCGGACGCCAGACGCCGACACCCTGCCCCTGGTCGATTTCGATCGGCGCATCGATCACGATCGTGGACGGCGTATAGCCGTTGTCCATTGCCGCCGAATAGACCAGCGGCTTGAATGAAGAACCCGGCTGCCGATAGGCCTGGGTCGCGCGGTTGAACTGGCTCTGGTCGAACGAGAATCCACCGACCATCGCCAGCACCCGGCCGGTCCAGGGATCCATCACCACCATCGCGCCGGACACTTCCGGCAGCTGGCGCAGCCGGAACTGGCCCTCAACGATGGAGCCGTCCTTGGCGAGCAGCGGATCGGCATAGATGACGTCGCCCGGCGCCAGCACCTGCGCCACGTTGGTCGGCGCCTTGAAGCGCGTCGGTCCGGAGGCGGCCTTCGCCCATCTCACGCCGTCGAGCGTCACGAGGCCGGTCTGCCGATCCTTGGAGACGGCTCCGCCGAGTTCGCGGCCGGGCTGAAACCCGATCCGCGCCGACTGATCGCTGGTCTCCAGCACCACGGCCATCCGCCACGGCGAGATATCCGACAGCGACTTGACGTCGGCGAGCTTGACGCCCCAGTCGCCGGATATATCGAGTTTGCTGACGGCGCCGCGATAGCCGGTCGCTTCGTCGAACTTCACGAGCCCGGCGGTCATGGTCTTGCGCGCCATCACCTGCAGCTTCGGATCGAGCGTGGTCCGCACCGACAGGCCGCCTTCATAGAGCTTCTTCTCGCCATAGCGATCGAACACGTCGCGGCGGACTTCCTCGGCGAAATACTCGCCGGCGAAGATGTGCGCGCCGTTGCTCCGGCTGGTTATCGTCATCGGATCCTTGCGGGCCTTGTCGGCGTCGGCCTGCTTGATCCAGCCGTTTTCGACCAGGCGGTCGATCACGTAATTGCGGCGCTCGATGGCGCGATCGCGGTTCTTCACCGGATGCAGCGACGACGGAGCCTTCGGCAGTGCGGCGAGATAGGACGCTTCCGCAATGGTGAGTTCATTGACCGATTTGTCGAAATAAACCAGCGATGCCGCGGCGACGCCATAGGCGCCAAGGCCGAGATAGATTTCGTTCAGATAGAGTTCGAGAATCTTGTCCTTGGAATAAGTGCGTTCGATCCGCATCGCCAGCAAGGCTTCCTTGATCTTGCGGGTGAACGACACTTCGTTGGTCAAGAGAAAGTTCTTCGCGACCTGCTGGGTAATGGTCGAGGCGCCCTGCGGCCGCTTGTTGGAGCCGAAGTTCTGCGCATAGAGCACCGCGGCGCGGGCCATGCCGGTAAAGTCGATGCCGCCATGCTCGTAGAAATTCTTGTCCTCGGCGGCCAGGAACGCGTTGATGACCATCTTCGGCACCGCCTGGATCGGCAGGTACAGCCGGCGCTCCTTGGAATATTCGCCGAGCAGCGCACCATCCGACGCATGAACGCGCGTCATGACAGGCGGTTCATAATCCTGCAGCTGCGAATAGTCGGGCAAGTCCTTGGAATAATGCCAGATCATCCCCGCAGCGGCGGCGACGCCCACCAGGAACACGACGGTTCCGGCGGCGAACAAGAAACCCAAGAAACGAACCAGCAAGCGCATTATCTAAGTTCCGTTCCAGCCCTGGCGCCGCGATGACCGGCGTTTCCTCAGCAAAATCCCCGCATGGCGGTCAGCCGCCTCGCGCGTGCGAATGAAATACAACGTTGGCCGTGAGCGAATTTAGCGCGATTCCAACATTCTGGCAGTCATTCCTATAATGCCGCCGCTGTGGCCAAACTAGGGCTTCCCGCACCGGAAGGCTCCTTTTCAGTTGGCGGTCCCGGCCGTCGCCAGCCGCTTGGCAAGGAACGCGTCGATCGCCTGCGCCATCGCCCCGGCGGTGCGGTTGCGCCAGTTCTCCGAAACCAGGTGCTCGAGGTCGCCCTTGTTCGAGACATAGCCGAGTTCCACCAGAACCGACGGTACGTCAGGGGCCTTGAGTACCTTGAAGCCGGCCGACTTCAGCGGGTGCTTGTGCATCCGCACGGAGGTCTTCATCTCGCCCATCAAAATACGGGCGAACCGGTTCGAGAAAGTGCGGGTCTCGCGCTGCGCCAGCTCGATCAGAATGTCGGCGACCTCGGTGGGTTCTTCGGTCAGGTTAACCCCGCCAATGGCGTCGGCCTTGTTCTCGGCCTCAGCGAGCCGCTCCGCCTCGACGTCGGAAGCCTTGTCAGACAGCGTGTAAATCGTGGCGCCCTGGGCGTCGCCCTCATGCCGCGGCAAGGCGTCGGCATGGATCGACACGAACAGCGCCGCCGACTGGTTGCGGGCGACCTTGACGCGGTCAGTGAGCGGAATGAATGTATCGTCGGTGCGGGTCATGACGACGCGATATTTCCCCGATTTCTCAAGGCGATCGCGCAACGCCAGGCCAAATCCCAGCACCAGTTCCTTTTCATTGGTGCCCCCGGCCTGGGTGCCATTGTCGAGGCCGCCATGCCCCGGATCAATCACGACCACCGGCCGCGTATCCGCTGATGCGGCGGGCTTGGCGGTGATGGTCGGCTCGACGGTGACCGAAGCTACCGTGTCCGAGATCGTGGGCTTCAGCTCGGGCCGGCTTTCGGCGCCAAGCGACTGAACGAAGGTGGTGCGGTCGACCTGCTCCAGCTCAACCACCAGCCGCGGCGGCTGGCCGTTGGCGGCCTCAAGCACATAGGAGTTCGCAATTTTGGCCGGGCCGGCCAGATCGAACACGATTCGCGAACCGCCGGGCATGACGAGGCCGTAACGAAAGGCCTTGATCAGCCCGCGCCCGGCGGTGCCCGCCCCGGCCTTCAGCTGAAAATTGACCTGGGGAATATCCACGATCACCCGATAGGGGTCCGCCAGCGCGAAGGCGCGAAACTGGATCGGCCGGTCGAGGTCGAGAACGAAGCGAGTTTGTTTGGCGTCGCCGGCCAGCCGGACCTCGGAAGCGATCGGAAAATCGGGCGTTGCGGTGGGTTTCGACGCCTCACCCTCAGCGGCTGCGCCAATGCCGGCGGATGCACACAGCAATGCTGCGGCGCACAATAACGCCCTACCCCTAAAACCACGATGATTTGCGCGGCTCGCCAACGAATCCATGCCTCCGAGCAGCCCTCTTACCGCAATAGAGCTACAGGGTTAACGGGAGCTTAAGGCGCAAGCGCCGAATAAGGTGCGGTGTTGCCGCGCTGCGACGCTGCCCTTCACTTCCCTCTCAGTTCCCTTGCACCGAGCCCCCAATCCACGTATGTACGACGGGCTGACGGCTAAAACTCCCGGTTGTGTCGCGTTCAGCCTCCCGGTGCAGCGCCGGAACTCTCTGAACCCAGAGGATTCCAGCGTCTTTCCGATCCCTCCACAGGCCAGCGCAGCGCGCGGCTGAAACGGAGGGCGGTTTCGAGCCCGAGCGGCGTCGGTCCCAGGTTACCATCTTGTTCCAGGGACAGCTTCAGACACGGCATAACTGATTATCCGGGTCCAACCAGGCCCGATATGCGATGGCCGGCGAGCGCTTTGGCGCGGCGCCGGGTCTTCAGCGATAGACAAGGCGGCGATTCTTGCCGCCAACGTGTTCAGACGGGCCGACGCTTGATGCGCCAGACTGAGTTGCCGACCATGATCCCCGGTAGAATCGCGCCGCCGCGAAGCGAAAGCTCCGCGCGTCGTTTTACGCCGACAGGATCCCGTTCGGCCCGGCGCCCCGGGTTGCGTTTTGGCCTTCCCCTCACCCCCGAATCAGGTGGACCGTCGCGTCACCCGGCGGCGCGACATGCGCCCACGGTCATACGCGCCCGCCGCCGTCATGAGTCGCAAAATGCCCAACAAAATGTTGATCGATGCTACCCACCCGGAAGAGACCCGGGTCGTTGTGATCCGCGGCAATCGCGTCGAGGAATTTGATTTCGAAACCGCCCAGCGCAAGCAGCTGCGCGGCAATATCTACCTCGCCAAGGTCACTCGCGTAGAGCCGTCGCTGCAGGCGGCCTTCATCGAGTATGGCGGCAACCGCCACGGCTTCCTGGCCTTCAGCGAAATCCATCCCGACTATTATCAAATTCCGGTCGCCGACCGTCAGGCACTGATCGAGGCCGACGAACGCGCCCATCGCGAGGCCGAGGAAGAAACCGAGAATCGTTCCTCCAGTCGTGGCCGCCGTCCGCGTCACCGCAACCAGCGTCGCCGCGGCAGTGGCGAGCGGGTGCAGAGCGAGGTCGTCGAGAACGCCAGCCCCGACCTGATGCAGGTCGCCCCGCCGCAAGACGGCCAGGAAGGCCACGAACATCCGGAACATCAGGAAAACCCGAGCGAAGGCGGTCAGACCGATGCGCATGAGACCGGGCATCATCATGACGATGCCGGGCATCATGACCATGCAGGCCATGATCACGATCATGCCGGTCATGATCATGCGCACGATCACTCGCATGGTGACGGCCATGCAAATGGCGAGCTGGAGCGGGGCACGGAGACCCATGTCAGCGAGACGCTGGCGGCAGTGACCCTGCCCGATACGGCCGCCGTCGAGGCTGCCGCGGCAGAAGTTCACGAAGAACATGGCCACGACGAGCGTGTTCACGCCGAGCACGCCGAAGAGAACGCGGCTCATGCCGAGGACGCGGCGCGCGCCGAACAGGCCGGCGACGAGCACGCCGCTTCACCGCACGACGAGCATGCCGCCCAGCCGCAAGGCGACGAGCATCACGACGACGAGGAAGAAGACGACGACGCCGAAGAGGAAGTCGTCGAATCCGTCGGCGGCGACGACGTCATGGAAGAGGTGCCGGAGCGCGCCTTCCGTCCGCG
>JBBQUA010000070.1:0-22937 GCA_038212905.1 Hyphomicrobiales bacterium
TCAACCTTAATAATTAGGGTTAAGTGCCGCTTAAGTATTTTGAGGCATCGTCCGACCGTGAGTTTTTGATGTGAGGCCTCCGTTGTCTGCCTCACCGGACAAAAGGACGAAGCCAATGCGTAGCGTTAAGTTTCTCGTTGCTGCCGGAGCGGCATCCATGTTGTCGTCGGTGGCGTTCGCCGCCGACATGGCCATCATGCCGCCGCCGGCATACGCGCCGGCTCCGGTCGTCGAGGACTTCGGCGGTTGGTATCTGCGTGGCGATATCGGATTCAGCAACCAGCGCGTCGGTCGCCTCAACAACGTGCTCGACGCGGGTCTGACCACCCAGAGCCAGAGCCACAGCTTCAACACCGCGGGCATCTTCGGTCTCGGCGTTGGCTACAAGGTCAACAACTGGTTCCGCGCCGACATCACCGGTGAGTACCGCGGCAATTCGCAGTACTTCGGCAAAGACAACATCACCTATCCGGGCGGGGTCGGCACCGATACCTATCACGCCACCAAAAACGAGTGGGTGGTGCTTGGTAACGCCTATGTTGATCTCGGCACCTGGTGGTGCATGACCCCGTTCATCGGCGCCGGCGTCGGCGGCGCGCGGGTCGCCATCAACGGCTTCACCGACCAGAGCATCGCCAACAATGGCGGCGGCGCGTTGCCGGGTCTCGCTATGGGCGATAACGTCGCGAAATGGAATCTCGCCTGGGCGCTGCATGCAGGTGTCGCCTACAAGGTTACGCCGAACTTCACGGTCGAGCTGGCCTATCGCTATCTCGACATGGGTGATGGCCTGACCGGCGATCTCCGCACTTTCGACGGCATCAACAACGTCAACAACCCGATGACGTTCAAGAACATCACCTCGCATGACCTCAAGCTGGGCGTGCGTTGGGATCTGAGCAGCCCGCCGGTCTACGCGCCGCCGCTGATGCGCAAGGGCTGATCGAAGCCTCATCGCTTAACACTTCTTAACGGCGCGGGATCTTCCCGCGCCGTTTTGTTTTGCGCAGCCGGGTGCGATTTCGCCGAGGTCTGCTGCCGGATGTGAGCTGGGACAAAATCACGATTTTCACAACAGAAGATGCCGATCGCGCGCCCGCGACAACCATTGGTTAAGGTTAACGGAGGATGATCAGCACGAAGTCAGAGTGTGTTCGATGGAGTGTTGCGATGCGTAGGATTTTGCTGGCGGTGGTAGTGTTCGGAGCGACCTCCGGCGCGCAGGCCGAAATGAATGATTTTCTTCGCGGCAGCATCTCGACGCCGACGCCGACGCGGAACTGGGAAGGTTGGTACGCCGGCGGTCAGGTCGGTTACGAATCTACCGAAATCGATTTCAGCCGCAGTGTCGTCTCCCTGACGAATTTCATCTTTCGCAATAGCGTGCTTCAGGCGCCGACCTCGGAATGGTCGCTGCTGAACAAAAATCACGCGCAAGGCACGAGCTTTGGCGCCTTCGCCGGCCGCAACTACCAGTGGGAAGATGTCGTTTTCGGTTTCGAGGCGAATTACAATTATTTCAAGAACACTAAAAGCTCGTCATCAAGCTCGCTCGCACTTGCCATCGTCAATCCGGCGGGCACGAACCCGCCGCCCAACCACACCTATACCTACAACACCACCATGTCCGGCGCAGCTGCTCTCGAGGTCAAGGACGTGGTGACATTGCGCGGCCGCGCCGGTTGGGCAACCGGCAATTTCATGCCTTACGTGTTCGGCGGCGTGGCCGTCGGCCGCATGCAGGTCGCCCGTACGGTGTCGACCAACGTCGTCCTGAGAGACGATGAAGTGGTGTCGACGGCGGATGCCTTCGGCAACGTCACCACCGTCTCGCTGCCGCCGGCGTTTTACGCCGTGCCGTCGCTTTCCCAGACCAACAGCGAACAGCGAACCAACAGCTTCGTCGGCGGCTGGACCGGGGGTCTCGGCATGGAATACATGATGTGGGGCAATGTGTTCATGCGGGGCGAGTGGGAATACCTCAAGTTCATGAAGGTCAAGGATACCGTGGTGACATTGAACAGCGTGAGGTTCGGCATCGGCTACAAGTTCTGATGCGGCCGGCGCGCGCGCCGTCTTGACAGGAATTGGCGCGGCTGGTCCGATACCGGCTCCTGTCCGGGAGCCCGCGCAAGCCATGAAAATCTACGGCGATACCAATTCCGGCAACTGCCTGAAGGTGAAATGGGTCTGCGACCGGCTCGCGCTGCCCTATGACTGGATCAGCGTCGATACGCTCAAGGGCGAGACCCGTACCACCGAATTTCTCAAGCTCAACGGCGCGGGTCAGGTTCCGACGGTGGTGTTCGACGACGGTGGCGTGCTGGCCCAATCCAACGCCATCATCCGCTACCTCGCGCGCGGCAGCGATCTCATTCCCGCTGACCCCTTCACCGCGGCGAAGATGGACGAGTGGCTGTTCTGGGAACAATACAGCCACGAGCCCTATGTCGCGGTGTGCCGCTTCCAGATGGTGTATCTCGGCAAACCGGCCTCCGACCTCGATCCCGACAAGATCAAGCGCGGCTATTTCGCGCTGGCGCGAATGGAGCATCAGCTCGCCCTGACGCCGTTCCTGACCGGCAACGCGGTCACGCTCGCCGACGTCTCGCTGCTGGCCTATACGCGCCTCGCGCATGAAGGCGGCTTCCACCTCGACGGCTATGCCTCCATCCGGCGCTGGATCGGCGAGGCCGAACGGGCGCTCGGGTTGCCGCCGGTACGCTAGGCTTTCGGTTCCGACATTTGGATTCGCAAGCCGCTTCGACAACAGCGCCGGTATGCCGAGCATCACTCAGCTGTGAACACGGGATTCATACCCGATCCCCCGGTGTAATACCTGCCGAGCCGAAACTTCCTTGACGATTCCAGGCGTTTCCCTTAATGACCGCGGCGGGACACCTCCCCCCAACGGGAGGCTAGCTATCTGGAAGGATAGAACATGACTGCTGCGAAGCCCGCATTGCGGCCCAACGTGCCGCATTTCTCCTCCGGCCCCTGTGCCAAGCGGCCCGGCTGGTCCGCCCAAAATCTCAAAGACGCTGCCCTTGGCCGTTCGCACCGCGCGAAAATCGGCAAAGCCAAGCTCAAGCTCGCGATCGAGTTGACGCGCGAAGTGCTTGAAGTGCCGGCCGGCTACAGGATCGGCATCGTACCGGCGTCGGATACCGGCGCGGTCGAAATGGCGCTGTGGTCGCTGCTCGGCGCGCGGCCGGTGACCACGATCGCCTGGGAATCCTTCGGCGAAGGCTGGGTCAGCGACATCGTCAAGGAATTGAAGCTCAAGGACGTCACCAGGCTGCATGCCGGCTATGGCGAAATCCCCGATCTTTCCAGGGCCGATCCCGCGTCCGACATCGTCTTCACCTGGAACGGCACCACCTCGGGTGTGCGCGTTCCCAATGCCGACTGGATCAGCGCGACCCGCGAAGGCCTGACCATCTGCGACGCCACCTCGGCGGCGTTCGCGCAGAAGCTCGACTGGGCCAAGCTCGATGTGGTGACCTTCTCCTGGCAGAAGGCGCTGGGCGGTGAAGCCGCGCACGGCATGCTGGTGCTGTCACCGCGCGCGGTGGCGCGGCTCGAGAGCTACACGCCGGCCTGGCCGCTGCCGAAAATCTTCCGCATGACCAAGGGCGGCAAGCTCAACGAGGGCATCTTTGAAGGCGAGACCATCAACACCCCGTCGATGTTGTGCGTGGAAGATTATCTGGACGCGCTGAACTGGGCGAAGTCGGTCGGCGGCCTCAAGGGCCTGATGGCGCGGGCCGACGCGAATACGAAAGTGCTGGCCGACTGGAAGGCGAAGACGCCGTGGATCGATTTTCTCGCAAAAGACCCGGCGATCCGTTCCAACACCTCGGTGTGCATGAAGGTGGTCGATCCCGCCATCACGTCGCTGAGCGCGGATGCGCAGGCTGATTTCTCCAAGAAGCTGGTCGCGCTGGTGGAGAAGGAAGGCGCCGGCTACGACTTCGCGCATTACCGCGATGCGCCCGCCGGCTTGCGGATCTGGTGCGGCGCCACGGTGGAAGCCGGCGACGTCGCGCTGCTGACGCAGTGGATCGACTGGGCGTTTGCCGAGATGAAATCGACGCTCGCGAAGGCGGCGTAGGTTTTCGTTTTACCTCGCCCCGTTCTTACGGGGGGAGGTCGGCGCGTAGCGCCGGGTGAGGGGCCCTTGAGGCTCGCACCCATTGATAGATGCCCCTCACCCTAACCCTCTCCCCGTAAGAACGGGGAGAGGGAAAAGAGTTCACATCGACAGTTTCACCCCACCCCGGCGCTTCGCGCCGACCCTCCGTTTCCAGCGGAGGGTGAAGGATCACATCCCATGACAAAACCCAAGGTTCTCATTTCCGACGCGCTGTCGCCCGCTGCCGTGCAGATCTTCAAGGACCGCGGCATCGACGTCGACTTCCAGCCCAACCTCGGCAAGGACAAGGACAAGCTCGCGGAGATCATCGGCAATTACGACGGGCTGGCGATCCGCTCGGCGACCAAGGCGACGGCGAAGATCATCGAGAAGGCGACCCGGCTGAAGGTGATCGGTCGCGCCGGCATCGGCGTCGACAATGTCGACATTCCCGCCGCGACCGCCAAGGGTGTCATCGTGATGAACACGCCGTTCGGCAATTCGATCACGACCGCCGAACACGCCATCACGTTGATGCTGGCGCTGGCGCGCGAGATTCCGCAGGCCGACGCCTCGACCCAGGCCGGCAAGTGGGAAAAGAACCGCTTCATGGGGGTCGAGATCACCGGCAAGACGCTGGGCGTGATCGGCTGCGGCAATATCGGCGCGATCGTCGCCGACCGCGCGCTGGGACTGCGCATGAAGGTGATCGCGTTCGACCCGTTCCTGTCGCCGGAGCGCGCCAGGGATATCGGCGTCGAGAAGGTCGAGCTCGATGAACTGTTCAAGCGCGCCGATTTCATCACGCTGCATACGCCGCTGACCGAAAAGACCAGGAACATCGTCGACGCGGCGGCACTGGCGAAAATGAAGAAGGGCGTGCGCATCATCAATTGCGCGCGCGGTGGGCTGGTCGACGAGCAGGCGCTGGTCGATGCCCTGAATTCCAAACATGTCGCGGGCGCCGCGTTCGACGTGTTCGTCGAGGAGCCGGCCACCTCGAACGTGCTGTTCGGCCATCCCAACGTGATCTGCACGCCGCATCTCGGCGCCGCTACCACCGAAGCTCAGGAGAACGTGGCACTTCAGGTCGCCGAGCAGATGTCGGATTATTTGCTGAGCGGCGCGATCTCCAACGCGGTCAATTTTCCGTCGATCACGGCGGAAGAGGCGCCGAAGCTGAAGCCGTTCATTGAACTGGCCGAGAAGCTCGGCTCGTTCGCCGGCCAGCTCACCGAGAGCGGCATCCTCAAGGTTCAGATCACCTATGAGGGCCATGTCGCCGAAATGAAGATCAAGGCGCTGACCTCGGCGGCGTTGTCGGGCCTTCTGCGGCCGATGCTCGGCGACGTCAACGTGGTCTCGGCGCCGGTGGTGGCCAAGGAGCGCGGCATGGTGTTCGACGAGATCGTGCGCGCGGCGCAGAGCGATTACGAAAGCCTGATCACGGTCACCGTCGTAACCGAGCGGCAGGAGCGTTCGGTGTCGGGCACCGTCTATGCCGACGGCAAGCCGCGGCTGGTCGACATCAAGGGCATCCGGGTCGACGCCGAGTTCGGCAAGTCGATGATCTACGTCACCAATGAGGACAAGCCCGGCTTTATCGGCAAATTCGCCGGCCTGCTCGGTGACGCCAAGCTCAACATCGCGACCTTCCATCTCGGCCGCAACGCGCCCGGCGGCGATGCCATCGCGCTGGTCGAGGTCGACGGCGCCGTGCCGGCAGACGTGATCGCCAAGGTGCAGGCGCTGCCGCAGGTCAAGCAGGCCAAGGCGCTGGTGTTTTAGGGAAGCGAGGCGAATCTTTCCCTCTCCCCTTGTGGGAGAGGGTGGACGCGATGCGAAGCATCGCGGACGGGTGAGGGGTCTGTCTCCGCGGATAGAGACCCCTCATCCGGCGCTTCGCGCCACCTTCTCCCACAAGGGGAGAAGGGAAGAGAAGCGCGATGGAGCGAGACTTCCTTCCCGCCGCCGCGCCGCCTTGGCCGCGCCTTAACGTCACCTCAATCGAACCGGTTCCTTGATCGCAGCGTCTCATCACATGTGGTGATGCGACCTTTGCCTGTCCGGCGCTCCGGGCCGGGCCAAGGCCTTGCGTGCGCCGCGCCGGGATTTGAGGGAGGGAAAATTCATGACAACGATTGCGAACGTTCTTGCAACCACCAGCCTGGTGGCGCTTGCCAGCCTTGCCGCCATACCGGCGCAGGCGGCCGACATCGAGACCAACTCGGCCGTCGATGCTGTCACGGTCTATCCCGATGGCGCCAGGGTGACGCGTCTGATCACGCTCGATCTGCCGTCCGGCGACAGCACGCTGGTGGCGAAAGATTTCCCTCTGACGCTGGATCCGTCCTCGCTGCGGGTCGAGGGCGAGGCGGGGACCAAGTTCACCATCGGGGCCATCGATACCCGGCCGCCGCGTGCGGCGCCTCCGGTCAATCTGCCGGAACTCGACAAGCGTATCGAGGCGCTGAAGGACGAGCGCGCCAATCTTGGCGGTACGATCCATGCCGCCACCGCGCGCCGCAAATTTGCCGAGCGCTTTGCGGAAGCTTCTCCCGCCGGATTGGGCGAGAAGGGCGAGGCGCGGCCTCTGGCCGAATGGCGCGCGGCCTTTGCCGCAGTGGCCGAGGAAGTCGCCAGCGCGGACGCCGCGATCCGCGACGCCGAACGCAAGCAGCGCGACATCGACCGCGAAGTCGCGCGGCTGGAATCCGACCGGGCGATCAAGCCGCCGAGCAAGCTCGAGGTCCGGATCGATCTTGCCGCGGCGACCGCCGCGAAGGCGACGCTGCGGGTAACCTACGCCGTGCGCCAGGCGCGCTGGGCGCCGCTGTACGACGCCCGTCTCGACACCGGAACGAAGGATCGTAAACCCGGGCTCGAACTGGTGCGCCGCGCCGAGATCACGCAGACCACGGGCGAGGACTGGTCGAATGTGGCGCTGGCGGTCTCGACCGTCCGGACCGCGCGCGGCGGCAGTGCGCCCGAGCTGAATTCGCTGATCGTGCAGTATCCGCCACCGCCGCGGCCGCTGGCCGGGGGGGCGCTCTCGGATGCCGCCAGGTCTCGCTCGATGCCGGCGCCTTCCGTGGCGATGGCTGAATCGGTTGCCAAGCGCGCCGACGAGCAGGAGGCGGCGGTTGAAGTCGGCGGCTTCCAGGTCACGTTCCGGATTCCGGGCCGTGTCAGTCTTGGCGCCAGCGAAGGCGCCAAGAGCTTGCGCGTATCCACCGCGACCATCGCGCCCGAACTTGCGGTGCGCTCCGCGCCGGTCAGGGATCCCACGGCGTTTCTCGAAGCCCGTTTCGTGCAGGGTGAGGACGCGCCATTGCTGCCGGGTCGGGTCTCGATCTATCGCGACGGCGTGTTTGTCGGCCGCGGACAAATGACGAGCGCGGCCAAGGGCGAACCGGTGCGGCTCGGTTTCGGCGCCGACGACAAGATCAAGATTGAGCGCACCGTGGTCAAACGCAACGAGGGGTCGGCGGGCCTGATCGTGACGACGTCGAAGACCGACGAACGCACGTTCAAGACCACCGTGCGCAACGGCCATGATTTCCCGATCAGGATCGCGGTCGAGGATCAGTTGCCGGTCAGCGAGAACGAGGAAATCCAGGTCGAGATGCTGCCGTCGACGACGGCGCCGACCGCGACCAATCTGCGCGACCGACGCGGTGTTCTCGAATGGGCATTCGAGGCGAAGCCCGGCGAGGTCAGGGACATCGCTCTCGCCTGGCGCGTGCGCTGGCCCAAGGACAAGGGTGTTGTCATGATACCGGGTGGATAAAGCGGCGCGGCCGGCGTTACTGTTTCCTTCTTTCCCTCTCCCCTTGTGGGAGAGGGTGGACGCGATGCGGAGCATCGCGGACGGGTGAGGGGTTACGGTCTATCGAAAGAAACCCCTGATCCGTCACGGGCTGGGAGTTTGTCGGTTACTCCTTCACCGCCCCGGTCAGCGACCAGACGTAGTAGTCGACGAACATCGGGTAGAAGATCGCGACCGGCGCCGTCTTGTTGGCGCTGCCCTGGATGAAGGCCAGCGCGTGGATGAACTCGTTCCACGACAGCGTGAAGCTGAAGATGCCGGCCGAGATCAGGCCGGCACCGCCGGCGGCGGCGTGATCCGGCGCAGGATCTGCAGTCGGGTGGCGCCGTCTCCGACGTTGATCGCTGGTGGCATCGGCAGACTTAGCTGTTCGGACCGCGGTCCATGCTGACAGGTTGCCAGCGCCTAAGCGCAGTGTTTTGCAGCACCGACGGATTGACGCAGCTGACCGGCCACATGCCCTGCAACACCAGTGACAATTCGTAGCCGACGCGGCGCTTGCGCGCCTCGTCGAAGCGTGCCGATGCCGAGGCGACATGGGCGGTCAGGGTGACGTTTTCCATGCCCAGTATCGGATTGTTGTGGGAAGGCGGTTCCTTTTCCAGCACGTCGAGGGCGGCGTGCGCGATCCAGCCCTCCTGCAGCGCCTTGATCAGGGTTTCTTCATCAACGGTCGGACCGCGTCCGGTGTTGATGAAGATGGCGGTCGGTTTCATCTGCCGGAAGTGCTTTTCGCCGAGCATGTGGTGAACCTCCGGCCGCGCCGGGGCATGCATCGACAGGAAATCCGACTGCGACAGTACCTCGGACAGGGTCGCCGGCATCACCCCATGATCCGACATCAGCGTTTCCTGAATGAAGGGATCGTAGGCCATCATTCTTAACCCAAACGGGGCGGCGCGTTTTGCCACCGCGCGCGCCACCCGGCCGAACGAGATGAAACCCAGCGTCTGCCCCATCAGCCGGGGGATCTTGAGCAGGGCCGGGCGGCCCTCGGACCAGCGGCCCGAGCGGACCATCTTGTCCTGCTCGACCAGCCGGCGAAAGCCGGCCAGCAGCAGCATCATGGCGTGGTCGGCGACTTCCTCGATAAAGGTGTCGGGAATGTTGGTGACGGGAATGCCGCGCGCGGTGGCGGCCTTTACGTCCACGCTGTCGACGCCGACGCTGCCGAGCGTGATGACCTTGCAGTTTTCGAGCGCATCGATGACCGCCTTGGTGATCGGCATGCCCTTGGCGTAAATGGCGTCGGCGGTGCGGGCCGCGGCGATGAACTCCGCTTCATTGGCCGGCGCCTCGATGATCTCGGCTTCGATCGGGTCGAGCGCCTCCTTCTCATAATCATAGCCGCCGCCGGCGACCGTGAAACTCGCGCCCTTCGGCGTCACCACCCTGAACTTCGGCATTTTTCGTCTGCTCCCGATTTGACTCTTCGGTGTTGGTTATGACGACGACGGCCGTCGCGGCCTCCCTTTTCCAGCGTCCTGAATAGCGTCGCACAATTTCCGGCTGCCTGGCGAACAGGCGGCGTCTACGTCGGGTCCTTCTACGGGTTGGCAACGTAACAAGCGCTGAAGGGTCCTACTATAGCGTGATGCGAATCATTCTGCCAATCGCGCTCGTGCCAGCACCGGATCCCAGGAGAATGCCCGTGAAGCTGACCAATCTGACGATCACGCCCAGGCTCGGCATTTTTTTGGGGGGCGCCGTGATGCAGGCCTCCACCAGCGATCAATACTGAAACGGATGTTTGGGTCCCGGCTCTGCGGTGCATCGTGAAGAACGCTGCACCGCGTCAGGGACACCCAAGTCGCGGCGCAAGTCTTACTGCTTCTCGATGCCCGCGTCCCCGATCAGCTTCTCCCACAGCACGAGTTGCTCCTTCAGGAACGCATCGAACTCTTGCGGGGTGCTGGAGAAGGCCTCCATGCCGCGCTCGCCGAGCTGGCTCTTGATGTCCGGCCGCTCGATCACCTTGCGGATTTCCGCGTTCAGCTTGATGACCATTTCCTTCGGCATATTGGCCGGACCGAGCCAGCCCTGCCACGAGGTGATGTCGAAACCCTTGACCGTCTGGTCCATGGTGGGAAGGTGCGGCAACAGCGCCGAGGGTCGTTTGGTCGTGACCGCAAGCGCCTTGAGCGCCTTTGCGTTGACGTGGGGCAGCCCGGTCGGAACGTCGATGAACATCATGGAGATGCGGCCGGCGATCACATCGGTCAGGGCCGGCGGTGAGCTCTTGTAGGGAACATGAAGCAGATCGATACCGGCGAGGCGGGCAAATGTCGCGCCCGATACGATCGCCGACGAACTGCCGCTGGCATAGGTGAACTTGCCTGGCTCCTTCTTGGCCAGCGCGATCAGTTCCGCCACCGAGTTCGCCGGAACATCCGGATGGATCACCAGCATGAAGGGCAGATCGCCGGTACGCGCAATCGGTGTGAAGTCCTTGACCGGATCGTAGCTCATGTTCTTCAGCAAATACGGATTTGCCGAATGCGAGGTATTCGTCGTCACGAACAGTGTGTAGCCGTCCGGCGCCGAGCGGGCGACATAACTCGCCGCGATCGAGCCATTGGCTCCCGCCTTGTTTTCGATTACCATGCTGACGCCGAGGGCTACGCCGACTTCTTTCGCGATCAAGCGCGTCGTGGTATCGGTGCCGCTACCGGCGGCGAACGGCAGCACCAGCGTGATGCTGCGGTTCGGATAGGGTGCCTGCGCGGATGCCAGGGATGTCAGTCCGGCGAAGATCACTGCGAAGGCCGCAGCTGCACCCAGGCGTTGTGTCGATAGCGAAATCATTCCGTTTCGTCTCCCTTGGAGCCTTTTTGGGGCTTTTCTGATGGATTTCTTGCCGGCCACGCTAGCCTGCCGGAAGTAAAAGCGAAAGCCGGTACTGCGCCGCAGCTATCCGTCACCTGGCCGCCGATGCCTGCCGCGAGGCGATCACCACGCCCGCCAGCACCAGCAGATATCCCGCCAGATGGAACAGCCGCGGCTGCTCGCCGAGCAGCAGGATCGCCATCGCCGAGCCGAATACCGGCACCAGGTGAAGGAACGGAGAGGCGCGGTTCGGCCCGATCAGCGCGATGCCGCGGTTGAAGAACAGGTACGCCAGAATAGATGGAAAGATCATGACGTAGATCACCGTCGCCAGCGTCAGCGCATCCGGCTTCAGCCTGACACCATTTGAAAATTCCCAGACCCAGAACGGCAGCAGCAGCAGCGCGCCGCAACCGATGGTGAAGGAAATCAGCGACAGCTGGTGTATCTTCGGTCGTCGCGTGATCAGCGCCGAATACAGCCCGAAACTCAGCACCGCGCCGGCGAACATCACATCGCCCCGGTTGAACTGGATATTGACCAACGCGACGAGATCGCCGCGCAGCAGGATCGTCAGCACGCCCGCGAGCGAGATCGCGATCCCGGCGAATTGCGCCAGGGTCAGCCGCATCCCGAACAGCAGCAGCGACCACAGCGCCACGAACAACGGTCCCGACGACTGGATCAGCAGCGCGTTCAACGCCTCGGTATATTGCAGCGCCCAGTAGGAAATCGCATTGTTGAAGGCGAATCCGGTGGCCGACAGCCCCACCATCAGGGGGAGGCGGGCGCGCAGCGCCGGCCAGTCCCGCCTCAGATGCGGCCAGGCAAACGGCATCAGCATGAGGAAGGCACCGATCCACCTGACGCAGGACAGCGTCATCGGCGGCACGTGGCCGGCGACATAGCGCGCGAGCACGATATTGCCGGCCCAGAACAGCGAAGTCAGGCTCAAGAGCAGATAAGGCTGGTTGTTGAGCCACCTGACCGGATCCGGGGCAGGCGGTGCGGGCGCGGGAATTGTCATGTGCTCTGGGGAGTTGTGCCGGAATTTCGAGGTGCGACAAGTCCCGCGTCCGCAATGCTACAATGCCGGAATCAGAGCAAGCGAGGAGAGGTCGATGAGCGTGGATCTATTGAATATAGAAGGACTGAAGGAGCTGGAGCAGCAGGCGCCGGTCGTGATGGTGAACCTGATGCGGTTCCACGCCCGCTCCCTGGACGGCGACGGCTCCGGCTGGGACGCCTATCTGCGCTACAGCGCCCTGACGGTGCCGATGATCAAGGCGCGCGGCGGCACGCTGCTGTGGACCGGCGACGCCAAGGCGGTCGCACTCGGGCCGCAGCATGGCAGTCAATGGGACTATCTGGCGCTGGTGTACTATCCCTCGGTCGCCGCCTTCATCGAGATGATGACGTCTGAAGACTACGAGACCCGCTGCGATCCGCACCGCCGCAACGGCTGCGCCGAGCACGTCATCATCGCGACGGCCGAAGCCTACAGCAAGTTCAAGAAGTAGTCGGCCGTGAAGAATGCCTTTTCAGGCTGGCGATAATCTTGACTTCGGGAAGATCGCCATCAGAATCAGGCACAACAAAATCCTGAGCCGCTTTATGAGGCGGCGGAAGGGTGGCGTCGTCCTGCGCCTCCTCCAGATGCTCCTCCGGCAGCCGCCACATCGCGTGCATGCGGGTGCGCGGCACCACCTTCAACAGCATGGCGCGATCGACCAGCCATTCCGGCTGCGGGTAGCTGCCGACCACCGTGGTCGGCAGCAGATGTTTGGGCATGTTCACGATGCTCTCTTTCGATGCCGCCGGTCGCTAGAACTTTCGCACCAGGTCCGGCGTAATCTCGCCGATGCTGCGGATGCCCAACAGCGCCAGATCGCGATTGACCTCGTCCTTGAGCAGGGTCAGCGCGCGTTGCACCCCGGCTTCGCCGCCGGCCACCGCCGCATAAAGCAGCGGGCGGCCGACGAAGACGAACTTCGCGCCGAGCGCCAGCGCCTTGATCACATCGGTGCCGCGCCGGATACCGCCGTCCAGCATCACGGTCATGCCGCCTGCTTCGGCCGCGATCTCCGGCAGCGTGCGTAGCGCCGACACGGTAAAGTCGAGCTGGCGGCCGGCGTGATTGGAGAGGATCACGCCATCGGCGCCGCTCTCGCGTGCGATCCGCGCATCGGCCGGCGAGATCAGGCCCTTGATCACGAGCTTGCCCTTCCAGCGGCGGCGGATCAGTTCGACATGCTTCCAGGCGAGCTGGTCGCGATGGCCGATGTTGCGCATCAGGTTCTTGGCCAGCACCGGCGGGCCGCGTTTGGCGTCCATGTTTTCGAAATGCGGCATGCCGTGGTTCATCAGCGTGCGCGCCCAGACGCCGAACAGCCAGTGCGGATGGGTCACGGTATCCCACGCGACTTGCGGCGTAATCGCCAGCGGGACCTGAAACCCGTTGCGGATATTGTTCTCGCGGTTGGGCGGCACCGGAACATCGGCGGTCACCACAAACGTGTCGTAGCCGGCGGCGGCGACGCGATCGACCAGCGGCTCGATGCGCGAGGCCTCGCCGGCGAGATAGGCCTGATACCAGGCATCGGGATTTTCGCGGCGCACGTCCTCCAGCGTGATCAGCGACGAGGCGCTCAGGATCATCGGCAGGTTCATGGCGGCCGCCGCGCGCGTCAGCACGATATCGCCGCGATAGGCGCACAGCGCCGACGAGCCCATCGGCGGAATGCCGAACGGCGCCGCATAGGTCTTGCCGAACAGCGTGGTGGTCTGCTCGCGGCCGGAGACGTCGTTCAGCACCCGCGGCACGAAGCCGTATTCATCGAAGGCGCGGCGGTTGTCGCGCACTGAGGCGTCGGTCTCGGCGCCGCCCGAGATGTAACCGTACAGGAATTTCGGCAGCCGCCGCCGCGCCGTCGTCTCGAAATCGTCGAGTGACAGATAGCGCCGCAAGGCGCGCGGAACGGCGCTGGCGGCGCGTTGCACCGTGGGCGGCGGCGGAGCTTTTATGGTCGCGGTTTTGTCATGCACGTTGGCGAGCCTTCTTTTGGAGATCTTGATTTTTAAGGACCCTGGCCGGGATGGTGGGACAGCGCGGCAGCAGGGTCAAGCGCGGCCGTGGGTGCCTTCCGCCTAGCGTCGGGCGGGTGGGCGGCCGCCAGGTTTCTGGTCTGACTTGTTAATGGATGCGCTGAGGTCCTGCAGCGCGCGGCGGGCGTCGGTTAAAACGACGGCGGTGCGCTTGTCGAAACTCTCGATCAGTTCGCGAAGCGAGATCACGGTCGGCAGCAGTTCGCTGCCATATTTGCTGCTGCCGAGGTTGGCCAGAAACTTCTGGGTCTGGCCAAGGCCATCATCGATGCCTTTCATGACATCGTCTGCGGCGTCCACGATGTCGGTGATCCGTCGGCCGTTGCCGGCGAGGCTCGCCGTGAAGGTCTCGAAGTTCAGCAGCGTGTCCTTCACCGCGACTTCATTTTCCTTGATGATCCGGTCGACGTTGCGCAGCGCCACCCTGATCTTCTCCTGCACGTCCAGCAGCGCGTCCGGATCGGCCGTCAGCACCGGCACGCCATCGTTGTCCAGCGGAACCGGAGGGCCGTCGATCGCGCCGCCGATCAGCGATATCGCGGCGACGCCGGTCAGTCCCTGAAATTCGAGTCCGGCCTCGGTGTCCTTGCGGATCGGAGCGGTGTTGACGATCATCGCCAGCGCCACCACCCGGCGCGGGTTGTCCAGCGTCAGCGAGACCACTTCGCCGACCCGGACGCCGTTCAAATTGACGCCGCCGCCCTTGTGAAGACCGGAGGCGGAGCCTTCGAAAACCACCCGAAGCGGAACCAGTCCCTGGACGCCGGTGTACTTCCGGACGCCGAAAAACGCGCCGAATCCCCCGGCGATCAGCGCCAAGGTCAACGATCCGATCAACAGGCTGCTCGCCCGCGGTTTCATGTCCAGTATCCAGCTGCCAACAGCATCAAGAGATAGCGCAATTGCCGCTCCGCGTCACCGCTTTCCGGAAAGGTAACGGGTCAGCTAACTGCCGCGGGCTTGCGCGAGGCGACGAAAACGCCTGTCAGCACCAGCGCGAAGCCGATCACGTGGAACAGCTGCGGTCGCTCGCCGAGAAAGACGATGGCCATCGCGGCGCCGAACATCGGGACGACATGAAAGAACGCCGCCGCGCGGTTGGCGCCGATCAGGTGCACGCCGCGATTGAAGCACAGATAGGCTACCGTCGAGGGGAACACGGCGACATAAAACAGCGTCAGCAGGTTGGCGGTGTTGAGTTGCATCGACGGCCGGGTCATCAGTTCCCAGACCAGCAGGGGAATTAGCGCAGCGGCGCCGCAGCCGAAGGTAAAGCCGACGAACGACAGGCCGTGGATCTGCGGGCGCTTGAAGGACAGCGTCGAGTACAGCCCGAAGATCGCCAGCGCGGCCAGGAAGATAATGTCGCCGATATTGAACTCGATGTTCTTCAGCGTCGTCAGGTCGCCCTGCAGCAGGATGACCAGCACGCCGGTCAGCGACACCGCGAGTCCGCCGGCCTGGGCCAGCGTCAGCCGGATGCCGAGCAGCAGCAGCGACCATACCGCGACGAACAGGGGTGCTGCCGACTGCAGCAACAGCGTGTTCAGCGCCTGGGTGTGCTCGAGCGCCCAGTATTGCATGGTGTTGAAGGCGCTGATCCCGGTGACGGAAAGGATCACCATGGTGCCGAGACGGCCGCGGATCGCGCCCCAGTCGCGCACCAGGTGCTTCCAGGCGAACGGCAGGATGATGAGAAACGCCATCGACCAGCGCAGGAACGACAGCGTGACCGGCGGAATATGCCCCGCGGCGAGCCGGCCGACGATGGCGTTGCCGGCCCAGCACAGCGCGGTGATGGACAGCAGCAGGTAGGGCTGGTTGGCGATCCAGTTCGTGGACGGGGCGGCGCCGGATGTTTGGTCGGAAGCAGACATTCTCTGGGCTCGGTTCATGGCGCCGCGCCCCGCGCGGCGCAGGACCGGGCCGGAATGTTCGCCCGGCAGGCTCACAGACACGGGTTTTGGCCGGCTTTCAATGCCGGAAGACGCATCGCGACCATGCGGGAGCCAGCCTGTTCAGGCCGTCAGCGCATGCGCGACCGCGACCGCGGCGATCGCGGCGTCATTGGGGTCGATTTCGATCTGCAATCCGCGCTGCCCGCCATTGACGAACACGGTCAGGTGGCTCAGCGCCGTCAGTTCGATCACCACCGGCACGCGCTTCTTCTGCCCGAACGGGCTGATGCCGCCGACATGATAGCCGGTCAGCCGTTCGGCATCGGCCGGGCGCATCATGTTCGCCGTCTTGCCGTCAAACGCCGCCGCGAGCTTCTTCATGCTGACTTCGCAATCCGCCGGCACCACCACGCAGACCGGCGCGCCGTCGACCTCGGCCATCAGGGTCTTAAGCACGCGGTTGGGGTCGACGCCTAGCGCCTCGGCGGCCTGCAGCCTGGTGCTTTCGGCGCTGGAATCGTAGACATAGGTATGCAGCTTGAAGGCGCAGCCGACCTTCCGCAGCGCAAGGGTCGCAGGCGTGGTCTTCGACATGGTGCCATTGCTCCGACGTCACGTGCCGGAGTTCAGATAGCACGCCCGGGGATAGCCGAGCCAGCGCCACCCGTGTTGCGATGGCGCAACGTCGTCTGCGGAAAGTCGGTTAGGCTACGGCATGAATGAATCGTCCGACCAACCAGCCGGCAGCCTGGCGGGACGCCTGTGGCGCCGGCTCGGTCCCGGCCTCGTCACCGGCGCCGCCGATGACGATCCCAGCGGGATCGCCACCCACAGCCAGATCGGCGCGCAGTTCGGCTTCGCCCTGGCGTGGACCTTCGTGCTCAGTTTTCCGCTGATGGTCGTGATCCAGGAAGTCGCGGCCCAGATCGGCTGCGTCACCGGGCGCGGCATCGCGCATAATCTGCGGCGGCATTATCCGCGCTGGCTGCTGCGACTGGTGGTGACGCTGCTTCTGGTCGCCAACATCATCAACCTCGGCGCCGATCTCGGCGCGATGGGGGCCGCGCTTGCGCTGCTGGTCGGCGGGCCGGACCAGCTCTACACGCTGCTGTTCGGGGTCGTCTGCATCGTGCTCGAGGTCTGGCTCAGCTATCCGCGCTACGCGTCAGTGCTGAAATGGACCACGCTGTCGCTGTTCTCCTATGTCGCGGTGGTGTTCGTGGCCGACGTGCCATGGGCGACGGCGCTGAAATCGTTGGTGGTCCCGACCATGGATTTCAACGGCGCCTCCGCGATGGCGATGGTGGCGATCCTCGGCACCACCATCAGCCCCTATCTGTTTTTCTGGCAGGCCGGGCAGGAGGTCGAGGAGCAGCACCGTCACCACGCCAAGCCGCTCTGCGTCTCGCCGAAGACCGCGGGGCCGGAGCTTGCCCGCATCCGCCTCGACACCATCGTCGGCATGGCCTTCAGTTCGCTGGTGTCGCTGGCGATCGTGTTCGCGACCGCGGCGACGCTGCACAGCCACGGCGTCACTGATATCGCGACTTCGGCGCAGGCCGCCGAGGCGCTGCGTCCGATCGCCGGCGAATTCGCCTTCGCGTTGTTTGCGATGGGCATTATCGGCACCGGCCTGCTGGCGGTGCCGGTGCTGGCGGGTTCGGCGGCCTATGCGGTCAGCGAGGTGTTCGGCTGGGCCGAAAGCCTCGATGCCAAACCGAACGACGCCCGCGCCTTCTATGCGACGATCGCGGTAGCGACACTGCTGGGCGCGGCGCTCAATTTCGTCGGGCTCGATCCGGTGCGGGCGCTGTACTGGGCCGCCGTCGTCAACGGCGTGTTGGCGGCACCATTGATGGCGGTCATGATGCTGATCGTGCGCAACCCCAGGGTCATGGGGCGGCTGACGGTGTCGCGTTCCATCGCGATCTGGGGCTGGGCCGCGACCGCGGTGATGGCCGCGGCTTCACTGGCGTTCTTTGTGCTGCATTAGCATGATCAGGACTCCCCGGCCCCTGGCGCTGCCTTCGCGCTGCCACAAATTTTCGGGGGATATCAATGGGTTGGATACCCTCGAACCCGGTTAAATGAGCCCGTTCCTGCTTGCTTCGATAGCCTGCTTCCGTTATCCGATTGTGTGCCTCGCATGCGAGCGGCTCCGGCCGTGATTTCGGCTGGGCGCATGATCCGGAAGAATGGGGACCGTCTTTCCGAACCGATCATTCTCGGACCGAACCAGTTGCAGAGGGAATCTTTACGAAATGGCCAATGTCGTCGTCGTCGGCGCCCAATGGGGCGACGAAGGGAAGGGCAAGATTGTCGATTGGTTGTCGGAGCAGGCCGACATCGTCGTGCGCTTCCAGGGCGGCCACAATGCCGGCCATACCCTCGTCATCAACGGCATCACCTACAAGCTGGCGCTGTTGCCCTCCGGCGTGTTGCGGCCCTCGAAGCTGGCTGTCATCGGCAACGGCGTGGTGTTCGACCCGCAGGCCTTCCTCGACGAGGTGACCCGGCTGAAAGGGCAGGGCGTCGCCATCAGCCCTGAAAATTTGCGCGTCGCCGAAAACGTCACGCTGATCCTGCCGCTGCACCGCGAACTCGATGCGCTCAGGGAATCGTCCAACGCCCTGACCGCGATCGGCACCACCCGGCGGGGCATCGGCCCGGCCTATGAAGACAAAGTCGGCCGCCGTGCCATCCGGCTGATGGATCTGGCCGATCTCGACACCCTGCCGCACAAGATCGACCGCCTGCTGTCGCACCACAACGCGCTGCGCCGCGGCCTTAAGCTGGAGGAAATCGACGGCGGCGGCATTTTGAAGGAGCTGAGCGCGCTGGCGCCGCAGCTTTTGCCTTACGCCGAGACGGTGTGGCGGCTGCTCGACCAGAAACGGCGCGAGGGCAAGCGCATCCTGTTCGAGGGCGCGCAGGGCGCGCTGCTGGACGTCGACCACGGCACCTATCCCTACGTCACCTCGTCCAACACCGTGGCGGCGCAGGCGGCGACCGGCACCGGCATGGGGCCGTCCGCGGTCGGCTATGTCCTGGGGATCTGCAAGGCCTATACGACCCGGGTCGGCCAGGGCCCGTTCCCGACCGAGCAGGACAACGAGATCGGCCGCAAGATCGGCGAGCGCGGCCGCGAATTCGGCACCAATACCGGCCGCCCGCGCCGCTGCGGCTGGTTCGACGCGGTGCTGGTGCGCCAGACCGTGCGGACCTGCGGCATCCACGGGCTGGCGCTGACCAAGCTCGACATTCTCGACGGCTTCGACTCGATCGAGGTCTGCACCGGCTATACGCTGGACGGCAAGGAAATCGACCATTTGCCGGCCGGCGAAGGCGCGCAGGCCCGGATCAAGCCGGTCTACGAGACCATCGAGGGCTGGAAGGAACCGACTGCCAACGCCCGCTCCTGGGCGGATTTGCCGGCCCAGGCCATCAAATATGTCCGCCGGGTCGAGGAACTGGTGGGTTGCCCAATCGCCTTGCTTTCCACCAGCCCGGAACGCGAGGATACTATTCTGGTTCAGAACCCGTTTGAGGCTTAACGAGATGTTACCGGAAAGCCTGCAATGTTGAGACGATATGGCTGATTACTACCCGCTGATCGCCCGCGCCATTGCCGGACTGGACCCCAGTGCCCCCGGTGAGAGCCGCCGTGCGCTGTATGAGCGGGCCCGCGCCGCGCTGATCGCGCAGTTGCGCGGCGTGCAGCCGCCCCTCAGCGAATCCGAAATCACCCGCGAGCGGCTGTCACTGGAAGAGGCCGTCCGCAAGGTTGAATCCGAGGCCGCCCAGCGCGCCCGGGACGCCTCGCGCGGCGGCGCCCGTGCCGGCGATTCGTTCCGCGCCACCACCACCAGGCCTCCGGGGCGGCCGGGCGAACCGGCGCCGCCGGTGGCCGCGCAGCCTCCGGCTTCCCCGCCGCCGCCGGCGCGTCCGCGTCCGCCGTCGCCGCAGCCCGGGCGCAACGAGCGCCCGCCGCTCGGCCAGGACGACCGCGCGCAGCGCAACCTTCGCCCTGACGCCGCCCCGCCACCGCCGCCGCGTCCGCCGCAGCCGCAGGTCCCGATGCAGGATCCGCAGTTGCCGCCGACCCGCGAACGCACGGGCGCGCCGCGCCGCGGCCCCGACAACGCTCCGCCGCAGGCGCCGGGCATGCGCGGTTTCCGCGACATCGCCGCCGATGCCGACGATCTCGGTCGCGCCGCCGCGCAGGCCACCCGCTCGGCGCGCAAGACCTACGCCAACGTGCCGTCGCCCTCGCCGGAATTCGACCGGCTCGAGCCGAGCATGGAAAACCGCGGCGCCGATCCCGACGCGCCCTATTCCTATGACGAATCTGTCGAGGAAGCCGAGCGCTACGCGCCCTCGGCGCAGCAGCAGCAACCGCCACAGCGGCCGCAGCGTTCGCGCCTGACGCAGGACCGCGAGAGCGAGGCGAAGAAGCGGATACGCACAGGCACGGTGTTTCCGTTCAAGAGCGCGATCGCGGTCGGCGTGGTGCTGATCCTGGTCGGCGCCGGCATCCTGTGGGGCAAGTCGCTGGTGACGACGGTTTCGGGGCTGTTCAAGTCGCAGCCGGTGGCGGAGGCGCCGAAGGATCCCTCGACCCCGCTGTCGAAGCCGAAGATTCCCGATCGCGTCGGCCAGCCGTCGTCATCGGACCAGGTCGCCCCGGTGGCGCAGCGCGTGGTGCTGTATGACGAGGATCCGTCCGATCCCAAGGGCAAGCAATATGTCGGCTCGGTGATCTGGCGCACCGAACAGATCAAGGCCTCCGGCGCCCAGAAGGCCGATATCGCCGTGCGCGCCGAGATCGAGATCCCCGACCGCAAGTTCAAGATGACGATGTCGTTCCTGCGCAACACCGATCCATCGCTGCCGGCCAGCCACACCGCGGAACTGACCTTCATCCTGCCGCAGGATTTTGCCGGCGGCGGCATCGGCAACGTGCCGGGCGTCCTGATGAAATCCAACGAGCAGGCCCGCGGCACGCCGCTGGCGGGATATGCGGTGAAAGTCACCGACGGCCTGAAGGCGCTGTTCCTGGTCGGCCTTTCCAACATCGACTCCGAGCGCTCGCGCAACATCCAGCTTCTGAAGGAGCGCTCCTGGTTCGACGTGCCGCTGGTCTACATCAACCAGCGCCGCGCCATCATCGCTATCGAAAAGGGCGCCCCGGGCGAGCGCGCTTTCAACGAGGCGTTCATGGCGTGGGGCGAGTAGAAGCCTCGCTGACAGGTTCAGTTTCGTAGCGATGGAGCCGACGGGCCGGCGCGTCAGCGCCGAGCCGGCAGCGCAATCCGGGAAAGCTCGTTAAGTCGCGCTGCCTTAGCTCCGGCCCATCAACGTCATGGCGAGCCACGGGGTCGGCGCGTAGCGCCGCCCGATGACAGGCTCCGCGAAGCAACCCATTTCGCAGCGGTACCGGTTGTTAGATGGCTTGCTTCGTCGCAAGCGCTCCTCGCAATGACGCCGCGAGAGCAGTGCAAATTGGACAGGTCCTCTTTGCGCGATGGCGAATTCCGGTATGCTGGCCAAAACGCGAAGGCAACCCATGAAACGCTATCTGATATTCGCAGCCGTCGGCCCCTTCCTCGGCGGATTCCTGCTGCTGTTCGCCACCACCTATACTTCCGGCTATTGGGAGCAGACCAACGCCGCCGAAGTGGCGAAATGGTTCGTGGTGTTCGGCAAGACGCTGCAATTCGCCTATCTGTTCGGCATCGTGCCGGCGCTGATGATGGCGGCGGTGGACGATATCCTGCTGCATGTCAGGCGGATCGGCTGGGTGGTGCGGGTGCTGATCGTCGGCGTGCTGGCTTTCGCCGCTTCGGAATTGATTTACGGTGGCCAAAGAACGGAGCCGGGCGCGCTCCAGATCATTCTTTTCGGCCTGCCGGGTTTGGTCCCCGCCATGGTGGCGTCCTGGCTGGCGCACAAATACGCCGAGCCGCAGCCGGCGCCGGCCGCATAACCGCGACGGCGTGACGCAACTTGCGGCGGTCTGGCGCGTTACCATGTGATGGCAATGTCCAACGAAGAAATCATCTCCCCGAACCCCGCGCGCTCCCGGAACAACTCCGGCGGCGAGTTTCGCCGCGCCCCGCCGCGTGGTCCGATCATCGATCAGGACGGGCGCGAGGTGCGCCCGGAGGGACTGGGCCCGCAGGCCGGCGGCTTCCAGTTCGAATTCGGCAGCTCGGGCGCCAATCCATTCGGCAATTTCACCCGCGAGCAGCGGCTGGCGCGGCTCGACGCGCTGTCGAAACTGCTGGACGTCGCCTTCATCGTGCCCGGCACCAACATCCGCTACGGCATCGACGGCCTGATCGGATTGATCCCGGTGCTTGGCGATATCATCACCACGGCGATTTCACTGTGGGTGGTGCGCGAAGCGCGCGCGCTCGGCGCGCCCTGGTATCTGACGACGCGGATGCTCGGCAATGTCGCGCTCGATGGCGTGGTCGGTCTGGTGCCGATCGCCGGCGACGCCTTCGACGTCATGTTCCGCGCCAACGTCCGTAACGTGCGGATGCTGCAACGCTGGCTGGACAAGCAGCCGCGCTGAAGCTGTGGCGGGGAGTGGGATGTTCACCTCTCCCGATGGGAGAGGTGAAGTGGGCATGCGGCGCAAGATCAGTGTCCGGTGGTCGCCAAGCCTTGTTTTACGCGGCGTCCGCGTTGGCATCGTTGCCGGCGGGCACGGGCTCGGGGGCACGCGGGCGGCGCTCGAGCGGAAAGTCCTGGCTTTCATACAGCGTGCGGATGCCGCTCTGGTCGAAGCGGGCTTCGTCAACCTGCAAATACGCGCCGTTCAGCGAATCGGCCGGCAATTCCTCGATCGCGAAGCGAACCGCTTCGGCCGCGGTGCCGAACCGCCGATAGGCAAAGCCCGCCCGCTTCTTCTTGCGGATCGCGGCAGGGAATAGTTCGGCGGCAGTGTTGTAACTGAAGGCAGCCATGGTCAGTGACCCTCTAATCTTTTTCGTGAGAACGCGATTCGGAAATCGCGAACGTGTCGTGCGGACGGGCTCAAGGGCGCGTCGGCACACGTCATTTCAGGACAGTCTTTAATATAAGCTCGTTTGCCAGAAATGCGACTCCTGACGGGCCGGATGATGAATCCGGGCAC
>JBBQUA010000071.1:0-22662 GCA_038212905.1 Hyphomicrobiales bacterium
GCGCGATCGAACACGCCCTTCTGCGACACCGCCTTGTCGTGGTGGTCCTTGAGACCGTCGAGATGCACCGAGAAGAACAGATAGGGCGACGGCTCGAACAGATCGAGCTTCTTTTCCAGCAGCAGCGCGTTGGTGCACAACGACACGAATTTCTTGCGTGCCACCAGGCCGCGGACGATCTCGCCGATTTCCTTGTGGATCAGCGGCTCGCCGCCGGGGATCGCCACCATCGGCGCGCCGCATTCGTCGGCGGCATCCCAGCATTCCTGCGCCGACATGCGGCGGTTCAGGATCGCGTCGGGATAGTCGATCTTGCCGCAGCCGACGCAGGCGAGGTTGCAGCGAAACAACGGCTCGAGCATCAGCACCAGCGGATAGCGCTTACGACCAAGCAGCTTCTGCTTCATCATGTAGCCGCCGATACGCAACTCTTTGAAGAACGGTATTGCCATTGCCATTAGAAGTTTCTTTCTGGACTCAGTAGAGAAATTGATCAACCCGCAGTCAGTTCGGCCGGAAGCCGGAATTCGATATTCTCTTCCCGGCCCGGCAGCACCGAAACCTTGACCGGTCCGATCCGCCGCAGGGCCTCGATCACGTCATCGACCAGAACCTCGGGGGCCGAGGCGCCGGCGGTGATGCCGACAGCCCTGGCGTCTTTCAGCCATTCCGGGTTCAGCTCGCTGCCGTCGGCAATGAGATAACTCGCGACCCCGACCTCGGTGCCGATTTCGCGCAACCTGTTTGAGTTGGAACTATTGGTGGCCCCCACCACCAGTATAACATCCACGAGCTTGCTCAGGTCCCTTACCGCAGATTGACGGTTCTGTGTCGCATAGCAGATATCCCGGATATCCGGGCCTTGAATATCGGTAAATCGCGCCTGAAGGGCGGCAATTATGTCTTTTGTGTCGTCCACGCTGAGCGTGGTCTGGGTAATATAGGCCACCGGGGTGTCTGTTGGCAGGGTCAGGCCCGCCACGTCGTCGACGTTCTGGACCAGCGTGACCGGGCCGGGAACCTGGCCCATGGTTCCCTCGACCTCGGGATGGCCGGCGTGGCCGATCAGAATCAGCGCCCGGCCTTTCGCCATGTAGCGCTTGCCCTGGTTGTGAACCTTGGTGACCAGGGGGCAGGTGGCATTGAGCACCGGCAGGCCGCGCACGGCGGCTTCCTCCTCGACGCTCCTGGCCACGCCATGGGCGCTGAATACCGTGACTGCCAGCGGCGGTACTTCGGATAGATCCTCGACGAAGATGGCCCCCTTGTTCTTCAGGCTTTCGACCACGTATTTATTGTGGACGATCTCGTGCCGCACATAGACCGGCGGGCCGTATTTCTCGATCGCGCGCTCGACGATCTCGATCGCGCGCACGACGCCCGCGCAGAAGCCACGCGGCTGCGCCAGATAAACTTCCATGGGATGCCCGTTACGCAGTTGCACCAAATCTCTCTCCAGGTCCGGTCCCCCGGAGCTACAATATTTGCACCATGCCGGGCGGCTCGCGTCCGCTCCGTCCAAGCCCATGGTAGGACAGAGCTTTGTGGCAAAAAACGGTGGGTTAGAAAAGGCGTTCCGCAGCACGATCGCGTAACGGCGTTAAGTCGATGCAGGTAATATAATACAGTAGCGCCCAAACCGCGGCGGATGACCCCCGTCCCCTCACTGGTTCGTCACTTTACCGCCTGATCAAGCGGACTATATCAGCCTCACACCGCAGTTTCGGCATATTTTGCGCAATTTGGTCGTGCACCCAACTAAAAGCCCTCAAAAACAACATTAGATCGGCCTGCGGAACTCCGGTAGACAGCGGGCGTTTCCGGCAAGCGGATAACATTAGAAAGAATAGATGTGCTGACAAGTATTGTCGTCTCGATTGTTAAGGCTTGCACGCGCTTTGCCCTCCCAACTGTCCTGATCGCCCTCATCCTCGCGGTCGCGTCGGGCTTCTACACAGCCCGCAACTTCGCCATCAACACCGATATCAACACCTTGATTTCGCCTGACCTGGATTGGCGCAAGCGCGACAATCAGTTCGGCCAGGCGTTCGATCGGGAACGCACCATCCTGGCCGTTGTCGAGGCGCCGACGCCGGAACTGACCACCACCGCGAGCGCCGCGCTGGCGAAGAAACTCGCTGGCAACAGCAAGAATTTCGAATCGATTCAGCCGCTCGGCTCCGGGGAGTTTTTCGAGAAGAACGGGCTGTTGTTCTTGCCCGCGGAGGAGGTCGGCAAGCTGACCGAACAGTTCGCTTCCGCGGCGCCCCTGATCGAGATCATGGCCGGCGATCCCAGCATTCGCGGCCTCACCGGCGCGCTGGAAACCGGCCTTGCCGGCGTCAAGCGCGGACAGGTCAAGCTCGATAGCACCGAACGGCCCTTCAATCTGATCGCCCAGACGGTCGAGAACGCGTTGAGCAAGGGCTCCGCGACCTTCTCGTGGCGCGAATTGACCAGCGACAAGCCGCTCACCGATTCGGACAAGCGCGCCTTCATCGAATTCAAGCCGATCCTCGATTTCAATGCGCTGGAACCCGGCAAGGCCGCGACCGACGCGATCCGGCAGGCGGCCACCGAGCTCAATCTCGCGGGCGAATATGGCGCCCGGGTCAGGCTGACCGGCCCGGTACCGATCGCCAATGAGGAGTTCGCGACGGTTCAGGACGGCGCCGTGATCAACGGCATCGGCACCGTGCTCGTCGTACTCGTCATTCTCTGGATGGCGCTGCATTCGAGCAAGATCATCTTCGCCGTGTTCCTGAATCTCTTCATCGGGCTTTCGATCACCACGGCGGTAGGACTGTTGATGGTGGGTTCGCTGAACCTGCTCTCGATCGCATTTGCCGTGCTGTTCGTCGGGCTCGGCGTGGATTTCGGTATCCAGTTCAGCGTCCGCTACCGCTCCGAGCGTTTCAAGAACGACGATTTGGCGCAGGCGCTGGCGCATGCGGCCGAACGCTCCGCGGTTCCGCTCTCGCTCGCGGCGATGGCGACGGCGGCCGGATTCCTCTGCTTCCTGCCGACCGACTACAAGGGCATCTCGGAACTCGGCAAGATCGCCGGGGCGGGCATGCTGATTGCGTTCCTGACCAGCATCACCGTGCTGCCGGCGTTGCTGAAAATGCTCAACCCGCCGGGTGAAAAGGAGCCGGTCGGTTACGCCTTCCTGGCGCCGCTCGACGAGTTCCTGGAAAAGCACCGCGTCATCATCATCGTCGGCACGCTGTTGATCGCGGTGGCCGGCCTGCCGCTGTTGTATTTCCTGAAATTCGACTTCAACCCGATCAATCTGCGCAATTCGCAGGTCGAATCGATCGCGACCTATCTCGATCTGCGCAAGGATCCGAACACCGGCGCCAACGCCATCAACGTGATGACGAATTCGGAAGCCGACGCCAAAAAGATCGAGGCCCGGCTGGAAAAGGTCCCGGAAGTGCTTCGGGTGATGTCGCTGGACAGTTTCGTGCCGGAGGATCAACCGGCCAAGCTGAAGCTGATTGCGCAGGGCGCGAAGGTCCTGCTTCCCGCGCTCAACCCTGACCAGGTCGATGCTGCGCCCTCCGATGAAGAGAACGTCGCGTCCCTGAAGGGATCGGCGGAGGCCCTGCGCAGGGCCGCCGGCGACGGCAAGGGGCCGGGTGCGGTGGCATCGCGGCGGTTGGCCGAAGCGCTGTCGAAACTCGCCGAAGCGAACGAGGCGGTGCGCAACAAGACCCAGGCTATTTTCGTCACGCCGCTGAAGGTTACGCTCGACCAGCTCAAGAACTCACTGCAAGCGCAGCCGGTCAGCCTGAAAACCCTGCCGGCCGATCTGGTGGCCGGCTGGAAGACCAAAGCGGGTCTGATCCGCGTCGAGGCGCTGCCGCGCGGCGATCCCAACGACAACGAAACCCTGCGCACCTTTGCCAACGCGGTGCTGGCGGCCGAGCCGAATGCCATCGGCGGACCGGTGTCGATTCTCAAATCGGGCGAAACCATTGTGCGGGCGTTCATCCACGCCGGCATCGGGGCGCTGGTCGTGATCAGCCTGCTGCTCTGGCTGACCTTGCGGCGCATCACGGACGTGCTGATGACGATGGTGCCGCTTTTGGTGGCGGGAGCGGTGACGCTGGAAATCTGCGTGCTGATCGGGCTGCCGCTCAACTTCGCCAACATCGTAGCGCTACCGTTGCTGCTCGGCGTCGGCGTCGCGTTCAAGATCTACTACGTCACGGCCTGGCGGTCGGGCCGTACCAATCTGCTGCAGACCAGCCTGACGCGCGCGATCTTCTTCAGTGCGCTGACGACAGCCACGGCGTTTGGAAGCCTGTGGCTTTCGAGTCATCCGGGGACGGCCAGCATGGGCAAGCTGCTGGTGCTCTCGTTCGTCATCACGCTGGCCGCGGTGCTGCTGTTCCAGCCGGCGCTAATGGGCAAACCGCGCGATGTCGGGGAGTAGGCAGATATCGCCGATGTCGCCGGGCTGGCCGGCCGCCTGCTTCTGACCGGGCTTGCCGGGCTTGGCGGCCGGATTGGCAGCGCCGGTGGTCTTCGGCGCAGGCGGCGCGCTCGCCTGCTGCGCGGTCTTCGGCAAGGTCCCAGCGCTCTTCGGCGAGGTCCCGGTGCCCTTCGGCGCGCCCTTGGCCATGCTGTTGGCGGGGCTCAAGGGGATCGGGCCCGAGACGCGGGTCCAGGTCTCGCCGCCGCACAGGAAGCCGAGCACGCAGCCTTGAATCTCCATCTGATCGGAGCCGACCGGCTTGATCGTCGTGGCGTACATCTGGCCGTCCTTGGCGTTGTAGACTTGGCCCTCCCATTGATCGACGGCGGGCATTTTCTTCATGTCGATCAGGATCGGCATTGCCAAGGTCGGCCTGCTCTGTTTCGAAACATCGGGATTGTTCTTGTCGCGGCCGCCCGGCGTCTTCTCCCAGGCCACCGCGCCCCATATACTGCCATTGCATTCGGCAACGCGGATGTTGGCGACGCCGTCCGCCACCCGCCAGTCGCCGGTCGGATCCGCGGCGAGGGCTGATGCAAGGCCGGTCACCAGGAAAACGGCTGAAAATGCAACAATACGCATGATATTTCCTTGGCGGTGCAACATGGTTCCAACCTGTAACTAATGGATGATTCGAGCGGGGTCAAAACGCCGCAATGGGCGTTTTCAGTTGACGAAATGCCCTCCAACCGACGTATGTAACCAAATGGTATATCCGAATCTAGACGTTTCCGAGATGTTTGCCGACCGTCAGGCGCAGCGCAGTTCCATGCATACGCGCCATCTGAACGAGCAACTCGTACGGGTTCTCAAGACCATCGGCTATGACGTTGGTTTTCAGAAGGGGCAGGGCCAGTATTTGTTCGATCGCGACGGCGCACGCTATCTCGATCTACTGAGCGGATTTGGCGTTTTTGCGATTGGCCGCAATCACCCGGTGCTGCGCCAGGCCCTGAAGAGCGTGCTCGACGCCGACCTGCCCAATCTCGTACAACTCGACGTCTCCACGCTGGCCGGCGTGCTGGCCGAACGCCTGCTGAAATACACTCCCTGGCTGGACAAGGTATTCTTTGCCAATTCCGGGGCAGAAGCCGTCGAGGCTGCGATCAAGTTTGCACGCGGCGCCACCGGCCGGCCCGGAATCGTGTACTGCGCGCACGCATACCACGGCCTGTCCTATGGCGCATTGTCGCTCACCGACGATCCGAATTTTCGCGGCGGCTTCGAGCCGCTGCTGCCCGGCTGCACCTCGATTCCCTTCAACGATCTCGCAGCACTCGAGCACGCGTTGTCGTCACGCCAGGTCGCGGCTTTCATCGTCGAGCCGATCCAGGGCAAGGGCGTCAACATTCCCGGCGATGACTTCCTGCCGGGCGCGGCCGCGCTGTGCCGCAAATACGGCACGCTGTTGATCGCCGACGAAATCCAGACCGGCATCGGCCGCACCGGAAAATTTCTCGCGGTCGAGCACTGGAATGTCGAGCCCGACATGGTGCTGCTGGCGAAGGCGCTGTCGGGCGGTCACGTTCCGATCGGTGCGCTGCTGACGCGCAAGAGTATCTTCGACAAGATCTTCAATCAAATGGATCGCGCGGTCGTGCACGGCTCGACCTTTGCAAAGAACGATCTGGCGATGGCCGCCGGCATCGCGACGCTGGAAGTGATGGAGCACGAAAAACTGGTCGAGCAGGCGGCCCGGCGCGGCGCCGAACTCAAGCTGGCGCTGACCGGCATGGTGCCGGGCTACGAATTGCTGAAGGAAGTCCGCGGCAAGGGCCTGATGATCGGCGTCGAGTTCGGCCCGCCGAAATCGCTCAAGCTGAAGGCGTCGTGGAATTTGCTGGAGAGCGCCAACAAGGGGCTGTTCTGCCAGCTCATCACCGTGCCGCTGTTCAAGGAGCACAAGATCCTCACGCAAGTCTCCGGCCATGGCAGCCACACCATCAAGCTGCTGCCGCCGCTGACCATCACCGAAGAAGATTGCAACTGGATCGTGACCGCGTTCGATTCCGTCATCGCCGCCAGCCACAAGGTCCCCGGCGCGATCTGGTCGCTCGGCAAGACGCTGGTCGACAACGCGGTGCGCAAATCGGCGTAGAGGGATAACCCCGACACGCAGTAGTTTGGCCTGCCTCTTTTAAGCCGCGAACTTGGAAAATCATCCATGCATGAAACGGGGTGGTCCCGTCGGTTGGAGGACGCATGAGCAACATCACTGGGGGATGTCACTGCGGCGCGATACGCTACGAGGCGGAAGGCGAACCGATCGTTCACGCGTTGTGCCACTGCGCGGATTGCAGGCGTCACGCCGGTGCGCCGATGGTCGGCTGGACGATGTACGCCGAGGGTGCAGTCAAGGTGACGAAGGGGCAGCCGAAAATCTACGAATCCTCGGAGCATGGCCGGCGGCAGTTTTGCGCCCACTGCGGCTCGGGGCTCTTCTACACCAACGCGGATCTGCTACCAGGGCTCATCGATATTCAGAGCGGGACTTATGATGATCCCGATGCCGTTCCGGCCGTGGTGCATATTCAGGTTGCCGAACGGCTTCGCTGGATGGAGGGGGCGCACGAACTGCCTACCTTCGACCGCTATCCGCCGCAGGCCGGCTGACGGTCCATCGCGGAAGTCGATTTCCCCGATGCACCCGCCGCCTCGGCGATCAGCTCGTAGGAATGCAGCCGAGCCTGATGATCGAACACGTCGGACACGATCATCAGCTCGTCGGCGCCGGTCTCATCGACCAGCGCGTCGATCCCGGCGCGGACGGAATCGGGCGTGCCGATGATGGTGCGGGCGAGCATCTGCATGGCCTGGGCTTTTTCTATCGGCGACCAGTAGCTTTCGATGTCGTCGATCGGCGGACGGCTGAGGCCGCGTGCGCCACGGAAGATGTTTGCAAACGACATCTGCTGGGTCGTCGCCAGCCGCCGCGCCTCGTGTTCTGTATCGGCCGCGATGATATTGACCCCCACCATGGCGTGGGGCCGCGCCAGCTGGGCCGAAGGCTTGAAGCGGCTGCGATAGATATCGAGCGCGGGAATCAACTGGTCAGGGGCGAAATGCGAAGCGAAGGCGTATGGCAGTCCGAGCGCGGCGGCGAGTTGGGCGCCATAGGTGCTCGACCCCAGAATCCACAGCGGGACGTCAGTGCCCGCCGCCGGTACGGCTTGCACCCGCTGGCCGGGGACCACGGCGGCGAAATAGGCTTGCAGTTCGAGCACGTCCTGCGGAAAATTATCGCCGCCCCCGAGCGTGCGGCGAAGCGCCTGGACCGTCACCTGATCGGTGCCGGGTGCCCGGCCGAGGCCGAGATCAATCCGGCCAGGGAATAGCCGCGCCAACGTCCCAAACTGTTCGGCGATGATAATCGGCGCGTGGTTGGGCAGCATGATGCCGCCGGCGCCGACACGAATGTGCCGGCTGCCCGCGGCGATGTGGGCGATGACAACCGACGTCGCGGCGCTGGCGATGCCGGCCATGTTGTGATGCTCGGCCACCCAAAAACGGCGATAGCCCCAGCCCTCGGCATGGGCAGCGAGATCGCGGGCGTTATCGAGCGCGCCGCGCGCATCGGTGGCCTCGGTGACGCGGACTAGGTCGAGAATAGACAGGGCTGCCATGGGGGACTTTCATTTTGTCACCCAATGTAGGTACGGGAAGCGCGCAAGGCCAGCCTCAGATGCCGCAGCCCCATGTCCCGCGGATACCCCGAAGCCCACGTCTCGCTTTTCAGGATTGCGAAGGCTGCTCGCCGCGATGATCCTGCTCCTTTTCGCGCTTGCGTCGCATGAAGCCGACCGTATGGGGAGGGAAGCCTTCATCCATGACCAAATCCTTCGGCAGAGAAAAACCCTGCCGGGGGAGGGCAGGGTTTTCCGGTAGATTCGAGCGTCGCCTGACACTCGGACCATAATGCGCCAGGCCGGATTCCGTTCCGTACGCCGGGGTCTAGAATTGCGGCCGGCTTCAGGCCGCCTTGGTCGATGGCGGCGTGTCAGCCCAGGCCACGGCATCAGCCTTGTGCGGATCGACTTTCTCGCACCGCAGGCACTGAAGCCCGGTTCGGCCGTCTGACGTAGCCACTGCTTTCATCCGGTTGTTGCAATGTGGGCACCGAGTCAGGTCCATGATTTCCTCCCTTTCCCAATCAACGCACATGCGGAACAAAAGTTCCTGCGGCGCATTGTGTGTTGGGAATTAAAGGGAGACAGTCCAATGCAGGCAGCCATCGACCGCGTGATGCAAACCTATGGCATGCTCGTGAATCTCACGGTGGAGCAGGAATCACTCGCGCGGCAGAAGGTCGCAAGTTTCCTCGCGAGTGCCAAGACTGACGACGAAAACCGGCTGGCGGTTGAGGGACTTCGTTATTTGCGGACCGCGAAATGAGTGCCGTCGATAAAATCATGACGGCGTTCTCGCGCAAGACGCCCATGACGGACGAGCAGACACGTGCTGTCCGCGAAGAGGTGAAGCAATTCGTCGCTGAATTGCTTGCCAGGAAATTCAGGTCGTGATGCAGCCGTAACGGTCCTGCGCGGCCTCATTGTTTCCAGATCGGCTTTGCCGGGGGATGGACCCGGGATTGCGCCATCTTGCGCCTGCAACTATGCTTTGCCCCGGCATATAATTGCCCGCAAGCCGACAGGATCTCCATATAAAGAACTGGCCGCGGCGCATCTCGACCGGTTGCCGCGCGGCGAAATCGTCGATCTGTTTCCCGCGCTCGCCGGACCGCTGGCCGCGCGGATTCTGGCGCATGCAATGGGCGTGCCGGACGCCAGCGACGACGATATGCAGCGATGGTCGCAGACGCTGATCGACGGCGCCGGTAATTTCGGCTGGACGCCCGGGCCTTTCGAAGCAACTGACATCGCCAATGCGGAGATGGATGCAAGTATCCGCGCAAACGCCGCGCGGGTGCGGGCCGAACCGGATTCTTCGGCGCTCTCCTTCATGGTGAACGCAAAGAACCCGATTCCGGAAAGCCAGATCATCGCCAATGTAAAGATTGCGATCGGCGGCGGCATCAACGAGCCGCGCGACGCCCTGCTGACGGTTCTCTACGGCCTGTTGACCAACCCGGATCAGCTTGACGCCGTGCGCGCCGCCGGCAAATGGCGCTCCGCCTTCGAGGAAGGGGTGCGGTGGGTGGCCCCGATCCAGGTCAGTTCACGGCTGGTGATGGAGGACACCGAGATTCGCGGTTGCTTCATCCCGAAGGGCGATACCGTGATGACGATCCAGGCCTCGGCCAACCGGGACGAGGACGCCTTCGAGGATGGCGAGCACTACAACGCGCTGCGCGAACCCAATCCGCATCAGGCCTTCGGCAACGGCCCGCATCATTGCGCGGGTGCGCAGCTGTCGCGGCGAGCCGTTGGCGTCATCCTGCTCCCGATGCTGTTCGAGCGCTTTCCCAACATGACCTTGCCCGATCCAGCCAGCGTGCGCTGGCACGGTTTCGGTTTCCGGGGCCCGCTCAATTTGCCGGTGCTCCTGCAATAGGGGCGGCGCGGAGAGGGGCGCAGCTCTCCCACTTGCGTCGTCCCTGCGAACGCAGGGACCCATAACCCCGGTCGTCTGACGCGATGGCGCGATAGCGCAACAAGTCCGTTAACACCATCCACAACATCGACGTCACGGAGTATGGGTCCCTGCGTTCGCAGGGACGACGGTCCTCATGCAACCGTGCTACGGATCGAACGCCGTCAGCGCTTCGATCACCATTCCCGGCGCCTCCTGCGCCACGCAGTGGCCGACTCCATCGAACGTCCACTGGCTCACGTCTGGAATCAGAGCGACGGCCCTGCCAGCCATCTCTTTGTAGATCGGCCAGGATTTTTCGGCCGTGGCGACGCGCACAGGGCATTCGATCCGGGATAACCATGCAAAGGGATTGCCGCGTTCGTCGCCGACATAGATTTGTGCCATCGCCTCGAAGATCGGCCGCAGCATCGCCGCTTCGATGTCCGGCCTGCAGAGCAGCCGCACCCGACCGTCCGGTAGCGGTTCGAAGCCGTGTTGCACATAGGCCGATAGCGAGGCTTCGGACCAGTCGGCGAACGCCGGGGCCGTGCGAAAGCGCGTGAACGCGGCGGCGGTGTTGTCGAACTCGGCCTGACGGCGCAGCACGCCCTGTGCGGCGGCGGTTTCCCTTTCGCGCAACTCTGACGTCATGGTCTTCATCGCGCGCGGATCCATGATGGTAGGCTCCATCACGAACAGCCGCTCGAAGCGCCGGGGCTTGAGTTTTGCGGCGAGCAACAGGTCGGTGGCGCCGGCGCTGTGGCCGATTCCGAAAATGTCGGTGAGATCGAGCGCCTCGACCACGGCGCAGATATCGAATGCGAAATCCAGGAAGTGATAGTGCTCCAGCGGCGGCTTGTGGCTGGCGCCGTGGCCGCGGCGGTCAAGTCCATATACCCTGTACCTTGACGTGAGCCCGAGCGCGACCTCGTCCCAGACCTCGGCGCAGAAGCCGGTGCCGTGCACCAGCAGTACGGGCGGCTTGCCTGGATCGTCGTCACCCCATCGCGCCAGCGCGATCGACCCATCGGTGTGTTCGACAAAAATGCGATGGCGGTCGGTCATCAGATGCGAGCACGCCCGTCTTCGAGGATCATCGCCGCACCTTTTTCGGCGATCATCGCCGTCGGGGTATTGGTGTTGCCCGAGGTGATCGTCGGCATCACGGAGGCGTCGACCACGCGCAGCCCCGCGAGACCATGAAACTGCAGCCGCTCATCGACGACGGCGAGGGGATCGCTTGATGTGCCCATCTTCGCCGTGCCGACGGGATGAAAAATCGTGGTGCCGATATCGCCGGCGGCTTTTGCCAGCGACGCATCGTCATCGCCGACCGTCGGCCCCGGCAGATATTCCCGCGGACGATAGGGCGCAAGCGCCGGCTGTTTCATCAGCCGCCGCGTGGCGCGGATGGCGTCGGCGGCGACCTGGCGGTCGTCGCCGGTCGAAAGATAGTTTGGTGCGATCGCCGGAGCCTCGTCGGCCCTGGCGGAACGAACCCGCACGGTGCCGCGCGAGGTCGGTTGCAGATTGCAGGCGCTGACGGTGATGGCGGGGAAGCGGTGCAGGGGATCGCCGAATTTGTCGAGCGACAGCGGCTGCACGTGGAACTGGATGTTGGCGCGTTCGCGGGTAGCGTCGGAGCGGGTGAAGATACCGAGTTGCGACGGCGCCATGGTCAGGGGGCCGCGGCGGCGGAACGCATAATCGAGTCCCATCAGGCCGCGCCGCACCAGCGACCAATAGGTTTCGTTGAGGGTGCGCACACCCTCCACCTGATAAATCGCGCGCTGCTGCAGATGATCCTGCAGATTGCGCCCGACGCCTTGCCGGTCGAGCACGGTCTCGATTCCGAGCGGCGCCAGCCAGTCCGATGGGCCGATGCCGGAGCGGTGCAGCACCTGGGTCGATCCGATCGAGCCGGCGCACAGGATCACCTCGCCTTTGGTGCGGGCTTCGACGACTTCGCCGCCCTGGATAAAGCGCACGCCGACGGCGCGGCCGTGCTCGACGATCAGCCGATCGACCAGCACGTTCTTTTCAAGGCGCAAATTGGGGCGATTCAACACGGGCTTGAGAAACCCTCGTGCGGAAGACCAGCGCCGTCCGCGCTTCTGGTTGACGTGGAAATAGCCGACCCCCTCATTGTCGCCGGTGTTGAAATCCTGAATTTTTCGGATGCCCATTTCCGCCGCGGCGTCGCCGACCGCATCCAGAATGGCCCAGGACAATCGCGGCGCCTCGATCCGCCAGCCGCCGCCTGTGCCATGATGCTCGCTGTCGCCGAGGAAGTGGTCCTCGAGCCGCCGGAACGCCGGCAGCACATCGTCATAGCCCCAGCCGGTGAGGCCGAGCTGGCGCCAGTGATCGTAGTCGGCGGCCTGTCCGCGCATCGAGATCATGGCGTTGATGGCGGACGAGCCGCCGATCACCTTGCCGCGCGGATAGGCCAGCGCGCGGCCGTTCAGCCCGGCTTCCGGTTCGGTCCGGAACATCCAGTCCGAGCGGGGATTGCCGATCGCGAAGAGATAGCCGACCGGGATATGAAACCAGATCCAGTTGTCGTTGCCGCCGGCCTCCAGGATCAGGACGCGGTTGTTCGGATCGGCCGACAGCCGGTTGGCGACGATGCAGCCGGCGGTGCCCGCGCCGACGACGATGTAGTCGAAATCACCTTCAAGCCGTCGCATGCTTCCTGCCTGTTATCGTCGTCGTGCCCGGGGTGTTTCTCCCCTCCCTCCGCGAAGCGGCGGGGAGGGGGCGGGGGTGGGGGGTCTATCGGCCAGGACCGATGTGTCGGTGTACGCCGCGCTACCCCCCACCCCCGACCCCTCCCCACCACGCGCTTCGCGCGCGGGAGGAGGGGAGAAGTAATCGCTAGTCGATCGCGAGGTTGTTCTTGCGGCCAATCTCGCCGACATCTCTGATATAGGAGCTCATCGCTTTCACGAACACCTCAGGCGCTCCGCCGACGATTTCGAACCCGTTGCCTGTCAGGACCTTGATGACATCCTGATCCGCGAGCGCTGTATTCGCCGACTTGTTGATGCGATCGACCACCGCCTGGGGCGTTCCGGCCGGCGCGACGAAACCCGACCATGCATAATATTCGACCGGATAACCCAATTCCTTGAGCGTCGGCGCATCCGGAAATGCGAACCACCGCTTGTCGCCGGTGGTCGCCAGAACGCGCAGCGTGCCGGCCTCGACATGGCTGCGGATGATGTTCGACGCCGCGAAATCCACCTGCCCGGAAAGAAGATCCTGAATCATCGGTGCTTCACCGCGATAATGCACGGCTTGCATGGACGTCTTGCTGGCCTGTGCGAGCATGAGGCCAATCAGATGCGATGTGTTGCCGGGACCGGGCGAACCATAGTTCAGCGGGTTCGGCTGACTGCCAGCTTGCTTCACCAGATCAGCCAGCGTCCTGTAGGGGGATTCACTGCGGACGACGACCGCCAGCGGCGCCCGCACTGCCATCACGATGGGTACGAAATCCCTGAGCGCGTCGTAGGGAATCGACTTCTTCAACGCCGGCAACAGGCCATGGGTGGCGGCATTGACGTAAAGCAGTGTGTAGCCGTCCGGTGCCGCGCGCTTGACGCTTTCGGACGCCAGAATGCCACCGGCTCCTCCCTGGTTCTCAACGACGAAGGTCTGTCCCAGATTGTCGCGCATTCGGTTGGTCACGACGCGCGCGGGCGTATCGGTGACGCCCCCGGCCGCAGCCGGAACAACCACCTTGATCGGACGATCCGGGTAGGTGCTGGTTGCCTGGGCATGTGCGGCGCCGATCAGCGCCGCGAAGAGTCCCACCATCGCAGCCGCCTCAATGGTGACCCTTCGCATGTCATATTCCTTTCCTGGCTTTTCTTGTTTTACCCGGACGACAGAGTACCCAGCATCTCCCGAAAAAGGCAACGAACGTACTTCGGCTCGCCGCGGTGGCGCCGTAGCGGTGTGCCTTTTTGCGATGTTGGGCCTGGCAGCGGGAACATGCTAGACATCGCAAAACAACCAAACCGGAACCGGATCCCCATGCCCATCGTCAACCGCGTCGCCGATCTGCAACCCGATATTCAGGCGTGGCGCCGCGAGATCCACGAAAACCCCGAATTGCTGTACGACGTGCACCGCACTGCGGCATTCGTGGCGGACCGGTTGCGCGAATTCGGCTGCGACGAAGTGGCGACCGGCCTCGGCCGCACCGGGGTGGTCGGCGTTATCAGGGGCCGTAAGCCCGCCGGCAAGGCCGAAGTCAAGGTGATCGGGCTGCGCGCCGACATGGATGCGCTGCCGATCGAGGAAGAGACCAATCTGCCGTACGCCTCCAAGGTGCCGGGCAAGATGCACGCCTGCGGCCATGACGGGCATACCGCGATGCTGCTGGGCGCCGCCCGCTATCTCGCCGAAACCCGGAATTTCGCCGGCGATGCGGTAGTGATCTTTCAGCCGGCGGAGGAGGGTGGCGCCGGCGCCGCCGCGATGATCAAGGACGGGCTGATGGACCGCTTCGCCATCGATCAGGTCTACGGCATGCATAATGGTCCGGGCATCCCGATCGGTTCGTTTGCGATCCGGCCGGGCCCGATCATGGCGGCGACCGATGCGATCGATATCCGGATCGAGGGATTGGGCGGCCACGCGGCGCGGCCGCATATGTGCATCGATTCGGTTCTGGTCGGCGCGCAGCTGATCGTCGCGCTGCAGTCGATCGTCTCGCGCACCGTCGATCCGCTGGAATCCGCCGTGATTTCGATGTGCGAGTTCCACGCCGGCAACGCACGCAACGTGATCCCGCAAACCGCCGAACTCAGGGGCACCGTTCGCACCCTGACGGATGAGGTCAGGGTGCTGGTCGAAAAGCGGGTGCGCGAGGTTGTCGCAGGTGTAGCGCAGATGACCGGCGCCAAAATCGATCTGGTGTACGAGCGCGGCTATCCCGTGGTGGTCAACCATACCTCGCAGACCGATTTTGCAACCCAGGTGGCGAAGGAAGTTGCCGGCGACGCCAATGTTCACGACATGCCGCCGCTGATGGGCGCGGAGGATTTTGCCTATATGCTGGAAGAACGTCCGGGTGCGTTTATTTTCTGCGGCAACGGCGACAGCGCCGGGCTGCATCATCCCGCCTATAATTTTAACGACGAGGCGATCGTCTACGGCACTTCGTACTGGATCAAGCTGGTGGAGAACACGCTGGCGGCGTGAGGCGTCCGCCTGCCAGACGTGGCAGCTCGGCATGAACGATGCGGCGCAACAGCTCCTGGGCATGCGCCGCGGAGCCGGGAGCAAATTTTCGTATTCTTCGCTGGTAAACAGGAGGGACCCGGGTCCCGCGCCGCAAGACCGGCGCGCTGCGCGGCGTCCGGGGCTAGGGTTCGCTACGCAACGCGCCAGACTTAGACGGCGCAGTAATCTCACAATTAAAGGTTGTGTGAGGAAATGTCAAATCCTTGTGCTGGCTATCTATGTGAATAGTTATGCATGGCTACGACGCGCGCGCCGATTGGCTCAAGATATCAGCCGCCATTCTGAGATCATCGCCGAAGCGGCGCAGGCGGATTTTTCCGCGTGGTACAAATTTGAAATGCTTGACGGCGTTGGTGAGTAGGATTTTCAGCAGCGCGATGCAGCGTTCGTCCGGCGCGTAGGAATGGCAAATGCCCATGCCCTCGGTCGAGCCGAGACCCTTGCCATCGCGGCTGTCGCGCTTTTCAGTGCCGCTGCAGGCGCAGGACGCGTCATATTTGGCGGCGGTCGCCAGGATTTCCAGTTTTAGCTGCCCATCCATTCGAAAACCCCTTTGATATTACTCATGAATTTCTTGGTCGTGGATGCCGATTGACTCTCTCGGCCATGTTAGCTTTATATTAGAACATATCATGAACAAATGAGCCGGCTTCTGGTTCTCTTCAAGACCAGTGGCGGTCCGAAACCCCGAAGGAGCGGCGCATGACCGGCGCGCGCACGAACACGCTTGCGAGTTTGCGCGGCAGCATCGAGCGCATCGAGGCGCATGCGGACGCGTCAGCGCCTGCGCGTATGGCGCTCGGGCATGCGGAGGCCGATGCGACGCTGCAAGGCGGCCTCGCGCCGGCTGCGGTGCACGAGGTGTTTGCCGAGGGGCGGCAGAGCGCCGCGGCGACCGGCTTCATCGCCGGCCTCGCGGGACTCGTAAGCCGCGCGGGGCGCGCGGCGGCACGGCGGCCTTTGGTGTGGATCCGGCAGGATTTTGCCGAAATCGAATCCGGCGCGCTGTCGATGGCGGGCCTGGCCGAACTCGGCCTCGATCCGCGCTGTGTGGTGACCGTGCGCGCCGCCGACGTCGACGCCGCGCTGCGCACCGCCGCCGACGCGCTGGCCTGCGATGCGCTGGGCGCGGTGGTGCTGGAAGTCTGGGGCGAAGCCCGGCAGTTCGATCTCGTCGCCAGCCGCAAGCTGACCTTGGCGGCGCAGGCCTCCGGCGTCACCGGATTATTGCTGCGGGTGGCGGCGCAGCCTCAGCCCTCGACGGCGGAGACGCGGTGGATCGTGCGCGCGGCGCATTCGCCGCCCGCCCCGGTCGGGAGTGCGTGGGGCGCGCCGGTGTTCGACGCGCACCTCGTCCGCAATCGTCATGGCCCGGTCGGGCGGTGGATCATGGAATGGAAATGTGATGAGTGCCTTTTCGCGAAACCGTCGGCGTATCCTCAGCCTGTGGCTGCCGCGCCTGCCCATCGACCGCATCAAGCGTCAGCTCTCGCGCGAGAGCGCCGCGCCGGCTAACCACACGCACACTGCGCCCCCTCTCCCGCAAGCGGGAGAGGTAAAGCAAGACGATCCCTGCATCGTCGTTGCCAAACAGAACAATGCGCTGCAGATTTTCGCGCTCGATGACGCCGCCGCGCGTCTCGGCCTTGCGATTGGCCTGCCGCTCGCCAACGCCCGCGCGATCTATCCGCAGATCAAGGTGTTCGACGCTGACGAGGCGGCCGACGCCAAAGCGCTGCGCGACATCGCCGCTTGGTGCGACCGCTTCACCCCGCTGGTGGCGCTCGATCCCCCGCATGGCCTGTTCCTCGACATTACCGGCTGCGCCCATCTGTTCGGCGGCGAGGCCGCGCTGATGCGGATGGTATGCGGCGCACTGACGCGGCAGGGTTTTGCCGTCAGCGCCGCGATTGCCGGCACATCGATCTGCGCGCGCACCATGACGCGTCATGTCTCCGGCCGGATCGTGGCGGATGGCGGCGAGGCCGAGGCGATCAAACCGCTGCCGGTGTTCGCACTCGGCGCCGATGACGCCATCATCCGCGGCCTGCGCCGCGCCGGGCTGAAAACCATCGGCGATGTGGCCGCGCGCGCGCGCCACGAAATCACGGCGCGGTTCGGCGATGCTTTTACGGTCCTGCTGGCGCAGGCGCTGGGGCAGGGCGACGCGCCGATCAGCCCGTTAAAACCGTTGCCGGATTACATCGTGGAAAAACGGTTTCCCGAACCGGTCGCCACCGAAGACGTGATCTCGACGACATTATCCCGGTTGGCCGCCATGCTGGTCGCGGCGATGGATCGGCAGGGCAAGGGCGCGCGGCGGCTGCAAGCCCATTTCTTCCGCACCGACGGCGCGGTGCGTTCAATCGCGGTCGATACCGGACAACCCGTCACCAAAGCCGAAGTGATCGACCGGCTGTTTCGCGAGCGGCTCGATGCGTTGGCCGATCCGCTCGATCCCGGTTTCGGCTTCGATCTCATCCGCCTGTCCGCCAGCCGCGTCGAGATCGTGGTGCAGCAGCAGCGCGATCTCGATGCCAATGTGCACGACAATGACGCGTTGGCTGATCTGATAGATCGTATCGCCGCGCGGATCGGCGGGCCACGCGTGGTCGTGCACCTGCCGCAGGACACCCATATTCCCGAACGCGCTGTCATGGCGGCCCCGGCGCAGCAGCATCTGGCCGCGGCTCAAGCGGCGGACTGGCCGGAGCGTGTGGACAGCGAACCGCCGTTGCGGCCGCTGCGGCTGTTCGAGCGGCCGGAGCCAATCAAGGTGATCGCGGAAGTGCCGGACGGACCGCCGGCGTGGTTTCAATGGCGGCGGGCATCCCACACGGTGATGCGCGTCGAGGGCCCGGAGCGTGTCGCCATGGAATGGTGGCGATCGCAGCAAGAAATGCTGACGCGCGATTATTTCCGCGTCGAGGACGAAACGGGCCTGCGGTTCTGGCTCTACCGCGACGGTTTGTACGACCGCGAGATCGCGCAGCGCGCGGGCGAAATCGTGCAGCCGAACTGGTTCGTGCACGGACTATTCGCATGAAGGGTCCTGACGGCACGGCCTATGCCGAGATCGGAATCACCACGAATTTCTCCTTCCTGCGCGGCGGATCGCATCCGCAGGAATATGTGCGGGAGGCCAGCGATCTGCGTCTTGCCGCCATCGGCATTGCCGATCGCAACACCCTGGCCGGCGTGGTGCGGGCCTACAAGGAGCTGGAAAATCCCGAACTCACTTGCAAGCCCAAACTTCTGATCGGTTCGCGCCTCGTCTTTATCGACGGCACACCTGATATCCTGGTCTATCCGCGCGACCGCGCGGCTTACGGCCGGCTGTGCCAGTTGCTGACCCGCGGCAAGCGTGGCGACGATGCCGACAAGACCGGGAAGGGCGAATGCCGCCTCGGTCTCGACGACCTCCTCGAATTCGCCGCGGGGCAATTGCTGGTTTTGACGCTGCCGCATCGCTTCGAGCCGGAAGAATCCCTCAAGATTCTGGACCGGCTGCGGCGCAGCCGCGCCGATGGCGTGTGGCTGGCGGCCAGCCTGCTGTATCGCGGTGACGACAAGCGTCGGCTGGCGCGGCTGCGGCGGATCGCGGCAACCGCCCGGGTGTCGCTGCTGGCGACCAACGAGGTGCTGTATCACCATCCCGCCCGCCGCCCGCTGCAGGATGTTCTCACCTGCATTCGCGAGAAGGCCACCATCGATCTCATTGGCAAACGCCTTGAAGCCAATGCGGAACGCTATCTCAAGCCCGCACATGAAATGGCGCGGCTGTTTCGCGACGTGCCGGAGGCGCTTGCGGAAACCATGCGGTTTGCGGATCGCATTAATTTTTCGCTCGATCAGCTCAAATACCAGTATCCCGACGAGCCGGTGCCGCCGGGCAAGACCGCGCAACAACATCTGGAGGATCTGACATGGGCAGGCGTCAGGCAGTATTTTGCCGGTGAAATTGACGACACGCTCCGCGCCACCCTGCGCAAGGAACTCGACCTCATCGCCGAGCTGAACTACGCGCATTACTTCCTCACCGTGCACGACATCGTGCGTTATGCGCGCAGCCAGAACATCCTCTGCCAGGGTCGGGGGTCGGCGGCGAATTCCGCCGTCTGCTATGTACTCGGCGTGACCTCGGTCGACCCGACCAAGATCGATCTGTTGTTCGAGCGGTTCATTTCCAAGGAACGGCTGGAGCCGCCGGATATCGACGTCGATTTCGAGCATTCGCGACGCGAGGAGGTGATGCAGTATGTCTACCGCCGATATGGCCGCCACCGCGCCGCGATCATTGCCACCGTCATTCATTATCGCCCGCGCAGCGCGATCCGCGACGTCGGCAAGGCGCTGGGATTGACGGAGGACGTGACTGCCGCGTTGGCCGATACCGTGTGGGGCAGCTGGGGCAAGGGCCTCGACGAGATGCAGGTGCGGCAGGCGGGGCTCGACCCGCAAAATCCCATGGTCGGGCTCGCGGTCGAACTCGCCGGCGAACTGATCGAATTTCCGCGGCATTTGTCGCAGCATGTCGGCGGCTATGTGCTCACGCAGGACCGGCTCGACTCCTATGTACCGATCGGCAACGCCGCGATGGACGACCGCACTTTTATTGAATGGGACAAGGACGACGTCGACGCCCTGAAAATGATGAAGGTCGATGTGCTGGCGCTGGGCATGCTGACCTGCATCCGAAAATGTTTCGATCTGATCGCCGATCACAAGGGCGAACGCTGGGAACTCGCGTCAGTCCCGCAGGATGTCCCCGAGGTCTACGACATGCTGTGCCGCGGCGAGTCGCTCGGCGTCTTCCAGGTCGAAAGCCGCGCGCAGATGAACATGCTGCCGCGCCTGAAACCGCGAAAATTCTATGACCTCGTCATTGAGGTCGCGATCGTCCGTCCGGGTCCGATTCAGGGCGACATGGTGCATCCCTATCTCAGACGACGGAACGGCATCGAGAAAGAGAATTATCCTTCGCCGTCGCCCGGGCACGGATCTCCTGACGAACTCTACAAGGTCCTGCACAAGACGCTCGGTGTACCCCTGTTTCAGGAGCAGGCGATGCGGATCGCGATCGAGGCGGCAGGATTTACCTCAGAAGAGGCGAACGGATTGCGTCGCGCGATGGCGACGTTTCGCAATGTCGGCACGATCGGCAATTTTGAGGAGAAGATGACCGGCAACATGATCCGTCGCGGCTACGATCCCGAATTCGCGAAAAACTGCTTCAACCAGATCAAGGGATTCGGCAGTTACGGTTTTCCGGAAAGCCACGCCGCGAGTTTTGCGCAACTCGTTTATATCTCGTCCTGGCTCAAGCATTATCATCCCGACGCGTTCTGCTGCGGATTGTTGAACTCGCAGCCGATGGGTTTTTATGCCCCGGCGCAGATCGTCGGTGATGCCCGCACCAACGGCGTCGAGGTGCGCGAGGTCGACGTGTCGTTCAGCCACGCGCAGAATACGCTGGAGGAGCGGAGCGGTAAGTATTGCGCCGTGCGGCTCGGCTTCCGCCAGATCGACGGCTTCAAATGGGTCGATGCGGACGAGGAACGGTTGAAGCGGATGCAGTCCACCTCTCCCCAACGGGGAGAGGTCGATTTGCGCAGCAAATCGGGTGAGGGGGCTCAGGTCCCACGAGAGAGCGTACCCCTCACCCGCGCCTTCGGCGCGACCTCTCCCTATGGGAGAGGTGTGGCACCGCCGACGCCGCAACATGACGATGCAAAATCCGACGACTGGGCCGAGCGCATCGTCGCCGCCCGCGCGCGCCGTCCCTTCACTTCGCTGGAGGATTTCGCCCGCGACACCGGTCTGCCAAAACGCGCGTTGATTCAGCTGGCGGATGCCGATGCGTTCCGCTCCATCGGGCTCGATCGCCGCGCCGCACTGTGGGCGGTGCGGCGGCTGCCCGACGACGTGGCGCTGCCGCTGTTCGAAATCGCCACCGCGCGCGAGCAGCCGGACGAGAACGCGCGGCCGCTGCCGGAGATGCCGCTGCCGGAACAGGTGGTCGCCGATTACCAGACCCTCCGGCTGTCGCTGAAGGGCCATCCGATGGAATTTCTGCGGCCGATGTTTACGCAAGAGCGTGTCGTCGCCTGCAGGGACGTCTGTCATGCCAATGACAGAAAGCGTGTCCGCTGCGCCGGCGTGGTGCTGGTGCGGCAGCGGCCGGGCAGCGCCAAGGGCGTCGTGTTCATGACGCTGGAGGACGAAACCGGCATCGCCAATATCGTGGTGTGGCCGCAGGTGATGGCGAACTTCCGCAAGGAGGTGATGGGCGCGCGCCTCATCCTGGTCGAGGGCTACATCCAGAGCAGCCCCGAACAGGTGACGCACCTGGTCGCGCAACGGCTCACCGACCGCTCGCAGGACCTGGTCGGCCTCGCCAACGACGCGCTCGGCCGCAAGCCTGCCGTGCCGGCCGGCCCCGCGCTGATCGAGCCGCTCAATGACGACCGCCGCGAGCATCCGGATAATCCCGCCCAGAAAATCCGCCATCCGCGCAATGTACGGATCCTGCCGCCGTCAAGGGATTTTCATTGAGGCCGTCATGCAGCCGAGGAGCACAGGCTCAACCGTGGCGCCGGTTGCCACTCGTTGAGTTGAGCGGTTACAAGATGTGTATGAATTGTCGGTCGCGCTGTCTCAAGCGGCGGAACCGGCCAACAACAAGAACAAGGCGGATCCTCATGCATAAAAAGCTCCTCGCACTATCAGCGGTATTCGCTATCGCCGCCTGCGGATCCGCCTTAGCGGCATGGCCGGAGGATAAACCGGTTGAAGTCATCATCGGCTTTGCTCCCGGCGGGGCAACCGATGTGATGGCGCGCAAGCTGCTGCCGTTCGTCGAAAAAAGGCTCGACGGCAAGGCCAAGTTCGTAGTGATGAACAAGCCGGGTGCCGGTGGCGAGATTGCGTTCGCCGGGATTGCCCGCGCCGCCCCCGATGCCTACACGATGGGTGTAGTCAACGTGCCCGGCTACAACTTCCTGCCGCTGACGCGAAAGACCCAGTACAGCATGGATGAAATACGCCTGGTGGCACGCGTGGTCGACGATCCCGGCGTGATCGTGGTGAAGGCGGAAAGCAAATTCAAAAATCTGTCGGACATTCTCGCCGAGTTGCGCAGCAAGCCGGGGTCGGTGACATTCGGCCACAACGGTGCGGGCACCAACGGTCATCTGGCGACCCGCATGCTGGCGGGCGCGGCCAAAGTTGTGCCCAACGAAATTTCCTATCGCGGGACATCGGCGCAACGGACCGATCTTCTGGGCGGCCATCTGGAAGTCGGAATGGTCAGCCTCAGCGAATTGCCCGAGTTGCACGGCGGCAACAAGGGACCACTCCGTGCCATCGCCATCTTGTCAAAGAAGCGCTTT
>JBBQUA010000072.1:0-22650 GCA_038212905.1 Hyphomicrobiales bacterium
GACAAGATCCGGGTCCTGCTTCTGGAAGGCGTCAACGACAGTGCCGTGCAGACGTTGATGGATGCCGGCTACTCCAGCGTGACGCGGTTGACCGGGGCGCTCGATGGGGAAGCGCTGAAGGAAGCCATCAAGGGCGTGCACTTGCTCGGCATCCGGTCGCGCACGCAGGTCACCTCGGACATTGTGGAGGCCGCCGACCGGCTGATCGCGATCGGCTGCTTCAGTGTCGGCACCAACCAGGTGGACATCGACGCCTGCAGACGGGGTGGGATTCCGGTTTTCAACGCGCCTTTCTCCAACACGCGGAGCGTGGCGGAACTGGTGATCGGCGAGATCGTGTTTCTGCTGCGCCGGATTGTCGCGCGATCGGTCGCGGCGCATGACGGGCAATGGGACAAGTCCGCGACCGACAGCCATGAAGTCAGGGGCAAGACGCTGGGCATCGTCGGTTACGGTAACATCGGCTCGCAACTGTCCTATCTCGCCGAGGCGATGGGCATGCGGGTGGTGTTCTACGATCACACCGACAAGCTTCGCCACGGCAACACCGAGCCGACCGCGACCCTGCACGAACTGCTGGCACAGAGCGACGTCGTCAGCATGCATGTGCCGGAAACGGCGGCGACCCAGGGCATGATCGGGCGTGCCGAAATCCAGGCGATGAAACAGGGCGCCTATCTCATCAATAACAGCCGCGGCATGGTGGTCGACCTCGACGCGCTGGCTGACGCCCTTCGCGAGGGCAGGCTGCGCGGCGCCGCCATCGATGTGTTTCCGGTCGAGCCGGGTTCGAACAAGGAACGTTTCGTCTCGCCGCTGCAGGGACTGGATAACGTAATCCTGACGCCCCATGTCGGCGGTTCGACCGAGGAGGCGCAGGAGCGCATCGGCGCCGAGGTCGCGCGCAAGCTGGTGGATTACAGCGATACCGGCTCGACCATGGGCGCGGTGAACTTTCCGCTGGCGCAGCTGCCGGCGCGCCCGGTCGGCACCCGCTTCATTCAGGTTCAGCGCAACGTGCCGGGCATGCTTGGGCGGCTGAATGAATTGCTGGCGCGTCATGCCGTCAATATCGCGGCTCAATATTACGAAACCCACGTGGATGTGGGTTATGTGGTGCTGGACACCGACACGTCGGCCGCCGACAGCCAGAGCATCCTCGCCGACATCCGGGCGCTGGAAGGCACGATCCGCGCGCGGTTGCTGTACGAACATAAGGCTTGAACACAAGCCGGCGCACGGCGCCTCAATCCGACTCGAACGCCAGACTGTAATCCACCTTCAGCGCCGGATCCTGCTCCTCCTTCTTTAGCACGCAGTTGCCGACGACGAGCAGGTCGAGTTCGTTGCCCATGAAGCAGCGAAAAGCGTCTTCCGGCGTGCACACGATCGGCTCGCCGCGGACGTTGAAGGAGGTGTTGACCAGCACGGGGCAGCCGGTCTTTGCCTTGAAGCGGCTGAGCAGCTTGTGGAACAGCGGATTGGTGTCGCGGTGCACGGTCTGGATCCGCGCCGAATAATCGACATGGGTCACCGCGGGGATTTCCGAGCGCGCCACGTTGAGTTTTTCAATTCCGAACAGCGCCTGTTCGGCGGATGTCATCTGGCGATGTTTTTCCCGTTTGACATCGGCGACCACCAGCATGTAGGGGCTGTCGGACGCGAGATCGAACCACTCCTGGACGTCCTCGCGCAGCACCGCCGGCGCGAACGGCCGAAAGCTTTCGCGGTATTTTACCTTGAGGTTGAGGTTCTTCTGCATCGCGGGCGAGCGGGGATCGCCGAGGATCGAGCGCGCGCCGAGCGAGCGCGGGCCGAATTCCATGCGGCCCTGAAACCAGCCGACGGCCTTTTCTTCCGTGAGCGCCTGCGCCGTCGTCTCCAGCATCGCGGCTTCGTCCAGCACTACGAATTTGGCGCCCGCCGCCGTCAATCGCCGCTCGATCTCTTCTTGTGCAAAATGCGAACCGAGATAGGAGCCGGCCATGCCGTCGGCGCCGTTGCTCTGGCGCGGCTGGCCCTGGAAGATGTGACAGGCCGCCAACGCCGCTCCCACCGCGCCGCCGGCATCGCCGGCCGCCGGCTGGATCCAGATGTTTTCAAAATGGCCGTCGCGCAGCACCTTGCCGTTGGCGACGCAATTCAACGCCACCCCGCCGGCGAGGCACAGGTTTTTCGAACCTGTCTGTTTGGCGAGGCTGCGCGTCAGCCGCAGCACCGCTTCATCCAGCACCGCCTGGATCGAGGCCGCGACGTCCATGTGAAAGCTGGTCAGCAGCTGGTCCGGACTGCGCACCGGTTCGCCGAACAATCTGGCAAAACGGTCGTTGGTCATCGTGAAGCCGGTGCAATAATCGAAATACGACATGTCGAGCCGGAACGAGCCGTCCGGCTTCAGGTCGATCAGATGATCGAGAATGAGTTGGGTGAACCGCGGCGTGCCATAGGGCGCCAGCCCCATCACCTTGTATTCGCCGGAGTTGACCTTGAAGCCGGTATAATAGGTCGCCGCCGAATAGAGCAGGCCGAGCGAATGCGGAAAATGGATCTCCTGGAAGATTTCGAGCCGGTTGCCGTTGCCGAGCGCCGCCGACGTGGTCGCCCATTCGCCGACGCCGTCCATCGTCAGCACCGCGGCGTTGTCGAAAGGCGAGGGGTAGAAGGCGGAAGCCGCGTGGCTCAGGTGATGCTCGCAGAACAGTAACTTGCTGATGTCGAAGCCTTCGGAAAACTTGCCGATCTCGTCGCGCAGCAGGCTTTTCTGGAACAGTTTTTCCTTCAGCCACAGCGGGATCGACATCTTGAACGAGCGGAAGCCGCGCGGCGCCATCGCGATGTAGGTCTCCAGCAGCCGCTCGAATTTGAGGAACGGCTTGTCGTAGAACACCACGTGATCGAGCTTGTCGGCGGTGATCCCAGCTTCTTCCAGGCAATAGGCGATGGCGCGGTGCGGGAAGGCGGGGTCATGCTTGCGCCGGGTAAAACGCTCCTCCTGGGCGGCGGCGACGATGCGGCCGTCCTCGATCAGCGCCGCGGCGCTGTCGTGGTAGAATGCGGAAAGCCCGAGAATGCGCATCGTACCAGCTAGAACAGCGTGTAGATGAACGGCGCGATCGCGGAGCCCTTGGTCAGCACCACCAGGCCGCCGAACACCACCATCATGATCAGGATCGGCAGCAGCCAGAATTTCTTCCGGACCCGCATGAAGCGCCAGAGTTCAGCGAGAAAATCCATCTAGAACTGATCCTTCATCGTCTCGGGCGCCGGCCCCGGAGGCGCGCGCACGATCCAGTAGCTTTCGGCCTCTGGCTGCCGCTTCAGCCGCAGCAGATCCTTGCCCAGCGCGCGCATCACCAGCCCGGTCGGCAACACCGTGCCATAGAACACCAGCCCCATCACGATCGGATTGACCACGCTGTGCAGCAGCAGGCCGAATTTCAGCCAGAGCCGGTTGAGCGGATTGAGCCAGGCGGGGCGCAGCAGGGAAGCGGCCAGGAACAGCGCGGCCACGCCGCCGGTCCAGGGCCATATCCGGCCGTCATGCCAGCCGTTCAGCAGGGTCACGATTCCGAACGCCACCGTCATCACCAGGCCGAACGCGCGATCGGAGCCGGCCTCGACCGGTTCGTCGCGGGAAAACGCCTCATGGGTCGCCTGTGTCATCTTCGGTCGGCGCGCGCGGTCCATCATTGCCACAACTCACCCGCAAGAGGGGCGCCGGCGCGGGACCGGCGATCGCCATTCTTCTGCTCGGTGAGCTTTTAGGCTTTGCCGTCCGTTCCGGAAAGCCGGAAAAGCGCCGTCCGGGAGGAGTCCCCCGGCTCTCGACAGCTGGTACATATGCGGATTTGATGACGATAGGGAACTCCGGCTGACGGACATGCTGGGCCACCGGGATGTTCACAAACCGTGACCATCGGTCGACCTTGGCCGTCGGCGAATTTCGAACGGTTAGTGAGCAGGAACAGGAGCCGTGGCTGTCTTTTTCGGCCGCGCTTCCATGAAGCTGTTGGCTGATATTCGAAACGACAGCACAACGTCCGTTTGCGTTTCAAAACTTTCGACGGCCTTGCGGCGTTCGACCTTGCCTTCAAGGCTCACCAGTTGCAGCGATGCGACGATCACCTGAACGCGGCCGCGCGTGCCGAAGGGCAACAGCAAACGCTCGAGGTCAACTGGCGATCCTGCGCAGTCGTAAGTTCGAAGAACCGAGTAAATGGCGCACCCGCTGCTGGCGCAGTGGGCCGACGCCGCGATGATGGGGACTCGCATGACGGGCGGTGCGACCTCGAAGAGAGTCTTTCCGACCCAAGGGTCTTTCATGGCCTCGTCGATGAACGATCCGCGGTACAATGCTCGGAAATCCAGCTGGTCCTTGCCGGCCTCGACTTTCCACACGGCAATGTATTTCGGATCGTGAATCCCCGGGCCGGGCGCAAACTGATCGAATGGCGGCAAACCGCTTTCAGCGAGCGCGAGCCGCGCCCAGTATGCGCCCAGGCTGCGTTGGCTCTTCGACCGGATGCTGTCGATCGTTCCGTTTTCAAAATTCATTTTTTGATCTGCCATATGCAGATAAGGTTGCACCCCAATGGTTAAGAATTTTCTATTTCCTCGCCATTGCGACATCCACGCTTCATCCGCTGATTTGCGGTTCCATCAGCGCCATTCGCTACGCCACGGCCGTTTGACCGCCAAGTATGGGGGCGACTATACCGGAGGACGAGCGACTGGTTCAAAATGTCGCAAGCCCGCCATGAAAAGGTCATCGGTCCCCATGAAGGATTTTGCTGGAAAGATTGCTGTGATTACCGGAGGCGGTACGGGCATGGGCCGCGAATTGGCGCGCCAGCTCGTCGCCGAAGGCTGCAACGTCGCGATGTGCGACGTCTCGGCCGAGGCGATGGCGGAGACCAAGAGCCTGTGCGAAGTCGAAAAACTGCCGCAGGGCCTGCGCGTCACCACCCATGTCGCCGACGTCTCGATCGAGGACCAGCTCACGCGCTTTCGCGACGAATTGGCCGAGCAGCAGGCGACCGACAAAATCCACCTGCTGTTCAACAACGCCGGCATCGGCGGCGGCGGCAGCCTGTTCACAAACACGCGGGAGCAGTGGGAAAGGACCTTCAATATCTGCTGGGGCGGGGTCTATCTCGGTGTCCGCACCTTCCTGCCGATGCTGATGAAGGCCGACGAGGGCCATATCGTCAACACCTCCAGCGTCAACGGTTTCTGGGCCTCGGTCGGCCTCGGGGTCTCCCACACCGCCTACAGCTCCGCGAAATTCGCCGTGAAGGGTTTTAGCGAAGCGCTGATGAACGATCTCAGGCTGAACGCGCCGCACATCAAGTGCTCGGTGGTGATGCCCGGCCATATCGGCACCTCGATCGTGTCCAATTCGCGCAAGATCCAGAGCGGTACCGAATCCGACCTGCTCAGCGCCAACGAACTGTTGTCGGCGCGCGTGCGCCTCAAGGGCATGGGTGTCGACACCGCTGGCATGTCGGACGACGACGTCCAGAAGATTGCGCTGGATCGCGCGCGCGCCTTCCGCGACGAAGCGCCGACCACGGCGGCGCAGGCGGCCAGGATCATCCTCGATGGCGTCAAGGCCGAGCGCTGGCGCATCCTGGTCGGCGACGACGCCCACACACTCGACGAGCGCGTGCGCAAAACGCCGGATGACGCCTACACGCCGGAGTTTTATGAGAGCTATCGGGAAGCGGTCGGCTGGAAGCTGGGGTGAGGCGAAGCGTCATTCCGGGCGCGCCACACACTCAGCTGTCATCGCCCGCCACCGGGGCGGCGCTTTCGCGCCGCCCCGGTGGCGGGGGATGACGACGAGAGTGAGTTAGCACCACCTACCCGTGCACCACAGCCTTCTCGATCATGCAGTGAATGCCCTTCGAGCCGTTCACCGTCTGCGTCACCCGCAGGTCGGCGGCGAGGCTGCACAGCGTGTAGGCATCCTCGCGCGACAGATTGCGCTTTTCGCCGAGCAGCACGATCATGTCGCGCAGCGCCCGGACCACGCATTGATCGAGGTCGGGATCCATCGCCATCGTCATGTAATGCGTTGGGGTCTCGGCGCGGGGATAGTCGAAGGCCAAATCCTTGCGCAGCGTCAGCCTGAAACGGCCCTGCAGCGCGGTCTCGATCGCGGTGACGCAGACCTCGCCGTCGCCCTGCACGCCGTGGCCGTCACCGCAGGAGAACAGCGCGCCCGGCACGAACACCGGCAGATAGAGTTTGGCGCCGGGCACCAGTTCCTTGTTGTCCAAATTGCCGCCCATCGCGCGTGGAACCAGCGAAGAGATGCGGCCCCAGGCCGGTGGCGGCGCCAAGCCCATCACCCCGAAGAACGGCTTTAGCGGCAAATCGAGGCCCCAGGGCATTCGGCCGACCATGCGCTTCTGGTCGAGCGGAATGTTGAGCATCCGGGTCTCGTGAAAATCGTCGGGCAGGGTGCCGGCCAGCGGCTTGATCATGTTCCAGCCCCAGTCCTGCCGCAACTGGATGTCGAGGATCTCGATTTCCAGCACGTCGCCGGGCAGGGCGCCCTCGACCGCCACCGGGCCGGTCAGGATGTGCCCGGGCAGCATCCGCTCGTTTGTAGCGTGAACCGCGGCGAGTTCGGGGGGAACGTGGAATTGGCTCCGGTCCGGCATCATTTCCGGGCCGCCGCTGATGGTGTCGACCGTGATCTCATCGCCGCTGGCGATGGTGAGGACGGGTTTTAGCTTTGCTTCGAAAAAGCCCCAGTGGCAGGTCTCGGGGCTGGAATGCAGATGATGATGCGTCATGAAGGGGCTTTCTCGTCGGTTCGATCGTCATTGCCGGGCAGTAGCGGGAAGCGCGTCTTCGAGATAGTGACCCGGCAATCCATCGCTTTGGAATAATGCTTTTGTGAAGATAGATGGATACGCGGGTCAAGCCCGCGTATGACACCAAGCGGCGCGATGGTCGCATCCCCAGAGGAATTCTCATTGTTTTTTCTGCTGTCCAAAACCCTCGGCATCGTCCTGTTGCCGACCAATTTCCTGGTCGGCATCGGTCTGGTCGCCGCGTTGCTGCTGGTCACCCGGTTTGCATCGGCTGGGCGCAAATTGCTGGTCGCCGCGGTCGTTTTGCTGGCGATATGTGCCTGGTCCCCGCTCGGAAAGCTGTTGCTCTATCCGCTCGAGACGCGCTTTCCGCCATGGGATGCCGCGAAAGGTGCGCCGGATGGCATTCTCGTCCTGGGCGGACCGATCGACGCCGATCTTTCGCTGGCCCATGGCGGCGCCGTTGTCAGCGCCGCGGGCGACCGCATCGTCGTGGCGGCGGCGCTGGCCCATCGCTATCCCAATGCGCGCCTGATGTATTCCGGCGGTAGCGCCAACCTGGTGGCCAGCGATGCCGCCCGGGAAGCCGACTACGCGGCCGAACTGTTTGAAGGCTTCGGCATCGCCAAGGCGCGTTTGCTGATGGAGCGCCGGGCGCGCAACACCGTGGAAAATGCCGAGTTCTCCAAAGCGCTTGCCGCTCCCAAACCGGGCGAGCGATGGCTGCTGGTGACGTCGGCCTTTCACATGCCGCGATCGGTCGGCCTGTTCCGCAAGGCCGGCTTCGATGTGGAAGCGTATCCCGTGGACTGGAGGCTCGGCGCGCGGGCCGATCTCCTGACGCTTTCTACCGTGGCGGGCGACGGATTTGTGCGCGCCGACCTTGCGGCGCGCGAATGGATGGGCCTGATCGCCTATTGGGCCACCGGCAAGATCGACAGCCCACTGCCGGGGCCGGCTGCGCACCCGAAGCAACTGTCGCAACGTTGAAACAATCAGGCTAGAACCAATCAAGCGGGCGCACACGCCTGATCGCCACTTTGGGAGTTACGCCATGCAACAGCAATCGCCGCCGGAACAACTCGATTTGGCCGGCATGGTGGCCGATCTGAACAGCCTGCTTCGGCTAAAAACCACCGTGATCGGCATGAAGATGTTTGCCACCGTGGAGGAAATGACGGCGATTCCGAAAATCCGGCGTCCAACAGCGGTCCACACCACAGATCAGATCGTCAGCATGGCCTCGCGGCTGGGCTGGACCGTCGGCATCACCGCCGACGATCTCGTCGGCGCGCAATGCCGCGCCGTGATTGGCCTCGCACCTCAGGACGAGCAATTTCTCGAGGGCAAGAATTACGTCGGTGTCTGGCATGGCACGCCCGAGGACGCGCGCAAGCGCCAGGAGGCGCTCGATGTCGTCGCTTATGGAAAATATCTGGCGCTGGCGGTGAGCCCGCTGTCGAGCGGCCGGCTCGATCCGCCGGACATCTGCCTGGTCTATGCGACGCCCGGACAGATGATCATCCTGATCAACGGGCTGCAATATACCGGCTACAAGAAGTTCGAATGGGGTGTGGTCGGCGAAACCGCCTGCGCCGATTCATGGGGGCGGGCGCTGAAGACCGGCGAGCCCAGCCTGTCGCTGCCATGCTTTGCCGAGCGCCGTTATGGTGGCGTGCCGGATGAGGAGATGTTAATGGCACTGTCGCCCGCGCATCTTAACAAGGCGATCATCGGCATGAAGCATTTGGCCAAGAACGGCCTGCGCTATCCGATCGCGCCCTATGGCATCCAGGCCGACGTCCGCGCCGGCATGGGCGCGTCCTACGCCAAGAAATAAGTTCAGCCGTCAAGGTTCAACCGTCATTGCGAGGAGCACTTGCGACGAAGCAATCCATCTTCTGGCATGCACGCTGCATCAATGGATTGCTTCGCTTCGCTAGCAATGACGAAAAGCACCAGGGAATCAAAAATGTCTTCGTCGAAATTCGACATCGTCGTCTATGGCGCCACCGGTTTTACCGGCCAGCTCGTCGCTGAATATCTCGCCGCGCAGTACAAGGCCGACAGCGGCCTGAAATGGGCGATGGCCGGCCGCAGCCAGGACAAGCTCGCGGCGGTGCGCGACGCGATCGGCGCGCCGGCCGATACCGCGCTGATCGTCGCCGACGCGGGCGATCCCGCGTCTTTGAAGGCGATGGTGGAGCAGACCAAATCCGTCATCACCACCGTCGGCCCCTATCAGCTCTACGGTTCCGATCTGGTTGCGGCCTGTGCCGCCTCGGGAACCGATTATCTCGATCTCTGCGGTGAGCCGCTGTGGATGCGCAAGATGATCGACGCGCATGAGGCGGCGGCGAAAGCAAGCGGCGCGCGAATCCTGTTCTCCTGCGGTTTCGACTCGATTCCGTTTGAACTCGGCGTCTATTTCGTGCAGCAGGCGGCGAAGAAAGAACTCGGCGCGCCGGTCAGCCGGGTCAAGACCCGCGTCCGCGACATGAAGGGCACGTTCTCCGGCGGCACCGCGGCCAGCGCGCGGGCGACGTTCGCGGCGGTAGCAAAAGATCTCAGCCTGGTCTCGATGGTGCAGGATCCCTTCGTCCTGACGCCGGGATTCGACGGTCCGAAACAGCCGCGCGGCAACAAGCCGGTCATGGACGAGGACCTGGGCTCGTGGACAGCGCCCTTTGTGATGGCGAGCATCAACACCCGCAACGTGCATCGCTCCAACATGCTGATGAACTTTCCCTACGGCAAAGATTTTGTTTATGACGAGATGATTTTGACCGGCCCCGGCGAGCAGGGCGAAGCCAACGCCAAAAAGGTAGTGGCCGCCGTCAACGCCGAGCGGATGGGCGCTTCGGGTGGGCCGAAGCCGGGCGAGGGCCCCTCAAAGGAGGAGCGCGAGAACGGCATGTACGATCTCTTGTTCGTCGCCATCGCGCCCGACGGCCGCCAGGTCCGCGCCGCAGTCAAGGGCGATCGCGATCCCGGTTACGGATCGACCTCGAAGATGATCGCGGAATGCGCCATCTGCCTGCTGCGCGACACGCCGGACGTTGCCGCGGGCATCTGGACGCCGGGCGCCGCGATGGGCGACAAACTGATAAAACGGCTGGTGGATCACGCCGGTTTGACGTTCGCGGTGGAGAAGTGAGCGTTACGCGTTGCGGCGATCAGGCGCCGTGTGCGCCTGATCGGCATTCGCCCGCCAGCGCTGTGCCGCGGCGAACAGGCCCCACATCGCGCCCAGCATCATCCAGAAGTGCCGCCAGTGGTCGGTGTCGATCACAAAACTCATGCCGACGGTGCCGAGGAACGCGGCGAAGATGGCGAGATAGGCGCGCTGCCAGGGCACCGGGACAAAGGCATGCCGAAATCCCATGATGACGGTCACGAACACCAGCGCGGGATAGCAGACGCCGGCGATCCAGCCACCGGACATGAACGCGTTCAGGTAGGAATTGTGGGTGTCTTCGGGGAAGTAGCGGTTGAACTGCAGCGGACCGATTCCGAAGGGCCAATCGAGCGCCATTTCCGCGCCGAGAATGTGCCGTCCGAACCGGCCGAACCGGCCGCTGTCGTAGCTTTGGCCGAGGCTGGCGCGCTGCTTGAACATGTCGCTGATGGAATCGAACGACAACAGCACGCCGATCAGCATCGCCACGATGATGGCGGCGACGACGGTCAGCACGATGATGCGCGATCGCTGCTTGATTGACGGGCTGGTCAGCACCATCAGCGCCAGCATGAAGGCGGCGGTGATGACGAGCCCGCCCCACGCCGCGCGCGAAAACGCCAGCAGGATCGCCAGCGTCATGATGCCGAGCGCGACCGTGCTGCGGAGTGATTTTCCGATGCGGTCGGAGACGACGCTTTGCAGCACGAACAGGCAGGGCAGGATCAGGAACGCGCCGAGCACGTTGGGGTCCTTGAAGGTGCCGCGCGCACGATCATACAGCGTCAGCAGGTCGCGTCCGCCGGGGATGAGGTTGAAATAGCCGGCGACCCCCGCGGTTGCCGCGATCAGGCCGCCCACGATCAGGCCGCGGCGCAGCATGTCGAGCCGGGCTTCGGTGTCTTCGGACAGCACCATGGCGAAGAAGATCACGGTGATTGCCATATACCAGGAGGTCGCGATCCACATCGCCACGCCGGGGCTGTCGAGCACCGGGATCGCGCCGATGGTGTAGCCGAGATTGATCAGGAACAGCAGCAGCAGCACCGGCATGAACACCAGCCGCAGCCGCAGACCGGTGGCAAAGAACAGCAGGGTCGCCGACAGCGTCATCAGCTCATAAGGGCTGGGCTCGATGAACACGATCGCGCCGGACGCGCCGACCAGCCACACCAGCGCCCGCTGCAGCGCCAGCACGCCCGGCGCCGCCGTCATGGACGGCAGGGAACTCCCGGCTGTGGCCGCATACGCCATTCGATACTCACGCACTCACACAAACACCACTTGCCGTCAAAACCGTCATTGCGAGGCGCCCTAGCGACGAAGCAATCCAGCTTCTTTCTTGGTGCAGCAAGAATGGATTGCTTCGCGGCGCTCGCAATGACGTGGCGGATACCTCGTTTATTTCAATAAGCGTTCTCGTTCTTCGTCATCAGCGCCAGCGGCGTCTTGACGAGAATGTAGAGGTCGAACAGCACCGACCAGTTCTCGATGTAATAGAGATCGAATTCGACGCGCTTCTGGATCTTTTCTTCGCTGTCGACTTCGCCGCGCCAGCCATTGATCTGCGCCCAGCCGGTGATTCCCGGCTTGACGCGGTGGCGCGCGAAATATCCGTCGACCGCTTCGTCGAACAGCCGGCTCTGCAATTTGCCCTGCACCGCGTGCGGGCGCGGGCCGACCAGCGAAAGGTTGCCCTTGAACACGACGTTGAAGAGCTGCGGCAATTCGTCGAGGCTGGACTTGCGGATGAAGCGTCCGACTCGGGTGACGCGGCTGTCGTTCTTGGTCACCACCTTGGTGGCCAGCGGATCGGCCTGGTCGTGGTACAGCGAGCGGAACTTGAAGACGTCGATGCGCTCATTGTTGAAGCCGAAGCGCTTCTGCCGGAAAAGCACCGGCCCCGGGCTGTCGAGCTTGATCGCCAGCGCCACCAGCGCCATCACAGGCAGCGCCGCGAGCAGGATCAGGGTGCCGACGACGCGGTCGAACAGCCACTTCATCACCAGGTCCCAGTCGGTGATCGGCGCCTCGAACACGTCGAGCGTCGGCACCTCGCCGAGATAGGAATAGGAGCGGGGACGGAAGCGCAGCTTGTTGGTGTGCGCGGAAAGCCGGATGTCGACCGGCAGCACCCACAGCTTTTTCAGCATTTCCAGGATTCGCGTCTCCGCCGAAATCGGCAGCGCGAACAGCACGAGGTCGATGCGGGTGCGGCGGGCGAATTCGACGATGTCGTCGATCTTGCCGAGCTTCGGGCTGCCGGCGCAGGTATCGAGCGCGCGGCTGTCGTTGCGGTCGTCGAACACGCCGAGGATGTCGAGATCCGAATCGTCCTGCGCCTTGAGCGCCTCGATCAGTTTCTCGCCGTTCTGGTCGGAGCCGACGATGATGGTGCGGCGGTCGAGCCGGCCGTCGCGGGCCCAGCCGCGGATCATCGCCCGCAGGAACAGCCGTTCGGCGATCAGCGTGGCGAGGCCGACGAAGAAGAAGGCCGACAGCCAGAGCCGCGAGATTTCGTTGCCGAGCTTGGCGAAGAACGAGACGCCGATGAACAGCAGGAACACGAAGGCCCAGGCCGAAATCATCCGCGTCATATGCCGCAGCGTGCCGCGAAACACCTGGACTTCATAGATGTCGGCGGCCTGGAAGCAGATCACCGCGGCCGCGGTCATGCCGAAAATCGCCCCGACATACTCCCAGTAGAAGCCCGAGAGCGGCACCACATAGAACAGGTAGATCGCGATGCCGACCACGCTGAGCAGCACGAAATCGGCGACGCGCACCGCGCCCGCGATCACGATCGGCGAATAGGCGCGCTGGACCTTCTGATTGGTGACGGCCAGCGCCGCCTGCGACAGCCGGCGGCGCCGCTCGACCGGCGGACGGTCCGCTGTGGCGGTGACGGCCGCGGCAGCCGCGGCATCGAGCATAGAGCGTGCGTTGAGCGGTTCCACTTTAATCCACGTCCATTCCTAAAATCCGTCTTGCACATGCATGTAGGCATGCACCTGCCCTGCGGAATTCCCCGCCTCAGGGATTAGAGGACAAATCGGAAGAAACGGTTAGCGGAGTAAGGAATGGTTAACGGTCGGCAAACGCGTCGCGGTAGCCAGCCAGCACGCCTTCGACCATCGCCTTCTGCGAAAAATGCAGGAAGATTCGCTCGCGCAGCGATCGCGCGCGCGCCAGCGTGGCTTCGGGGTCCTCCAGCGCTGTTTCGATGGCGTCCGCCATCGCGCCGACGATGTTGGGGGCAAACAGCGCGTCGGTATGGGTGTCGAAAATTTCCGGGATGCCGCCGACATTGGCGGCCATCATCGGAATGCCCGCCGCCGCCGCCTCGATCACGACATAGGGCATCGAATCGCCGCGCGAGGGAACCACCAGCAGCCTGCCCTTGGAAAAGCCGTAACGCGCCTTGACGTGGCCGATGAAGCGGACCGCCTCGTTGAGGCCGAGCCGCTGGATCTGGGCCTTGAGATGGTCGAGTTCCTCGCCGTCGCCGGCCAAGGTCAGTGTTACCGGCCTGCCGTCGGCGCGCAGCCGCGCCACCGCGTCGATCAACAGGTCCGCGCCCTTGATGTGGCGGAATTCGCCGACATAGACCACGTCGGTGGCGTCGGCTGCCGGAACGATCGGATCGAACTCGTCGGCGGTGACGCCGTTGAACACGCAGCGCACCAGGCCGGACGGGACCCCGATGGTGCGCTGATAGGTGTCGCGCGCGAACGCGCTCTCGAACAGGAACAAATCAGTCGAGTTCATCAGCGCGCGCTCGAGCCGGCTGTACATCGCGCCCTTCACGGTGTTGAGGGGATAATGCAGCGAGCCGCCATGCGGCGTGTAGACCCGAATGGTTTCCTTCGAGCGGGCTTTCAGCCGGATGAAGGCGCCGGCCTTGGCGCCGTGGCCGTGCAGCACATCCGGTTTCAGTCGCTTGATCAGGCGCATGAAATGCGCCCACACCAGCACGTCGGTGGGAAACGGTTCGCGGCGAATCGCGAGGCGATGGACGCCGAGTTTCAGGCGCGGCGCGATTTCCTTCAGTGCGGCTTCCGCGCGTTCGCCGCCGGTGAGGCTGTCGGCGATGATTCCGACGTGGTGGCCGCGATCGGCCTGGCCGTTGGCGAGATCCATGATGTGGCGGAAAATGCCGCCGACCGGCGCCCGCACCGCGTGCAGGATACGAAGCGGCTGACCTTCAATCAGGTGCATGATCAGAACCAGCGTTCGCCGACGAGCACGGTATCGCCGGGGCTGATCGCGGTGCCGAGCGGTACGATGGTGCGCATCGAGCCGGTGGGATCGTTGTGGGTGATCGTGACGCGGTCGCGCAGCGCGCGCGGCGAGAAGCCGCCGGCGATGGCGACCGCGCTCTCCACCGTCATGTTCGGCACGTAGGGATATTGGCCGGGGGCTGCAACCTCGCCGAGGATGAAGAAGGGACGGTAGGCCTCGATCTCCACCGCCACCGAGGGCTCGCGGATGAAACCGTTGCGCAGCCTGGCGGTGATGTCGGCGGCAAGACGCGCGGGCGTTTTTCCGCGTGCCGGCACCGAGCCGATCAGCGGCATGGTGATGGAGCCGCCGGCATCGATCGCGTAGGAGTTGGTGAGACCTTCCTGGCCGTAGACCACGACCCGCAGTCTGTCGCCGGCGTCGAGATGATAGGCGGTGTCATATCCTGTTGGCGGCGGGGCGGAGGCATAGGCCACCGTAACCGGGGCAGGAGTCGCGCCGTAGCTTTGCCCATAGGTCATCGTATCGAGATCGGCCTGCGGCTGCACCACGGCGACCGGCGCGGATGTGCGCATGCAGCCCGCCAGAGCGAGCGCAGTCAGCAGACAGAGAATGACGCCACGCACGACTCGCATCGGACAGCCCACAGGAATTGCTGATTCCGATTAAGGGCTTTCATGGTTAACAAAACGTGACCGCAGGGCTCCCGGGACAGACGTTCCCGGGCCAATGGGGCGAATTAACCCAGCGGCAACCTTAATGGAGTGTAATCGGCCGCAGTTGAGTGGATGAGTTGCGTCCGCGGGAGTGTGCGATGCGTTTAGCGTTCTGGCGTGCAGACAAGGACAAGGCGGGCAGGGCCAAAGCTCTGGTCGAGAAAGCTCTGGTCGAGAAAGCCGCGGTCCAGAAGGCCGTCGCGAAGCCGGCACCAGAGTCCCATCGACCGGCCGCCGCACTCCCCACCGGCGATCTCGATCTGCGCGCGCTGGGCCAGGCGCTGGCCCGCAAGAAGGGCTGGATCATCGTTCCGACGCTGCTGGCCGCCGTGCTCTCGGTGACCGCTGTCAACCTCGTGACCCCGCGCTACAAATCCGAGGCCCGGATCCTGGTCGACGGCCGCGAGAACATCTTCCTGCGGCCGAACGGCGAGCGCAGCGAGGAGCGCAGCACCGTCGTCGATGCCGAGGCGGTCACCAGCCAGGTCCAGTTGCTGCTGTCGCGCGATCTCGCGCGCGAGATCATCAGGAAGAACAAGCTCGCCGAGCGCCCGGAATTCGATCCGGTGCTGAAAGGGCTTTCGCCGTTCAAGTCGCTTTTGGCCCTGTTCGGCATCGGCCGCGACCCGTTCTCGCTGGCCCCCGAAGAGCGCGTGCTCGACACCTATTACGACCGCTTCACCGCCTATGCGGTCGATAAGTCGCGCGTCATCGTCATCGAATTCCAGTCGTGGGATCCGGAACTGGCGGCGCGCGTCGCCAACTCCATCGCCGACGGCTATCTGGTGCTGCAGCAGAATGCACGGCAGGAGCAGGCCAAATCCGCCGGCCTGTGGCTGTCGGGCGAGATCGACAGCCTGCGCAAGAAGGTCGCCGAAGCCGAATCCCGGGTCGAGGATTTCCGCTCGAAATCCAGCCTGTTCGTCGGCACCAACAACACCACGCTGTCGAACCAGCAGATGGGTGAGCTGAACACGCAACTGAACAATGCCCGCGCGCTGAAGTCCGACGCCGAATCGAAGGCGCGGCTGATCCGTGAAATGCTCCAGAGCGGCAAGCCGATCGAGGCATCCGAGGTGCTCAATTCCGAACTGACGCGGCGGCTGTCCGAGCAGCGTGTCACGCTGCGCGCGCAGCTCGCCGAGCAGTCCTCGACCTTGCTCGACAACCATCCGCGCATCAAGGAGTTGAAGGCGCAGCTCAATGACCTCGACCGCCAGCTGCGCGAGGAAGCCAGCAAGCTGTCGCGTTCGTTCGACAGCGACGCCCGCATCGCCAGCGGCAGGGTCGAAGGCCTCAGCGCCAGCCTGGAGCAGGTGAAGAAACAGGCGGGTTCGACCAACACCCAGGACGTGCAGCTGCGCGCGCTCGAGCGCGAGGCCAAGGCGCAGCGCGACCTGCTGGAATCCTATCTCGCGAAATACCGCGAGGCCAACACCCGCGAGAACATCGAGGCGGCGCCTGCCGACGGCCGGATCATTTCCCGCGCCAGCGTCTCCAATACCCCGGCCTATCCGAAGAAGCTGCCGATCGTGCTGATCGCGACGCTGGCAACGCTGATGCTGACCGCCGGGGCGATCGTGACAGGCGAATTGCTGCGCATGACGGCGCCGCGTGCGGTGGCTGCGATTGCATCCGCACCGGCGGCGATCCGGGCCAAGTCTGATACTGTCAGGGCTGCGACCGTTACGGTCGCCGCCGAGCCCGAATTCGAACGCGAACCCGAATTCGAGCCCGAAGCGGCTCCGGCATTCCCCGAGTCTCCCGGCATCGTGCCCGAGCTCTCCGAAATGGAGCGGCTGGCCGATGATCTGCGCAGCGCCGGCGACGCCGCGCGCAAGGTCACCGTGCTCGGCACCGCCTCGGACGAAAGCATCACCTTGACCGCGCTGACGCTGGCACGCCTGGTGGCGCGCCATGCCCGGGTCGTGGTGGTCGATCTGTCGGCGTCGTCGCCGGCGATCTCCGCGGTGTCGGTCGATCCCGCCGCGCCGGGCCTGGCGGAATTGATGCTGGGCGAGGCCTCGTTCTCGCAGGTCATTACCAGGGATCGGCTGTCGCGGGCTCACCTCGTGACATCAGGACGTCCGGGCTCAGACCGCAGCCTGCTGCAATCGCCGCGGTTGACGCTGGCGATCGACGCCTTGCTGCGGGTCTATGACCATGTGGTGCTGGATGCCGGCACCGCTTCCGACCTGCCGGCGGAACTGCTGACCGCGCAGGCGCGCGCCGTGGTGGTGCCGGATGCCTCGATGGCGCCGGACGCCCGCACCCTGATGTGCGATCAGCTGCGCGCGGTCGGTTTTTCCGAGGTGACGATGCTGAGCGAGCCGGTGCAGCCTTCTTCGGATACAGCCGAGCCCGGCCCGCGGGTGGTGGCGGCGTAGCGCCGCTCTCGCACACACACCACTGTCATCGCCCGGCGAAGACCGGGCGACCCGGTATTCCAGAGACGTTTGAGATGAATCGAGAAGCCGCCGCGTACTGGATCGCCCGGTCAAGCCGGGCGACGACAATCTTTGTTGTGATAGGTTCGAGTCTACGACGAAGATCAGCGCCTAGCGAAACGCGCTGCGCAGCTTCTGCGCCAAATCAAACAGCGCCGGATTGTGCTTCACCAGATGCTTGGCGCGGTTGACGCCTGACATCGCGGCGGCGGCCAGTTTGCCGCGCAGGCTGAGCGGGATGAAGCTGTCGAAGATCGGCTCGTCGTCCTTGCAGAACAGCCTTTTGTATTCGTCCGATCCGATCCCGAGATCGAGCGCGCGATAGCCGTGCCCGGCATAGTGGTCGACGATGTCGCGCATCAGGATCAGGCCCGGGCTGAATTTCGAACTGGCCGACAGCGTGTAGGTGTTGAACATCATGGAAAAACGGTGGCCGTCATTGACGCCGGCGAAGATCGCGATCACCTCGTCGTCGCATTCGAGCGCGTGAATATCGATGGCCCGGCCACCGTCCGCAAGCTGCGCCATGCAGGCGTCGCGGACGAATTCCTCGACGCCGGGGTCGGCGAACACGTTGGGCAGTTTCTGCTCCGCCATCCGCTGCGGCTTGATGACGAAGAACCAGTCGAGCAGCCGCTTGATGTCGACGTCCGATGCCGCGACGTAGGAACGATAGCCGGCAAGGGCCTGCAGCTTGCGTTCCTTGCCCTTGAGCCTGCGCCGGAACGAACTCGAGATCCGCACGGTCGGCGGCTCCTCGGGCACGATCCTCATCAGCGGACAGTCATTGGCGGAAGCCTGGTGCGGCAACAGCGCCATCGGGTTCGGCACGCCGCGCCAGTTCAGGGGCTGCTGGCCCAGCGCCAGGACATCGGCCTCGGAGCTTGCGCGTATCGCCGATACCAGCGCGTCGAGGTCGGCGGCGCCGGCGTGAGCGGCGAATTCCCGATCCCACAACGCCATGTTGAAGGTGGCGTGCTTGCCGCCCATGAAGCTCGCGGTGCGAACGCCGTGCTCGTGGCTGAGGCTGAGCGGCAGCAGCAACAGCGGCCGGCGCTCGGAATCATAGGCGGTTACGATGAAGGGACGATGACCCTCGCGCGCGCCGACCTGTCGCTGCCAGGCGGCGAGCAGGTCGAAACGCTGATACGGCGTGGAAAACTGCCTGGCGTCTTCGAGGCCGCGCCAGATGGTCTCGGCCTTGTCGAGATCGCCGAGAATATCGATGCCGGCGATGCGGCTGATCTGCGTCGATGCCGGAGCTTGCCCCGTTCGGTTGTCGATCGTGGCGGCCATGGTCATCGCAATACCCGGATGTAGGGGATTATTTACATTTTTCAGCTTGGGCCGACCTTTGCAAAGAAATGTCAACAAAGAGTAAGGACAATGGCGACCGCGGCGGGGCGGGACCGCCGCATCTGGGGACGTGAACTTGTCATCCGAAAACCTCTTCCTGACCAATCTGCGGCTGGAACTGGCCTGGTTCACAGGCCGGCATTGGCTGAGGGGGCGGGGCATCGGCGGCGCCGGGGTGGTTTTGCGGTTCGAGCGAGTGCGGCCGCCGCGCGCCGGCCGCTTTCAGCCGCTGCGGTCGCACGAAATCACACCGAAATTTCTCGACCGCACCATCCGGGCCCTGAAACGCTGGAAGTTCGATATCGTCTCGATGGACGAGGTTTGCCATCGCGCGGTCACGTCGCCCACGCCACGGCGGTTCGTGGGCCTGACCTTCGACGGCGGCTATAAGGATCTGATTGCTTCGGCCTATCCGGTGTTGTCGCGGCACGGCGTGCCGTTCACGGTTTACCTGCCGACCGCGTTTCCGGACCGTCTTGGCGAGGCCTGGTGGCTGGCGCTGGAAGCCATCATCGCGCGCGAGGGCCGGATCAGCCTGGTGATGGATCGCACCGAGCAGCACTTCGACATCGAAGGCAATGCCGAAAAATATCAGCTCTATGAATTCCTGCGGGGCTGGATGCGCACGCTGCCGCCGCCGGATCTGTCGGCCGCGATCAACGATCTGTGCAAGCGATACTCGGTCGACCTCGCGACGCTGTCGCGCGAGGCCGCGATGGACTGGGACGATCTGGCGAGACTTGCGGCGGATCCCAAGGTGACGATCGGCAGTGCCACCGTCAACTATCCGGTGCTGTCGAACCTCAGGGATGCCGATGCGCAGCGCGAGATGACGATGGGCAGCGCGGTGGCGCAGGCCGCGTTCCACCGCGAGGTCAGGCATTTCGCCTATCCATTCGGCGATCGCGCCGCCTTCGCCCGAAAACACGTTCAGATGGCCGAGGAGGCCGGTTTTGTCAGTGCGGCGTCGGCGCTGGCGGGTGTGGTTCACGCCGAAGGCCGAACCAATCTGCACGCGCTGCCGCGGCTTTCCTGGGACGGAAGGCAGCGCTCGCTGCGCGCCATGCGGGTGCAGCTGTCGGGCGCCGCCTTCGCGCCGGTGGCGCCGACCCGGAGACCGTAGGGGCGATCCGAAGGACCCTGTTCTCGTCATGGCCGGGCTTGTCCCGGCCATCCACGTCTTTCTGGCCGAGCTGAAGCAAAGACGTGGATGCCCGGGACAAGCCCGGGCATGACGAGCTTCATCATTTCGTAGGCTGAATTTGCGGTCAGCCCCTAGAGATCCGGCTTCGACATCCAGCTGATGATCGGCATCGCCGGCAGCACCCAGCCGATGCCGGCGACGACATAGAAGATGGCCTGCAGCAGCCCCGAATTCGCCAGCCATGGCGTCTGCGCTATCGTCATTCCCAGCAACGACCACACCACCACGAGCACCAGCAGCGCGATGGTTCCAAGGAATTTGCGAGTGCGTATTGTCATGACGGAAATGTGCAACTCGCTGCCGTGGCGCGCCTTGCGCGCGGGAAGGGGCGGACTATAAGGTGCGCGCAAATTCATTCAAGCACGGCTTCGATGACCGCTATTGCCTTACAACAAACGCCACGCTTTCGCGCCGTCAGATGGTGGTTGCTCGCCGTCGCGGTGCTGATCGCGGTGATGGTGCTGGTCGGCGGCGCCACGCGTCTCACCGAATCCGGGCTTTCGATTGTAGAGTGGAAGCCGGTCGCAGGCACCCTGCCGCCGCTCGACCATGCGCAATGGACCCAGGCGTTCGAGGCCTACAAGACCATCCCGCAATATCGCGAACTCAACGCCGGGATGAGTCTGGACGAGTTCAAGACGATCTTCTGGTGGGAATGGAGCCATCGGCTGCTCGGGCGCGTGATCGGCGTCGCCTATCTGCTGCCGTTTCTCTGGTTCCTGTGGCGCGGCGCGTTGAGCGCCGGGCTGCAGCGCCGGCTTTGGTTGATTTTCGGCCTCGGCGCGCTGCAGGGTGCGGTCGGCTGGTGGATGGTGGCCTCAGGGCTTTCGCAGCGGGTCGAAGTTTCACACTATCGGCTGGCGACCCATCTGGTGCTGGCGTTGCTGATTTTCGCAGCCCTGGTCTGGACGCTGCGGAGAATGGCGGAGCGGACGCCGTCAGTTGCATTACCGCGGCTGAAGATCACAGGTATAGCTGTGCTGGTGCTGACCTTCGTGCAGCTTTATTTGGGCGCGCTGGTCGCGGGTCTGCGCGCGGGCAAGGTCTACAACACCTGGCCGGATATCGACGGCGCGTTGGTGCCGTCATCGGCGCGATTGTTGTTTGAACAACCATGGTGGCGTAACCTGTTCGACAATACGCTGACGGTGCAGTTCGAGCATCGCGTGACCGCCTATGCGCTGTTTCTGCTGGCGGTGTTTCACGCGCTCGATGCCATCAGGTCGCGGGCGGGAACAGCGGTGGTCAACGGTGCATTGTGGCTGGCGGCTGCCGTGACGTTGCAGGCGGCACTGGGTATTCTCACGCTGTTAAACCAGGTTCCGATGGCTCTCGCCCTGGCTCACCAGGCCGTTGCGATTGCGGTTTTGACATTGTCGATTTTTCAGGCCGAGCGGTTGGCGGCGCGGCAGCCGGCATCGTGGCTGCAGAAACTGGTTCTGCCGGTCACCCAAACCGGCTGAATGGATCGATTCTAATTTTCGCCGTTCATGCATAAGTGCCCTGTTTGCGGGGCTTTTGCGCCTCCACGCGTCGATTGACGAACTCGTGTGGAGCGCCACAGCTTTACTTAAGGTGTTTGGGCGATAAAACCAGCCACGCCGAAAAACACAGGTTGGTTCATGTCATCTGCATTCATTCAGGCCGCCGTCATCCTGCTCCGCGAGGGGCTGGAGGCCATGCTGGTGATCGCCGCACTTGCCGGTTATCTGATCAAGGCTGGCGCCGGTCATCGGATCCAGGCGCTCTATGGCGGCGCGCTCGCCGCGGTCGGAGCCAGCATCGTCGCGGCGTGGCTGTTTGCGGTGTTGAATTCGGGCCAACACAGCGACGTGCTCGAGGGCATCATCATTCTCGTCGCCGCAAGCCTGATGCTCTATGTCAGCGGCTGGCTGATGGTGAAGCAGGATCCGCGCGGCTGGCAGGACTATCTGGCGCACAAGGCCGATAGCGCGCTGGCGCAGGACACCGTGTGGGCGGTTGCCGCACTTGCCTTCCTCGCGGTGTTTCGCGAGGGCGCCGAAACCGTGCTGTTCATCAACGCGCTTGCGTCCGCCGAGGGCGGCTGGAGCGTCGGTTTGTTCGCGGGCCTTGGCGCTGCGACGCTCGGGCTCGTCGTGCTGTTTTATTTCATCAACCTGATCGCGCAGAAACTTCCGCTGCGGCCGCTGTTCATCATCACCTCGGCATTCCTGTTTGTGATGGCGATCAAGTTTATCGGCGAAGCGGTGCAGGAATTCCAGGAACAGTCGATGCTGCCGGTCACCGAGCTGAAAAGCATGACCTGGCTCGGCGTGATCGGACTAAACCCGACGATCGAGGCGCTGTCCGCGCAACTGCTGGTGATCGTGTTTGCGCTGGCGACCTATTCGGTGGTGCAGCGTAATGCCCGGCTGAGCCGCGAGGCGCGCGGCGAAGCTTTAAAGCCCTAGCAGTAGCCGTAAACGCCGCAGGCGTAGGGCAGGCGTTCCCAGTAGCCGATGTTGGGGCCGCCGTAATAGGCGCCCCGGTAATCATTGGAATAGCTCGATCCGTAATAGCCCGGCAGCGTCGAAGACCCCGGAAGAAAGGGCCTGTTGAGCGTGAGTGGAACAACCGGAACATAGGGAATCGACGGCGTGAACAGCAGGTCGGGATCGCGATCGACATAGACCTGGCGCGGCGCGGGCGCGCCATAGGTAAC